>NZ_JBVIIE010000017.1:0-170960 GCF_055569945.1 Streptomyces sp. NPDC031340
GCTGCGGACTTCGTCGTCGGGAGTCAGTGACATGCAACGAAAGTACCTTGCGCCTCCTGCCTCAGAGCGCTTGACGAGCAATAGGAGCATCAACGCGGGCTGCGGACGGAGCGGCCGGCGGTATGTGCTCTCCGCTGCCGGTGAACCGGGACCGGCTGACGGTTGCTGCCGTGCTGCCGCCCGGAGGCGGCAACGGAGTCGCCGGCGTCCACCGCCTGCTGGACTAGCTTCTGTGCCTCCGTCAGGTCGTCGGCCTGCTCCCGGAGCTTGGCCAGGGCGCGCAGTGCCGGGCGGTGTCCGGCCTCGGCGGCCTGCCGGCACAGGGTCTCGGTGCCGGACCGGTCACCGGCCCGTTCCCTGACCAGGGCCAGCACGCACAGGAGGTGACGTCGGCGAGGTCGGCATGCGCTCACGGGGCCCGAACGCCGAAGCCCGCGAACTCGCAGCCGTCCCGGCGCCCCCTCCCGTCGAGGTGACTGCGGCCCGTGCGGGAGCAGCGGGCCGAACGGGCTCCCGACCGCGCGGAAGCCCACTCCGAGCAGCCCTGCCTCAGGGCTTGACGAGGATGCGGATCGGGTTGCCCTCGTGGGACTTGAGCTTGCGGATTCCCTCAGCGATGTCCTCGAGGGGGATGATCTCGCTGATCGAGCGGCTGAGGTCGAGCCGGCCACTCGAGACCAGCTTGGCGAGCGTTTCGATGTCGGTGGTCTCGTAGCCGAGGTGACCGCGCACTTGCTTCTTGGTCAGGTTGAAGAACGTCGTCGAACCGACGGTGGGCTCCTGACCGCTCATGCCCACGCCCACGAGACGGCCCCCGCTGCGCGTCAGGGCGAGCGCGGCTTCGAACGTCGGCTTGATCCCCACCGCGTCGAAGGTGACGTCGAGCATCCGGCCGTCCGTGACCGCGGCGATCTTGGCCTGCAAGTCGGGGTCGTCCGAACGGAACGCGTGGTCCGCGCCGAGGTCCAGCGAACGCTGCAGCACCTCGTCGTTGACGTCCATGACGATGATGGGAGTGGCGCCCACCAGTCGTGCGATCTGCACGATGTGCGTCCCGACGCCGCCCGCGCCCCACACGCCGACGGATTCCCCGACGCGCACCTCACCGGTGTGGACGACCGCGCCGAAGGGGGTGGAGACGGCGTCGGCGAGGATCGCGGCCTGCTCCATCGGGACGTTGTCGGGCACGCGCGTGAGTCCGGCCGCCATCGCCACGGTGTACTCCGCCCACGCACCGTCGTACGCGAAGGCCATGATGCGGACCTGGAGGCAGTGGGCGAAGTCGCCACGAGCGCAATTACGGCACTCCAGGCACGGGCGGCCGGCAGCGGGGATCACCGGGTCACCGACCGACCAGCCCCGGACGCCGGGACCGAGCTCCGCGACGAAGCCGGAGGCCTCGTGCCCCTGGGTGATCACCTGGGGGCCGCCGACCGCCTCGGCGCTGAACGTGCCGTCGAGGAGGCTCAGGTCCGAGTGGCAGATTCCGCAGTAGGCCACCTTGACGAGGACCTCGCCCGGGCCTGGGGCGGGTACCGGAACGTCCTCGACGCTGAAGGCGCCCGTGGTGGTGTCGAGCCGCTGAGCGCGCATGGTGCGCATCCCGATCACTTCCGTTCCTATTTGACAGGTGTCAACCGTAGGGCCGGTGATTGACACCTGTCAATCAGAGTGTCAGGATGCGGCTCATGGAGCACCCACAGGAGCCGAGGTCGAGCAGCACGTCGGAAGACCGACGCGCCGTCCGGTCCCAGCGGGCGCTGCTGAGTGCGGCCATCGGCCTCGTCGCGCGGGGCGACAAACTGACCGTGGCCGCGTTGGCCCAGGAGTCGGGGCTGACCCGCCAGACGATCTACCTGCACTACCCGGACGCGGCTGCCGTTCTCCTGGCCGCCACGGAGGATCTGCTGCGCCGGGAGGTCCCTCACGACGCCGATGCGGCGTGGCCCGGCGACAAGCCGCCCGCGGTGCTCGCCGCGCTCACACGGCACCTCTGGTCCCACCGGCAGTTCTACCGGCACGTCATTCAGAGCCCGGTCGCGCGGCAGGTCGGACAGACACTCACCGAGTACTTCCGGCCGGGCACCCGACGAAGGGTGGGTGAAGAGTACGGTTCCCGACTGCCGGCCGCCGTCCTGGAGGACATGACACGGTTCATCCTCGCCGGCATCGGAGCGCTCCTCGAGGACTGGATCCTCGATCCGCACGGCGAGTCGCCCGAGGACGCGGCCATGCGTTGCTGGCGCGCGGCCCACGCGCTGAGCGCCCGCCCGGCCGCCTGAGGCAACGGCCGCTGGTGCCGTGAGTTCTCCGCACGCCGTCCCACGGGGCGCGCTCCCGTCGGCGGTCACCCTCGGGGCCCTCGCGGTGCCGTCGGGCGATGGCCCCTCCCGGACGGCTCCCGGAGACCGAGCCGTTGGTGGACGGCGGGCGCGGGAGCGGTCCGTCCCGGTCGTCGTGGGACGGGCCGCTGCCCGCCTGGCGTCCGCTGCTGTGGCCGCCCGTGCGTACGACGCGGCTCCGCGTGCCGTCCCGGCCTCCCATCTGCGTGGTCGCGGCCCCCGGTTGGTGGAGGGGTGCCGGGTGCGCAGGTGTGTCGAATCGTGTCGGGATTGCGGCGGTGCAGGGCGCTGGCCGGTCGGCTCGCGGAGCGCTCGTCCGGGGAGGGGCGGGCTCGGTCAGGCGGCGGGCGGGTGGTGCCAGGTGGCCTGGACCAGCGCACGTTCCGTGCCGGTCAGGTAGACGGCCGCCGCCAGCCATGCGCGGGCGTACGCGTCCGGGTCGGTGTCCTCCAGGCGGCCGAAGGCGTCGCGGGTGCGGCGGGCGGCCTCGCCGGTCAGGTGCGCGGCGAGATCCGCGGCCGTCGCGAAGCCGCCGCGGCGCAGTCGCGCGGTGACACCGTCGCCCGGCGGTTCGGCGACGGTCCTGCGGCCTCCCGAGACGGCTGTCTCCACCAGTCGGCGCAGCCGCCACAGGGGGGCTTCGGCCAGAGGGTCCGGGGGGACGCCGGTGGATCCGGGAAGCTGGACGAGGGTTTCGGGGGGTGGGAAGTGGGTCGCCTCCAGACGGTCGTAGCCGAGGTCCGCGTGGCCGCTCCAGTCCGTGGGCAGCCTGAGCGTCGCCTCGGTGCCGGGCACGGGTGCGACGGCGAGCGGGCGGAGGGTGGCGGCGCGGTCGGGATCCAGCCGGCCGATGACACGCACGCAGAGGCCGGGGCGGGACGCGAGACGGCGGAAGTTCGCCGTGTGGGCCAGGCCGGGGTGGCTGTTGGCCGGGGTGAGCCGGACGAGCAGGCCGTCCGCGCCGTCGGGGCGCAGTTCCCGCGCGAAGATCCGGTCGCCCGCGGCGCCGGTCACGACCAGGTCGCAGCCGATCAGCGCACGGATCGTCGTGCCCTCCTGCTCCGGGTCGGCGTCGGCCGGTGCGCTCAGGCGCTCGGCGACCGCCTCGTGCAGGGGGCGGGCGAACAGGGCGGCCAGCGGGCCGTCGGCCCAGGGCCGCCCCGTCAGCGGAGTGGCTCGTACTCCCTTGCCGGTTCCCAGGCGGCCGTCCGGGGAGAGCGTCGCACCGGAGACCAGCAGACCGCCGCGGGCGAGCCCTGCGTGGTCGAGGGTGTGCGAGCCGAGGGCGACAGTGGCGGTGCCGGCGCCCCGGGCGCGGGCGGCTCCGCCGGGCTTGACGTCGGCGACGGAGAACCACTGCCCGTCTTCCCCGACCAGGTGGGTGACGACCCCGCCGTAGCCGGTGGCGGTGACGACCGGTTCGCGGCACACGCCGTGGACGCGAAGGCCGCCGCCCGGCCGGTAACCGCGGCGGGCGGTGCCGATCAGGGCGGGGTCGGGGTCCTGTGCCGCCAGCCGGTGCGTGATGAGGAGCACCTCGCGCAGGCCCGCGACCAGGTCCGCCAGGCGGTGGCCGTCGTGGCGGGCCCGGGCGCCGCGCACCTGGCGCACCACCCGCAGGGCCGCCGCCTCGGCACGGTGCAGGCCGGCGAGCCGCGCGGTGTGCGCGGCGCGCAGCAGTTCCGCCTGCGGCACCGCGCCCGTCGCCGGCACCCCGCCCGTGAGGACGGCCGCGGCCGCCGACCACAGCCCGCGTGCGGCGGCCACCTGAGCGGCGGTGGGAGCCGTGCGCGCGGACGCCGTGCGCGCGGACGCCGCGCTCACGGACGCCGGGGCCGCCGCGGGGCCGGCGGGTTCGGATGCGGTGTCCGCCACCGGGTCGACGGGTCCGGGCGCGGTGTCCGCCGCCGCTTCGGCCGGTTCGGGCGGGGCCGTCGTGTCCGCCACCGGGCACGCGCCGAGTACGGCCGCACGGTGCAGACAGCGCGGCGCCAGCAGGCAGGTGCACGTCGCCTGCGCCGCTTCCGTCACCGCACCCGAGGGGCCGGGCACGAGAACGACCTCGGCGTCCTCACCGCAGCGGACCCTGCGCGCGGTGCCGTCGTCGACGACCGGCGCGGTGGTGTACGTCTCCACGGCGGCGTCCAGCCTCTTGCGCAGCCGGGCGGTCAGGACCTCGACGGCGGCCGCCACCACGTCGGGCGCCGCCGGGGGCAGTTCGGGATTCATCGATTCTCTCCGCGCAGACGGTCGCCCACCCAGCGGGCGAGGGCTTGGGGGCTGAGGGCGGCCACGGGCATCCCCGCCGCGACGAGCTGCCGGGCGACGGGCACCGAGTAGCGGGGCGCGCCGGTGTCGTCCAGGGCGGCGCAGCCCAGCAGATGCACCCCGGAGCCGGCCAGGGCCCGTACCTCGCCCAGGAGTCCGCCCAGCGCGGCGCCCTCCTCGAAGTCGCTCACCACGACCACCAGGGTCCGGCTGGGGACGGTCACGAGCGTCCGGGCGTGCGCCAGTCCGGCGGCGATGTGGGTGCCGCCGCCCACCCGGACCTCCAGCAGCAGCGACAGCGGGTCGTCGACCCGGTCGGTGAAGTCGATCACCTCGGTGGAGAACGCCAGGAAGTGCGTCGACAGGGTGGGTACACCGCCGAGGACGGCCGCGGTCAGCGCCGACCAGACGACGGACGCCTCCATCGACGCGGACACGTCGACCACCAGGATCAGGCGCCAGTCCGCCTCCGTGCGGGAGCGGGTGCTGAACACGGGCCGTTGCGGGACGACCAGCGTGCGGCCGTCGGAGGTACGGCGGGTGTGGGCCAGGTTGGCGCGCAGGGTGCGCGGCAGGTCGAGGCGGCCGCCGGGGCGGCGGGTGGGGCGCGGGGTGGCCAGCCCGGTCAGCGCGGGCCGCATCCGGGTGGCCAGTTCCCTGGCCAGTTCCTCCACCAGACGGCGCACCAGCGGGCGCAGCCGGGCGAGTTGGTGTTCGGGCAGTCCGCCGGCGAGGGACAGCACGGAGGTCAGCAGGTCGATCGAGGGGCGGACCGCGTCCGGGTCCAGCTCCGCGAGTACGTCGTTGCGGCCCTGGTCGGCGGCGCGGGCCAGCACCTCCTCGCGGACCTCCGTGCCGAAGAGTGCCTCCAGTTCCTCGGCCCACTCCCTGGCCGTGGGGAAGGACGCCTCCTGGCCGCCGCCCCGGCCCTGGCCGTCGCCTTGGCCGAGGTCCGCGGAGCCTTCGCCGCGGCCGGCGCCGTACAGCTCGTCCAGGGCGTGGGCGTAACGGCGGGCGTCCCGCGGCAGCTTGTCGGTCTCCCGGCCGAGCAGTAGACGCCAGCGGTCGGCGGGCGCGAGGTCGCGGGCGGGCACAAGGTCGCGGGCGGGCACAAGGTCGTGGGTGGCGGCCTGCGGCGCGGGGCCGGGCCCGGGTTCGGGGTGCTCCGGGGCGGGGGCGGTCGCGGCGTTTTCGGGGGCGGGGGCGGTGGCCGGGGCGGCCGTCTCCTGCGTGCTGAGCGGCAGGCCCAGTGCGGTGAGCGCGGCGCGGCCCGCGGTGTCCGCGGCCGTCCACAGGGCGAGCAGGTGGGGCGGGGCGTTCAGCGACAGGTCGACGCGGTGGCCGAGGCGTTCGGTCACCGTGTGCAGCAGCCGGTCGCGGCCGGCGGGCGTGAGGGTGTCGAAGCCGCCGCGCAGGGCCGGCAGCCGGTCCAGGAATTGCTGGTCGGACAGCGTGTCGACGCGTTCGAGCAGCGGGTCGAGAGCGGCCGGCGCCGACTGGAGCAGCGGTGCGGCGCCGCTCAGCAGCCCGGCGAGGCGACGGGCCAACGCGCGGCGTCCCTCGGGGGTGGTGGCCGTGTCGGTCCACCCGGCGGCGCGTGCGCCGAGGCCGGCGGCGGGGTCGAGGTCGAGCAGGACCCGGGAGGCCAGGGCGGCGCCCTGCATGAGGGGGGAACCGTCGCGGGCGAGGGTCCGCAGCGCGTCGTCCATGCGCAGCCCCAGGCGGTGTTCGCCGACCCGCGCGGACAGTGCGACGAGGGCGGCCGCGTCCTGCGGATCGTCACTGCCCGCGAGGCCGGGCAGGGCCCGTACCGCCGCCTCCAGCAGCTCCGTTGCCAGGTCGGCGGCGGTCCGGCGGGCCTGTGGGGTGGTGCCGGGGAGGTGCTCGCGCCGCAGTGCCTCCATCAGGTCGAGCGCGGTGAGCAGTTCGGGGAGGGTGGCCGTGGCGGGAAGCACCTCGGCGGCGTCCGTCAGGCGTTCGGCGAGCAGGGCGGGCAGGTCGCACCGGGCGGCCGCCTCCAGGCCGGCGAGGACCAGACCGCAGGTGGGTCCGCCGTCCGCCGACTCCTTGCGGAACGTCTCGCGCAGGGTGCCTTCGGCGGCCAGGGCCGCGGTCACGCCCCGGATGCCGGCCAGGTCCAGCCGCACCGGGACGGACGGGGACCAGGACAGCCGCCAGCGGGTGGTGAGGGCGGTGCCGTCGCCGGTGCCCGTCACGCGCACGGGCTCGCCGTACCCCGCCGCGCACACGGCGAGGCGCTGGAGCAGGATCTCGCGGCGGCCGTCGAGGGCGGAGCGCAGCGGGTCTAGACGTATCTCGCGGGGGGCGGGGTCGTCGGGGTGGGGCAGCCGGAGGGCGGCGAGTTCGGCCTCCACGGAGGGGCCGAGGCCGGAGCGGGGGGTGCCCGGCGCGGTCCGGCCGCGGTGGGTGCCGACCAGGACGGTCTCCAGAGCCCGGGCGAGGGCCCGGCCGCGGCCGAGGGGCTCCCCCTGGCCCATGACGGCGGTGAGTGCTTCCAGGACCTCGCTGCGTCCCGGGGCGGCGAGGCCGCGCAGCGCGGCCAGATCGCAGGCGACCCGCAGGGTCTCCGCGGCCTCGCCGGTGCCCGCGGTGTGCCCGGCCGCGCGCAGTTCCCGGCACACGTCGGTGATGGCGCGCGCCGCGGCCCGGCGCAGTTGCCCGGGGTCGCCGGCGGCGGTGAAGACCGCCTGCTGCCAGCGCGGGTCGCGGATTCCGGCCGGGTATCCGGAGCGGGAGTCCAGCAGATCGAAGGCGTACGCGACGAGCGAGGTGACGACGGCCGGCCCTTCGCCGACGGCGGTCCGCCGGCCGGCGGCGCCCCCGGTCGGCGGGCCGACGGTGCCCCGGCCAGGGGTGTCCGGCGCCGGGGCCTTCGGAGCGGTCGTCGCGGGGGCCGTCGTGGCAGCCGGGCCGGTGGTGTCCACGGCCGCCGGCGCGGGTACGCCCGTTGCCGCCGGCCCGGCAGCGTCCATGGCGATCGGCGCGGAGACACCCGCGGCCGTCGGCACGGCGGAGTCCGGGGCCGTCGGCCCGGGGATGTCCGGGGCGGTCAGCGCCGGGGCGTGGAAGGCGCCCACGACGGCCGCGACCCGGCGTCCGCCCTCCCCCGCGCGGGCGATGGTCTCGCGCATCCGGGCCTCCCGGGCGAGGTCGATCGCGGGGACGCCGCCCGCCGACTCCGCGTCGCGGCGCAGCGCCCAGCCGACTCCGAGCGCGGCCCGGCGGATCGCCTCCGGCGTGCAGCCGGGGGCGAGGACCTCCACGCAGCGGTCCCACAGGTCGTCGCCGTCACGGCCGGTGCCGGCGGCGGCGAGGGCGTCCGCGAAGGCGGTCGGGCCGGGCCCTGCCAGGGGCACCGCGGTGCGGGTGTCGCCCGCGGGCAGTGCCTCCTCGGTGTGCCGGCGCGGGTCGGACATCGGCAGGTCGCAGCAGACGACGTCGGCGCCGCGCTCCCGGGCCCAGCGCACGGCGGCGAGTTCGGGTGAGAAGTCGGCGAACGGGTAGAACCCGAGCCGTCCGTCCACGCCGGTCGCGGCCAGCGCGACGGGCGCGACGGTCCCCGGGGCGGCCAGGTGCGCAAGCCACGGCTGGAACTCCGCGGGCAGTTCCACGCACACGACCTCGGCGCGGCAGGCGTCCAGCAGGGCGGGCACCACGGCGGCCAGCGCCGGACTGTGGTGGCGGACGCCGAGCAGGTACGGCTCGGTGTGATCGGCGAGGGCGGCGACGGCCGCCCTCGGGTCCAGGGAAGCCGTCACCGCAGGTTCTCCCGCAGGTCCCACAGGCGGCGCCAGAGCGCGGAACCGTCCTCGGCGCGGCGGCGCACCGGGCCGTCCCAGTAGCCCAGCAGCCGCGCGTGATCGGCCGGGTCGTCCTTGCGGACCACGCCGAGGAGGTGGCCGGGTACGAGGTCGAGGGCGTCGCCGCCGGGCAGGTAGGCGGTGGCCACCCCGAGCGAGACGGCGACCTGCACGGCTTCGGCGGTGGACATCACCGTGCCGGGCCGCTCCACGTCCCAGCCCTCCGCGGACCGGCCGGCCCGCAGGTCGCGGAAGGCGGTGACCAGGACGTCGAGGACCGCGTCGTCGACGGTGAAGGCCGCGCCGGCGCGTTCCACGGCGGCGGTGGCCTGCCGCCGGACGAGCGCGGTCTCGGCCTCCACGTCCCCGATGGGGTGCACGGTCTCGAAGTTGAAGCGGCGCTTGAGCGCGGCGGACATCTCCGACACGCCCCGGTCGCGCAGGTTGGCGGTGGCGATGACGGTGAACCCGGGGGCCGCGGCGACCTGGGCGTCGTCCGTGCCGGACAGCTCGGGCACGCTCATCCGGCGGTCGGACAGGATCGACACCAGGGCGTCCTGGACCTCAGGCAGGCAGCGGGTGATCTCCTCGACACGCGCCACCCGGCCCGCGCGCATCGCCGCCAGCACCGGCGAGTCGACCAGGGCCTGCGGGGTCGGGCCCTGGGCGAGGAGGAGGGCGTAGTTCCAGCCGTAGCGCAGGGCGTCCTCGGTGGTGCCGGCGGTGCCCTGCACGGTCAGCGCGCTGGTACCGCTGACGGCGGCCGCCAGCAGTTCGGAGAGCATCGACTTGGCGGTGCCGGGTTCGCCGACGAGAAGCAGTCCGCGCTCGCCGGCGAGGGTGACGACGCACCGTTCGACCAGGGCGCGCTCCCCGATGAACTTGGGGGCGATGACCAGCTTGTCGGGCAGGGTGGCGTGGGGCTTGGGCAGGGTGAGCGGTTCGCCCGCGCTGCCGCAGACGAACGTGACCACGGAGCGGGGGGTGAGCCGCCAGCCGGGCGGGCGGGGACCCTCGTCGTGGGCGGCGAGGAAAGCGAGTTCGGTGGCGTGGCGTTCCTCGGCGGGCAGTGTCTGCCGGGCCGGGAGGGTCGCCGCCGTGTCGGTGTGCGTCATGGGTGTCCTAGGTGGGCGTGGGAAAGGTGTCGCCGGGCGGCACCCGGCGGAGTCGGGGTCCCGCGCGGCGCCCGGCGGGGTCGAGTCCCGTCAGGCGCTTGGCGGGACCGGTCCCCGCAGGCGATCGGCGGGGCCGGTCACCGCCACGCGCTCGGCGGGGCCGATTACCGTGCGGCGCGCGGCGGGACCGTGCGGTGCGGCAGGCCTGCGCGCGGCCGGGACCGGTGAGCGGGGGCGCGAGCGGGGTGCCCGGCACCCCGCTCACCGGGTGGTTCAGCGGCGGCGTCCGCGGCCGCGCCGTACCTTCAGTTCCTCGAAGCGGGGCGCGTCGCCTTCCCGGACCCGCTGCCAGGCCCGGCGGAACAGGTCCGCGGCCGGTTCGGTCGGCACGAGGGCGCCGAAGGGGGTGTGCTCGCCGTGCACCACGTCGTACAGCGGCAGCTTCCACCGTTCCAAGGGCAGGCGCGGGGCCGACTGCTCGGCCCAGGCGCCGGGCAGGAACAGCGAGCGGCCCGCGCGGGCCCGGTCCGCGCCGATCACCAGGTCGGTGCCGCCGAGTTCGGTGCGCGCCGCCTTCAGACGGGCCGGCTTCCAGCCCGTCCAGCGCGCCGTCATCCGGTCGGTCGGGTCGGGCAGGGCGAGCAGCATCAGGTAGAGGGCGGCGGCGTCCTCGCCGATGCCGTACTCCCCGGCCGCCTCGGTCACCAGGTCCGGCACCGAGCGGGAGGGGTCCTGCGGCCACCAGGTGCCGTCCTTGCCGCGCTCCCCCGCGAGCGGCTCGCCCGGGTCGGCGAGGAGCGCCGCGAAACGCTGGTCGCGCACCAGCCTCAGCGCCACCTCGGCCGCGTAGGGCCGCCCGCCGTCGACCCGGATCGCGGGCAGGTACGGGTCCTGGCCGGCCTCGTCGAGCAGCGCGACGCGCAGTCCGGGGGCGGGCTGGTCGTCGTGCGTAGGCAGGATCACCGCGCCGTAGCGGACGAACTTCTCCCCGGTCTCGGTGGGGCTGCCGGCGGTCTTCCGGAAGTCGGTGAGGCTGATGTAGCGGTTGAGGTCGAGGACCAGGCCGGGGTGGGCCACCCGGGCGCGGACCGCGGTGAGCGCCGGCGGCAGCGCGGCGCGCAGCGGGTCGCCCGCGGGCAGCCGGTGGGCGAGCCAGGCGAGGGTGTCCACGGAGCCGACGAGGATCTGCTCGGTGAATCCGGCCGCGTCGTTGCCGACGGGCCGTACCCGGTCGCCGTTGACCTCCCACTCGAGGTCGCGGCTGAGGCGGGGGTCTCCGGCCGGGTCCAGCAGGGCCGGCAGGGCCTGCCGCACGTCCCACCGGCTGTGCCTGAGGGAGCGGACGGCGTCGCCGAGGATGTCCTCGGGCAGGGCGGTGCGCCGTCCGACCGCCTTGATCCAGACGTCGGCGGCAGCCCGCACGTCGGGGCCGTCGGTCCACAGCCGGGCGGGGTCGGCGGGCAGCAGCGCCCCGACCACCGCGGCCCGTATGCCTGCGTCGAGGCCGCTGAGTTCGTCCTTGGCCACGGCGGCCGGGGCGACCTTGACGCCGGTGACGGCCCGTGCCTCGGCGGTCAGGAACGTCCGCTGGTAGGCGTCGACGCCGGGCAGGCCGGCCACGATCAGCCGGGCCGTCGTGTCCGTGACGCCGGTGAGCCGGGCGAATTCGGCGGCGGCCTCGGGGAACCAGGGTGCGGGTCCGCGGGCGGCCAGTTCCGCGAGGAGCCCGCGCAGGCGGCCGGGGGTGGCGTCGTCGCCCGGCGGGAGGCAGGAGACGAGGGTGTAGGGCTCAGGTGCCTCGAAGCGTCCCGTGGGGTCGTGGAAGAAGCCGTGGAAGGTGCTGTCGGCGTCCTCCAGTCGGCGGTCTCCCAGCAGGGCGAGGAACGCGCCGTCGCCCAGTGGCAGCAGGCCGTTCCAGGCGCCGTCGCGCCACTGGCCGGAGGGGGTGCGCAGCAGTGCGCTGGGCAGGCGGACGGTCACCTGGCGCCAGTGTGCGGAGGCGTCGGGCGCGGTCAGGCCGAGGGTGTCGAACGCGGTCAGCAGTGCGCGCAGTACGTCGCGGTGTTCCTCGTCGGTGACGGGGGACGCCGTGCGGTAGGCGAGCGCGGCGCCGCGGGCGAGGAGGGTGAGCAGGTGCGGGTCGGCCACGTCGATTTCGACGCCGTCCAGGTGGAGGGTCGTGGTCCGCTCCTCGGGTACGGCGTCGCCGGTGAGGCCCGCGGCCCGGGTGAGGGTGCGCAGGGCGCGGAAGGCGGTGTCCTTGCCGTCGGGGTGGTGCCACCGGTAGGTGGGGTGCACCCCGAGCCCGTTCATGGCGTCGCGGAGGGCGGTGTCCGGGGGGCCGGCCGGGCCGTCCGCGTCGGGGCCGTCTTCGAGGGCGCGGGTGAGCCGCCGGGCCACGGCGTCGAGGGCGGCCTGCTGGCCGGCGGCGTGCCGCAGCACGCCGGCGATGCCCGCGACGAGCGCCGGGTGGCTGACGGGCAGCAGGGTGCGGACGGCCTCCGGCAGGGCCTCGGTGTCGTCCTGGGCGGCGGCCGTCAGCAGGGCGGCGGCCGTGTCCCGGTCGATGTTGCGCAGCGCCTTGGAGGCGACCGGGTCGCGGGGGGTGAGGCTCTCCCAGTACTGGACCGGCGGCAGCAGCAGCGTGCCTTCGCCGAAGACGCCGGGGGTGCGGTCGGTCTTGGCGACGGAGGTGACGATGCCGTCGGGGTCGACGATCTCGAGCTGCCAGTTGTTGCGGACGACGGCGCGGGCCCGGTCGTCGCCGGGGAAGACGACCAGGGCGGAGGGCTCGCCGGTGCCGGCGGGCAGGGTGATGCGGTGTCCGGCGAGGTCCTCGGCGCGCAGGGCGCCGCCGGGCAGTTCCACGACGCGCAGGCCGACGAGGCCGCCGACGGGCGCGCAGGCGGGGGCGGGCTCGGTCGTCGGTGCGGGCAGGAGCCGGCCGGTGCGGAAGGTGCTGCCCTCGGGGGCGTCGCGCAGCGCGTCGGCGAGGAAGGCGGGCCGGCTCATGCGTCCGAGGCCGCCCGTGGCCGGGTCGTACTCGTACCAGCCGCGCGTCTGCGGTTCGTCGGAGCCGGTGTGCCACACCCAGTGCGAGGAGCCGTCGAAGAGGAGCGGCCGGTCCTCGGGCACGGTGGTGTCACCGGCGTGCAGGACGCCGCCGCCGGTGGTCCGGCCGCCGCCGGGCAGGGTCAGGGCGTGCGGCAGGGCGCCGCGGTACCAGTCCATCTCGGTGCTGCGGGTCCGCTCGGGTCCCTTGAGGTCGTGGACGTGGTCGGCACGGGTGTGCCAGTAGCCGCGCAGGCCGTTTCCTCGGGTGCGCCAGTGGACCAGGAGTTCGCCGTCGACGTGGTGGAAGCCCGGGTCGCCCCAGGCGTCGTTCGCCGGGATGCGCAGGTCGTGGGTGAGGAGGGTGCCGTCGGGGCCGATGACGCGGGCCTGTGCGGAGCCGGCGACGACGAGGTGGGGCCAGGCGTCCGCGACGAGGATGTCCTCGACGTTCGCCTTGGGCACGAGGGCGGCGGTCGCGTCCTCCCAGGCGGGCCAGCCGAGTTCGTCGAAGAGTCCGGCTCGCAGGGTGCGTACGACGACGGGTGCCAGGTCGGTGGCGACGGCGGCGCGCACGTCCTCCTCGGCCAGCGCCAGCGCCTCGGCCGGGAGCCACTTGAGCCGGTTGAACGCTTCGGGCAGCTGGGGCAGGCCGACGGCGGTGAAGCTCCGGGCGACCGAGCGCACCCACTCGGCGAGCAGCGGGCGGCCGCCGGGCGACGCGGCGAGCATGCGCAGCGTACGGGCCCCGTCGTCGTTGTTTCCGAGGCGGTCGGCGCCGCGGTGGAACGCCGCGTGGAACCGGGAGTCGGCGGCCAGCGCGAGCAGGTCGCGCTGCCCGTCCTCCCGGGACCACTGCACCAGCGGCAGGCCCGCCCTCTCGCCCGGGGCGGCGACGGGGATGTCCAGGGACAGCAGCAGGTCGATCAGGTCGATGTCATCGCCGGCTGGCAACTCCTCCGCAGCAGAAGTGAGTTGGGCGCGCAGCGGGTCGGCGATCCGTTCCACCAGGGCGTAGAGGGCGGGCAGGCGGCCGGAGCTCCTCCAGGACGACGTCTGCTGGTTGAAGGTCAGGAAGCGTTCCAGCCAGCCCGCGGTGCCGTCGTCGGGCCGCTGTTCCTCGGGCAGCGAGGTGTCCCACAGGCCGGCTGTGGCGCCGGCATCGTCCAGCAACCGCAGCCAGAGCTCGGGCAGTTCGCTGTCACGCCTGACGGGCAGCAGGTTCAACAGGGTGCCGCGGACCCGCGGTTCGCGGCTGGCGAGAGCCGTCAGGGCCGTACGGTGTTCCCGCCACCAGCCGGCAGTGGCCCACAGCGTGGCCTCGAGGTTCAGCAGTTCGGACAGATAGTCCCGTTCGACCTGGTCGGCGTCCCGGCCGGCGGCGACGGCCAGCTTGCGCAGGCTCTTGGCCATCTGGGCGGAGGGCGGCATGCCGCCCGCGGTCCGGCGCAGGCACAGGCGGGTGAAACGCCGCAGCGCCTCGTCGGCCGGGAGGCGGGCGGCGAGTTCCTTGGCGTGGGCGGTGAGCACCTTCACCGGGAGAGCGCCGGCCAGCGCGAACTCCAGGAACACGGCGTCCAGTCGCTCCTCGTCGACGGGCAGTCCGTGCTGTGCCTCAGCCTTGCGGGCCCGCGTGAACATCTGCGCCGCGTAGGTGCTGTTCTCCTCGGCGAGGAATACGCGTCCGACCTGTTCGTAGAAGACCGGCAGGAAGTGCGGCACGGAGGCCGCGAGTTGCCCGCCCAGTTCCAGGCAGGCGTCCAGGGCCGCCTTGGGGCGCGACCTGGCCTGGCGGGCCGCGCGCTCGAGGTCCGCCACGACGGCGAGGGCGTGGTGTCCGTCCTCCGGGTGGTGCACCAGCACCCACTCGGGGAAGCCCAGCGACTGGCGCAGCCCCAGCCCCACGACGACCGGTTCCGCGTCCCGTTCCAGGCCTAGGTACTCGGCCGCGAGGTCTTCCGCGGCGCCCAGTTCACCTGCCACCAGCCGCACCACGACCCGGTCGTCGAGCCCGGGGTGGCGGTACGTCCGCGCGGTCAGCGGAACGGCCCGCTCTCCGGCGCCCCGCGTGTCCGGCGGGAGCACCGCGCCCGCCGCGAGTGCCTCCTCGTACGCCACCTGCGTTCCCTCGCTCATGCGCTCTTGCCTTCCTCGATCACACGGCCGGCGTACAGCGCCGCGGCCATCCGCATCCCCTCCGACCAGGCCACCGGGCCCACCTCGGGCAGCGGCAGCGCACGGCCGTCCGCGTCGCGCCAGGTCAGGGTGCCGGTGGACACCGCGTCCTCCCAGTAGGGCTCTCCGATCCACACCGACGCCTCGACCGTGGAGCCCGCGTCCCGGACCCGGGTGGTGGCGTAGCCGCCGGATACGCGGTAGCCGAGCGACGTGGCGCGGGCGGCCAGGGCGAACCGGGAGCGGTAGGAGCCGCCGGAGAAGTCCCGTACCTGGGTGGCCTTCGGGTCGAGGTCGGCGGGCCGGCGCCAGACGGCTCGGTGGATCTGTTCGACGCGCTGGACGATGCCCAGTTCGGCCGCGAACTCCCGGATGTCGTCGAGGTCGGGCAGGGCGACGGGATGCGGCAGGGTGACCGTGGCCGGGGACAGCCGGACCGTCTCCCCGTCCAGGTCGACCACCTTCAGTTCACCGGATTCGGTGGCCCCGCGCAGGAATCCGACCTCGTCCGGGTCGTCGCCGATCACCACCAGGTCGCGCAGCGCCGACTGCCACGCCTCGTCCGGCCACACCCGGGCCAGCAGGCCCGTGGGCACCGGCAGGGACGACACCATCCAGGCGTCGACCTGCGCCACGCACGACGCGGCGTGCCGGTCCAGCCATTCGGCGAACCGCCGCAGCCGGTCCACCTCCGGGTGGTCCTTCAGCGCGCGCGGCAGGGACTTGAGCTGCCGTCCGGCCGCTCTCCCCTTCGTGGCGCGCGCCGCCACCCGTCCATCCACCAGGGCGACCTCATACCCGTCACCCGCCGACAGCCAACCCACGAGCCCCCACCTTCGGACCACGACATCACGAAGAAAGCACATTTCACCGGGGTGATCCCGGCGCCAGTGCGACGATGGGGAGAACGTTAGGGGCGACCACTGACAATCGGATGCCGGGGTACCCGACCGGCCGATCGCTCCCGAGGAATCGGTCTCGGCGCAAGCTTCCCACATGTGCCGGGCGGCGGCCGGGAAAGGGCGGGACCCGGGCCGGGCGGGCGGCCGGTCCGTTTAGTCCGTGAAGGGGAAGGCCGGTCCGCCGACGGCGCATGGCATCGCGGTGGTTCCTCTTTCGGCTGCGCCGGGCGTTGTCAGTGGTGGCAGGCAGGATGACAGGCATGACAACACCTGCTGCTGTGATCAGGGATGCCGCCGCCTACGCGCAGGCGGTCGAGGACGCGGTGAAGGCGTCGGCCGCCTACTACGCGGGCGGGACGTCCGCCTTGGACGACGACGCCTACGACCGGCTGGTGCGAGGCATTGCCGAGTGGGAGGCGGAGCATCCTGATCAGGTGCTGCCCGGCTCTCCGACGGGGAAGGTCGCCGGCGGCGCGGTGGAGGGCGACGTGCCGCACACGGTGGCGATGCTGAGTCTGGACAACGTGTTCTCGCCGGAGGAGTTCACCGCCTGGACCGCGTCCCTGGCCCGCCGAATCGGCCACGAGGTCGAGCGGTTCAGCGTCGAGCCGAAGCTGGACGGGCTCGCGGTCGCCGCCCGCTACACCGGTGGCCGCCTGAGACAACTGATCACCCGCGGGGACGGGACGGCCGGGGAGGACGTCTCACACGCGATCGGCACCATCGAGGGCCTGCCCGAGACCCTCGCCGAGCCGGTCACCGTGGAAGTCCGCGGTGAAGTCCTCATGACGACGGCTCAGTTCGAGCACGCCAACGAGGTGCGCACCGCGCACGGCGGGCAGCCGTTCGCGAATCCGCGCGGCGCCGCGGCGGGTACCCTGCGTGCCAAGGAGCGTGCCTACACCGTGCCGATGACGTTCTTCGGCTACGGCCTGCTGCCTCTGCCCGACACGGAGACGGTGCTCGCCTCGCGACTGGGTGAACTCGCGCACAGCGAACTGATGGTGCGGGCCGCCGCCTTCGGGATCAACACCACCGCCGGCACCGCCGTGCCCGGCATCACCGCCGGCACCGTCGCGCAGGTGCTGGCCCGGGTGCAGGAGATCGCCGCCCTGCGGGCCGAGTTGCCGTTCGGCATCGACGGGATCGTCGTCAAGGCCGATTCGGCGGCCGACCAGCAGTCGGCGGGATCGGGTTCACGCGCTCCGCGCTGGGCGATCGCGTACAAGCTGCCGGCCGTCGAGAAGATCACCCGCCTGCTCGCGGTGGAGTGGAACGTCGGACGCACCGGCATCATCGCCCCGCGCGCCGTCCTGGAGCCGGTCGAGATCGACGGTGCCACCATCACCTACGCCACCCTCCACAACCCGGCCGACATCACCCGCCGCGACCTGCGTCTGGGCGACCAGGTCATGGTCCACCGGGCCGGCGACGTCATCCCCCGCATCGAGGCCCCGGTCGCGCACCTGCGCACCGGCGACGAACAGCCCATCGTCTTCCCGGAGGCGTGCCCGCGCTGCGGGGCCGGCATAGACACCGGCGAGCAGCGCTGGCGCTGCGAGAACGGCCGCAACTGCCACCTGGTGGCCGCCCTGTCCTACGCCGCCGGCCGCGACCAGCTCGACATCGAAGGCCTCGGCCACACCCGGATCGTCCAGCTCGTCGACGCCGGCCTGGTCGCCGACCTCGCCGACCTGTTCGCCCTCACCCGCGAGCAGCTCCTGGGCCTGGAGCGGATGGGCGCCACCAGCACCGACAACCTTCTCGCCGCCATCGCCGCGGCCAAGAGCCGGCCGCTGTCGCGGGTGCTGTGCGCGCTCGGGGTCCGGGGCACCGGCCGCTCCATGTCCCGCCGTATCGCCCGGCACTTCGCCACCATGGACGACATCCGCGCCGCGGACGCGGAGTCGATGCAGCGGGTCGAGGGCATCGGCACCGAGAAGGCCCCCTCGATCGTCGCCGAACTCGCCGAACTCGCCCCGCTCATCGAGAAACTCGCGGCCGCCGGGGTGAACATGACCGAACCCGGCGCCACCCCGCCCGCCCCGGACGACAGCGGCACCGGCGACCGAGCCGAGGAGACCGAGCGTGCGGGCGGGCCGCTGGCCGGGATGACCGTGGTCGTCACCGGCGCGATGACCGGCCCCCTGGAGAAGCTCAGCCGCAACCAGATGAACGAGCTCATCGAACAGGCCGGTGGCCGCTCCTCCTCCAGCGTCTCCAAGAAGACCGCCCTGGTCGTCGCCGGAGACGGCGCGGGATCCAAGCGAGCCAAGGCCGAGGATCTCGGTATCCGGCTGGCCACCCCGGACGAATTCGCCTCCCTGGTGGCCGACTACCTCAACTAGGCCGCTTGGCCGAGCCGTTGAGCGGGACTGCGAGGACGCGGCACTGCCCTCGGCCCGGGCATGGGGGTGTGCCGGCGGGGGCGTGCGGGGCGGTGTTCGTCACGGGCCGGCAGGGTCCTGCCGGTGTGAGCCGGGCCGGCCTCGGCGTGATTCAGCCTTTGCGGGCCCTGATCTCGGCGGTGAGCTGGGGGACGACCTCGAAGAGGTCGCCGACGACGCCGAAGTCGGCCAGGTCGAGGATCGGGGCTTCGGGGTCCTTGTTCACGGCGACGATGGTCTTCGAGGTCTGCATACCGGCCCGGTGCTGGATGGCGCCGGAGATGCCGTTGGCCATGTACAGCTGGGGGGAGACGGACTTGCCGGTCTGCCCGACCTGGTTCGCGTGCGGGTACCAGCCGGCGTCCACCGCCGCCCGCGACGCGCCCACTGCCGCTCCCAGACAATCGGCCAGCTCCTCGATCATCGAGAAGTTCTGCCCGCTGCCCACGCCGCGGCCGCCGGACACCACGATCGCCGCCTCGGTCAGTTCCGGACGCCCCGACGACCGGCGCGGGGTACGGGCGACCACCCTGGCGGCCTTCGCGGGGTCGGAGAAGGTGACGTGCACCGTCTCCACGGTGCCGGCGGCCGGGGCCGCCTCCGGGCTGGTGGCGTTCGGCTTCACGGCGATGACCGGGGTGCCGCGGGTGACGGTGGAGTCCACCGTGTAGGAGGCCGCGAACACCGACTGGGTCGCGATCGGCCCGGTCTCGCCCGCCCTGACATCCACCGCGTCGGTGATGACGCCCGACTCCAGGCGCAGCGCCAGACGCGCGGCGATCTCCTTGCCCTCCGCGGAGGAGGTCACCAGCACCGCAGCGGGGTTCGCCAGTCGGCCGATCTGCTCCAGGGCGTCGATCTTCGGCGCCACCGAGTACTCGGCGAACTCCGGTGCGTCGACGGCGTAGACCTTCGCCGCGCCGTACTCGCCCAGTACCACCGCGATGTCCGCGGTGGCGTCGCCGGCCCCGAGCAGCACCGCGGAGGGTTCGCCCAGGCTGCGGGCCAGGGTCAGCAGTTCCAAGGCCGGCTTGTGAACAGCGCCGCCCGTGTGTTCGGCCAGGACCAGGATCTCACTCATCGTCATTGTCTCCAGGAAGTACCGGCAGGAAGTGATGGTTCCGGTGGCTCAGACGAACTTCCGCGCCGCCAGGAACTCGGCGATCTGCTTGCCGCCGTCGCCGTCGTCCTTCACGATCACGCCCGCGGTGCGTGGCGGGCGGGCGGCGACGGCCTCGACCCTGGTCCAGGAACCGCCCAGGCCGACCTGGCGCGGCTCGATGTCCAGGTCGTCCAGGTCCCAGGACTGCACCGGCTTCTTCTTCGCCGCCATGATTCCCTTGAACGACGGATACCGCGCCTCACCCGACCGGTCGGTCACCGACACGACCGCCGGCAGGGCGGCCTCCAGTTCCTCGGTCGCCGCGTCACCGTCCCGGCGGCCCCTCACGGCGTCCCCCTCGACGGTGACCTCGGACAGCAGGGTGAGTTGCGGCACGCCCAGCCGCTCGGCGAGCAGCGCCGGGACCACGCCCATCGTGCCGTCGGTCGAGGCCATGCCGGAGACCACCAGGTCGAAGCCGGTGCGCTCGATCGCCTTGGCCAGGATCAGCGAGGTGCCGACCGCGTCCGTGCCGTGGATGTCCTCGTCGTCGACGTGCACGGCCTTGTCCGCGCCCATCGACAGCGCCTTGCGCAGCGCGTCCGTCGCGTCCTCGGGACCCACCGTGAGCACGGTCACTTCAGCGTCGCCGTGTGCCTCGGCGATCTGCAGCGCCTGCTCCACGGCGTATTCGTCCAGTTCCGACAGCAGCCCGTCCACCGACTCCCGGTCGGTGGTGGTGTCCTCGGCGAACCGCCGCTCGCCGGTCGCGTCGGGCACGTACTTGACGGTGACCACGATCCTCAGGCTCATGCTCGCTCCTTCCGTTCTCGCATGTCTCGCACAGGTGTCAGGGCTCTCGACGGGAGTAGTCGTGGAAGCCGCGGCCGGTCTTCTTGCCGAGCAGTCCCGCGTCGACCATGCGCAGCAGGAGGGGCGGCGGGGAGTGCAGGGGTTCCTTGAACTCCTCGTACATGGAGTCGGCGATGGCCTTCAGCGTGTCGAGGCCGATGAGGTCGGCCAGGCGCAGGGGGCCCATGGGGTGGGCGCAGCCGAGGACCATGCCGTCGTCGATGTCGGCGGCGGAGGCGAAGCCGGATTCGAGCATGCGGATGGCGGACAGCAGGTACGGCACCAGGAGGGCGTTGACGACGAACCCGGCCCGGTCCTGGGAGCCGATGACCTGCTTGCCGAGCACCCCGGTGACGAAGTCCTCGGTGCGGACGCGGGTCCGGCTGCTCGTCAGCAGGGACGGCACCAGCTCCACGAGGCCGAGGACCGGTACCGGGTTGAAGAAGTGGATGCCGATGACCTGGTCCGGCCGGCCGGTGGCCATCCCGAGCTTCATGATGGGGATGGAGGAGGTGTTGGAGGCGAGGATCGCGCTGGGGCGGCTGACGACCTTGTCGAGTGCGGTGAACACCTCGGTCTTGATCCGCTCGTCCTCCGCGACCGCCTCGATCACGAGATCGCGGTCGGCCATGTCCGCGAGGTCGGTGGTGAAGCGGATGCGGCCGAGCGCGGCGTCGCGGCCGGCTTCGGTGAGCTTGTTGCTGCGCAGGCCTCGGTCGAGGGAGGCGACGATTCTCCGGCGTCCCGCATGCGCGGATTCGGGTCCCGTCTCCCGGACCAGGACGTCGAGTCCGGCGCGCGCGCAGACTTCCGCGATGCCGCTGCCCATGAGTCCGGCTCCGACGACGCCCACGCGACGGACGTCCTCGGGGGTGGCGCCGTGCGATGCGGGCAGCGGACGGGACGACGGTGACATGGCTGATGGGGCCGATGTGGTCGGCGTGGTCATGGAGCTCACCGGTCCTGCCCGTGCGACGGGCGTACGTACACCGTCTTGGTCCGGGTGAAGAACTCGCGGGACGCGCGGCCTTGCTCCTTGGGGCCGTACCCGCTGTGCTTGGCACCGCCGAAGGGAACGTGCGGATCGGCCCCGGCGGTCTCGGAGTTGATGTGGAGGATGCCGACATCCACCTGGTCCGTGGCGGCGGCCACGGCCCGCAGGTCGTCGGTGAAGACGGCCGCGGAGAGCCCGAACTCGCTGTCGTTGGCCAGGGAGAACGCCTCCTGGACGTCGCGGGCCCGGCGAACGGACAGGACGGGGCCGAACAGCTCCTCCCGCCACAGCGGGTCGTCTCCGGCGAGTTCGACGACGGTGGGCTGCAGGAAGGCGCCCGTCATGCGGTCGTCGTCGTAGGGGCGTCCGCCGGTGAGGAGCTCCACTCCAGGGCGTTCCGTTCCCGCGCTCACCGAGCGGTGGATCTCGTCACGGGCCTGGAGCGAGACCACCGGCCCCATCTCCGTGTCCTCTTCCAGCGGGTCACCGACGCGCAGGGCCGAGGCCCGCTCGGTCAGCAGGGCCAGGAACTCGTCGGCGACCGGCTCCGCCACGATGAGCCGGGAGGTGGCGGTGCACTTCTGGCCCGTGGAGCGGAAGGCGCCGGCGAGTACCTCTCCCGCGGCCAGTTCCAGATCGGCGTCGGCGAGGACGACGGCCGCGTTCTTGCCGCCCATCTCGGTCTGGACGGGACGGGCCAGCCGGCCGCACGCCGCGATCAGGCTCCGGCCGACGGACGTCGACCCGGTGAACGTCACCGCGTCCACCCCCGGATGCTCGACCAGCCGGCCGCCGAGAGCGCCGCCGCCGATGAGCAGCGACAGCACTCCTTCGGGCAGTCCCGCCTCGACGAGGGCCTCTGCCAGCCGTACGGCCAGCAGCGGGACGAAGCTGGCGGGCTTCCAGACCACCGTGTTGCCGTAGCTGAGGGCCGGGGCGATCTTCCAGGCCGGGATCGCGATGGGAAAGTTGAAGGGGGTGACGACGGCGACGACGCCCACCGGGCGGTGGATCACGTGGATCTGCTCGCCGGGCCGCGGTGAGGCGAACACCTCACCGACCGGACGCGACGCCTCGCTCGCGTAGAAGCGGAAGATCTCCGCGGCGCGCCGCACCTCGCCGATTCCCTCGGCCCGGGTCTTGCCCTCCTCCCATGACAGTTCCTGGCCCCATTCGTCGGCGTGCGCGTCGAGGATGCCGGCGGCCCGGTCCAGGATCCGGCCGCGCACGTGGTGGGGCGTCGCCGCCCAGCGGGGGAAGGCATCGCGTGCGGCGGCGACGGCCCGGTCGAGGTCGCGGGCCTGGGCGAGCTGTCCGACGGCCACGGTCTCGCGGGGGCGCGCGGGGTTGACGTCGAGCAGTTCGCCGCCTTCGCCGGTTCGCCACTCCCCCGCGACCAGGTGGCGCAGGGACCGGGCAGACCGGTCGAGGCCGCCTGCCGTCACGTTCTTGCCTGCGCTCTGTCGCATCGGCCTTCCTTTCACACGGTCGGACGCGCCATGTCTGCGTCGGACGCGCCATGTCTGCGCCGTACACGTCATACGTGCGTCGTACACGTCATAGGTGCGTCGGTACGCCGTCACGCGTGCGTCGGTACGTGTCGTGCGTCCGTGGGCGCCAGGCCTCCGTACGCGTCGTGCGTCCGTACGCGCCACGTCGGCGCCTCGGGTTGCTGAGGCCGTCATTCTTGGGACCGGATGGGCGGCATCGCACTCGCCGGGATGTCCTGTCCTGGCTGGAGGGAGCACTCCGATCCGTCCATGGCCGGCGGAGCACGGCAGTGCTTGGCTCGGCTCTCCCAACCCCCGCACATCCCGGAGGATGTTCCATGCCCGGTGCTTCCCGGCCGGCCGGCGGTCCCGGCCTCACCCAGGTCCGGCGGATCGTGAGCGAGATCCCCGGCCCGCGTTCGCGTGAACTGCTGGCCCGTCAGCGCAGCCTGGTGCCGGCCGGCGTCGGCTCGGTCCTGCCCGTGTTCGTGGAGGCGGCCGGAGGCGGGGTGATCGTCGACGCGGACGGCAACTCCTTCATCGACTTCGGCAGCGGCATCGCGGTCACCACGGTGGGCAACTCCGCTCCCGCGGTGGCGGAGCGCGCGGCCGCGCAGTTGCGCCGGTTCACCCACACCTGCTTCCTGGTCAACCCCTACGAGTCCTACCTGGACGTGTGCGAGAAGCTGAACGAGCTGGCGCCAGTCCCGGGCGAGAAGCGCACCATCCTGGTGAACTCGGGTGCCGAGGCAGTGGAGAACGCCGTCAAGATCGCCCGTGCCGCCACCGGCCGCCCCGGCATCGTCGTCTTCGACCACGCCTTCCACGGGCGCACGCTGCTCACGATGAGCCTCACCGCCAAGAACAAGCCGTACAAGCAGGGCTTCGGCCCGTTCGCCCCGGAGGTTCACCGGGCGCCGATGGCGTACCCGTACCGCTGGCCCGGCGGCCCGGAGCGGTGTGCCGAGGAGGCGGCGTCCGCCCTCGCCGACCTGCTGGACCGGCAGGCGGGGGCCGACAACGTGGCCGCTGTGCTGATCGAGCCGATCCAGGGTGAGGGCGGCTTCGTCGTCCCGGCGCCCGGCTTCCTCGGCCGCGTCGCCGAGATCTGCCGCAGCCGGGGCGTCCTGCTGATCGTGGACGAGATCCAGGCGGGCATCGCCCGCACCGGCCGGATGTTCGCCTGCGAGCACGAGGGCATCCAGCCCGATCTCATCACCACCGCCAAGGGCCTCGCCGGCGGGCTGCCGCTGGGCGCGGTGACCGGCCGCGCCGAGCTGATGGACGCCGTCCCGGCGGGCGGACTCGGCGGCACGTTCAGCGGCAACCCCGTGGCCTGCGAGGCGGCGCTCGGCGTCTTCGAGGAGATCGAGAACCACGACCTGCTGGAGCGTGCCCGGGAGATCGGCGACACCATGCTCGATTTCCTCAACGCGCTCAGCGACCGGCATCCGGTGATCGGAGACGTCCGGGGCCGGGGCGCCATGATCGCGGTCGAACTGGTGGAGCCGGACGGTGACCGGGTGCCTGCTGCCGGTCTCGCCGCCCGGGTCGCCCAGCGCTGCCACGCGGAGGGGTTGCTGGTCCTGACCGCGGGCAGCTACGGCAACGTGCTGCGCTTCCTGCCGCCGCTGTCGATCTCGGACGCCCTGCTGGAGGAAGGGCTGACCGTGCTGGGCGAGGCGATCGCCAAGGAGGCCGCCTGCGCAGTCTGACGGCCGGCTCGGCCACCGGCCAGGGCCGTCGGCTCGATCACCGGGCACGGCCTCCGGCTCGGCCAACGGGCACGGCCTCCGGCTCGACTACCGGCCGTGGCCTCCGGCTCGGCTAACCACCGAGGCCTCCGGGCTCCTGCCAGGCGGACAACGCCAGCAGGAGTTCGGCCCGCACATGGGCCGAGTCCAGATCCGCACCCGACAGGCTCTGGATTCGGTCCATTCGGCTGCGCAGGGTGTGGCGGTGCACTCCCAGAGCCGTGGAGGCCGCCTCCCACTGGCCGTTGTGCTCCAGGAAGGCACGCAGCGAGGCGAGCAGATCGGTGCCGTGTTCCGTGTCGTAGGCGGCCAGAGGGCCGAGGCGGGCCTCGGCCAGGGACTCCAGGACCCTTCTCGTCTCGGGGACGGCGGCGAGCATCCGGCCGGCCAGCGACTCGAACTCGACGACGTCCGTGCTCCTCCTGGCCTGGGCGACCGAGGCGGCGTTCAGCGCCTCGGTCAGGGCCGCGGGACCCTCGGTCAGGGCACGGACGGCACTGAGACCGGCCCACGTGCGCGACCTCAGCCGGACCCGGGCGCCGTCCGTGACCGTCTGTGCCGTGGCCCCGTGGCCTGCGGGCAGGAGCACGGCCGCGCATCCGCCGTGCATGCGCCCGAACAGGGGCAGGCCGCGCTCGGCCAGTTCCTCCCCCACGGCGTGCAGTGCCTGGCGCGGGTTGCCGCCCCGCAGTGCGAGGACGCGGATGCCGTCCCGGACCGGGAAACCCGCCTCGGTGAGGTGGGCCAAGGCGGCGGCCGCCTCGACGGTTCCGTCGAACAGCATGCGCAGGAGCATGCTGTTGACGCGGCTCTGCTCGTCACGCAGGCGCAGCGGCTTCTCCGCCTCCAGCGCGATCAGTGACGCGGCGTGGCCGAGCAGGAGGTGGTCGACCGGCGTGAGCGTCCGACCGGCGACCAGGGCCAGACGGCCGTGGACGCGTGGCCCCACGCGGATCTGCTGCACGGCGACCACTCCGTCGGGGCCGGCGCTGACCGCGGCCGCCCAGTCCTCCGGGCTACGGACGCCGGCCGGGGCGTGCACTCGCGGAACACCGGTCCCGGGCGGGTGCGCCGCTCGCGGCTTGCCCTCCTGGTCCAGGAAGACCACGGCGGAGCGGGTGCACACGGCCAGCTCCCGCACCACGGCCTGGGCCCCGCCGTGCAGCGCGGCCCGGGTCATCCGCGGCTGGATCCGTGACGCCTGGACGACACCCTCGTACTGCTGCTCGGCCAGGCGTTCCATGACCGCCTTGGTGACGGCCACGAAGGGCGTGGGCAGCGGCACCTCCAGCAGGGCGAGCCCGGTCTCCTCTGCCGTCTCGGCCAGCTCCGCGGGCACCTGCTCGTGCGACAGGCCGATCCCGAAGCCGACGGCGGCCACCTCGGCCTTCGCCAGACGCCGTATGTAGTCGGCGCGCGCCTCGGGTGACGTCGGCAGCCGTAGCCCGGTCGTGAGCACCAGCTCGCCGCCGGCGAGCCATGGAGTCGGGTCGGCGAGTTCGATGCTGTGCGCCCAGACCACTTCCTGGTCGAGGCCGTCACGGCCCGCCACCAGCCTGAGGCGCAGTTCCTGACGCCGCAGCAGCCAGGTGAGAGGTACACCCATCGAGTTCACCGCCAACATTGACCTTCAAAACTGGAGTTAATCATCACGATCGGCGGTAGTCCGCCGACAGGGGGCCGGGGCGCCCTTCGGCCGACTCCACACGCGACAGGTGGGCTCTCGGCCGACCAGCGGTCGAGAGCCCACCTGTCAGTGCTGAGCAGCCCTCGTCAGACAGAGGCAGCCGACGAGGACGGGGCGGCGACCGGGTCGGCCTCCCCCGCCGCAAGCGCGTCAGCCATCACCGCGTCACCCGCCGGCGCGTTCCCACGCCGGTGCGGCTTGGCCACCGCCATGTACAGCGCGCCGATGCCGAGCACGACCACGCCGCTGACCAGCACGATGTAGTTGTCGTACCACGGCGTCCCGGGGGTGCGCGGCCAGCAGATGTTGACGAGCGCCACGATGCCGTAGGCCAGCGCGCCCACCGTGACCGGCATCCCCCAGCGTCCGAGCCGGTACTCGCCGGAAGGCCGCCAGCCGAGCACCCGGGCCCGCAGCGCGGCGAAGACGACCATCTGGAAGGCCAGGTAGATGCCGAGGGTCGAGAAGGAAATGATCTTGACGAGGGCGTCGGCGGAGAACGCGGACGCCACGATGATCAGCGCGGGCAGGACGGCGGCGAGCAGCAGCGCGTTCGGCGGCACCCGCAGCTTCTCGGAGAAGACCGCCAGCACACGGCTGCCGGCGATCATGCGGTCGCGGGCGAACGAGTAGGTCAGCCGGCTGGCCGCCGCCTGCAGGCTCATGGCACAGGAGAGGAAGGACAGCAGCACGATCACGAGCACGACCCGGGCGCCACCGCTGCCGAACGCCTCGGTGAGCACGGGGGTCACCGGGTCGGCGTTCTCGCCGCTGATCACGGCGCCGAAGTCGGTGACGGCGAGGATCAGGGCGAGACACACGCCGATCGAGGCAGCCCCTCCGATGTAGATGGTGCGCCGCATGGACGTCGGGATGCGCCTGCCGGGGTTGGGGACCTCCTCGGCCACGTCACCGCACGCCTCGAAGCCGTAGTACTGGAACACGCCGATGAGCGCCGCGGCCGAGAAGGCGTAGAGGTAGGAGTGGCTGCCCTGGGCGCCGAAGCTGTCGAAGAGCACGCCGAGCCCGTGGTGGCGGTGCGCGACGAGCAGCCACGTGCCCACCGCGAGGGCGCCGACGATCTCGGCGGCGAAACCGAAGACTGCCGCCGCGGAGAGCACCTTCGTACCACCGAAATTGATCACGGTGGCGAGGAGCAGCAGGCCGAGGGCGCAGGCGATGGTCGTCTTGGTGCTCGACGTGAACCCGAAGGCGGCGGCCACGTAGGGCCCGGCTCCGTAGGCGACGCCCGAGATGGTGGAGAGCAGGGCGAGGAGGTAGACCCAGCCGGTCATCCATCCCCACTTGCGGCCCCACAGCCGCCTGGCCCAGGGGTAGACACCGCCGGCCACCGGGAACTGCGCCACGACCTCGCTGAACACCAGGGCGACCAGGAGCTGCCCGACGCCGGCGATGACGAAGGCCCAGATCATCGGCGGGCCGCCGGCCATGAGCGAGGCGCCGAAGAGGGTGTACACGCCGACGACGGGCGAGAGGTAGGTGAACCCGAGCGAGAAGTTCGCCCACAGGCTCATGTCCCGCTTGAACTCGGACTCATAGCCCAGCGCGGCGAGGCGTTGGGAGTCGGCGTCGGCCGGGAGTGCCGAGGCGGGTGTGGCGTCGTGCATGGATGAGCTCCTAGAGACAACCCGGTACTGCGGTTGGGGTCGACGGGGCAGAGGACGTGGCGCCAACGGGGTCGACATCAGGTGACCGCGGCTGAGATGGCGAGAAACCTATGACATTGAAGGTAATGAGACAAGGGTTTGACTTGGTATCCTGCTCGGTGATTTCGCGTTACTACCGTGTTGCGACCGCGAGGGGGGGCCGTGGCTGCAGTGAACGGCCACTCTCCGGTGATGAGCGCGGTGTTCGCTCCGCTGAGCGACTCCGGCCGCGCCGACATGGTGGTCCGCAGGATCGCCGAGGCCGTCACTCTGGGTCTGATGGCCGAAGGCGACCAGCTCCCCAGTGAGAACGACCTGGCGGAGCAGCTGGGAGTGGCCAACGGCACCGTTCGCGAAGCGCTGGCCATCCTGCGTGAGCAGGGGCTCGTGGAGACCCGGCGCGGACGCAACGGCGGCAGTTTCGTCCGGGCGCCCGAGGACGGACTGGCCAGGATCCACCAAGCCCGCCTGAAGGAGATCGGCCTGTCGGAGCTGCGGGATCTCGGCGACGAGCAGTTCGCGGTGTCGGGAGCGGCGGCCCGCTTCGCCGCCGAGCGCGCCCCCTCGGACCTCGCGGACCGGCTGGAGAAGCTGGTCACGGTGTTGCGCAAGGCGGACAGCCTCGCCGAACGCCGCAAGGCCGACGCACGCTTCCACATCGAGGTGGCGGTGGCCGCCCAGTCGGTCCGGCTGACCCGCCTTGAGGTGCGCTTGCAGGCGGAACTCGGCCCACTGCTGTGGCTGTTGGAGCTGGACGCCCCCGACGTCTCGGCGTGGGCCGACCAGCACCATGAGATCCTCGTCGCGATCGCCGCCGGCGACGCGTCCGCCGCCCGCAGGCTCGCGGAGGAACACAGTGTCGCGTGCGCCCACCACCTCGTACGGACCCGTCTGCGGTTGACCGACTCCTGATCCCCCGGTGGCGGCACGCCACCCGTTTGCCCCGACGGAGCAGTAATGACCAGCAACGCAGCGACCGGCGTCGCCCGATGCGCCGACTCCCTCCGCGTCGCGGTGGAGTCCTTCTTCTCGTCGCTGACCGTCCTGGAGGCAGCGGCGAAAGAGTGTCTGAGGACCGCTTACGCACAAGGCAGGCAGCCGGAGAGCGCGGATCTCGTGCCCCTGCGGCCGCTGATCCGGTCGGTGCTGGCCGCTCAGGAAGGGCGCATCAACGGCACGGGGGTGGTCATGGCGCCGGGCGCGCTGTCCGATGCCCGCCTGCACCTCGAATGGTGGCAGCGGGCCGGCGCGAGGGACTTCCGGCCGGTGCACCTGGACCTCAATCCCCGCAGCGAGAACTACTACGATTTCACGCTCAAGCCGTGGTTCGCGATTCCGCGCGACGAGGGCCACGGCACGGTGATGGGCCCGTACGTCGACCTGCACGGCGCCGACCTGTACCTGCTGACGTTCGCGCTGCCGCTGGTGGTGGAGGGCACCTTCGTGGGTGTGGTGGCGGCGGACGTCCCGGTGAGCGGTTTCGAGCAGCTCGTCGTTCCGGCGCTCAAACAGCTCGGCTGCGACGCGGTCGTGATCACGGGCGAGGGTCGGGTGCTGGCGACGAACACGCCCGTCTGGGCGGTGGGCGCCCTGGCCCGCGACCTGCTGCCCGAAAACGCGGGCGCGGAGCGGGCGCGCGTACGCACCCCCGAGGTCGACTGGAGTGTGGTGCGCGTCGGGGCCCCGCACTGAGACCTCGACGCCTTACGGGGAGCCGCCCCCCGCATCAGGCGGCAGCGGCCCTGCGGGCGTCGCCGACCGCCCCCCGGCCGCTTCCGGTTCGCCGCGGTCAGCGCTCGTCGATCAGGGTGAGCACCTCGGCCGTCGTACGTACGTCGCCGAAGGAGCGGTAGACGGTGTGGAGGGTCGCGTTGTGGACCTGGTCGCGGCCGGCGGCGTTCGCGTCGGCGACCATGATCACCCGGTATCCGAGGGTGAAGGCGTCGCGGGCCGAGGACTCACAGCACACGTTGGTCACCGTGCCGGTGACCAGCACTGTGTCGATCCCGCGCTCCCGCAGGAGTCCGGGCAGGGAGCAACGGCCGGGGAAGAAGGCGCTGGGCGCGGACTTCTCCACCAGGACATCGTCGGCGCTGACGGTGAACCCGTGCCACAGCCTCCTCGGGAGCGGGCCGCTGCCGCCGCAGTCGCGGAACATCTCCGCGGCTCGAGGGCCGTAGAACTCGTCGCCGACCGGGGTGCGTTCGGTGCGTGCGGGCAGTACCCAGGCCACCGTCCCGCCGGCCGCGCGCAGCCGTTCGGCGAGGTTCCGGATGTTCGGCACGATGCCGGGGCAGTAGGGGTTGGCGTCGACGAAGAACGGCACCATGTCGACCACCACGAGGGCGGTGCGGGCGGGGTGGAGGCTGCCGTAGGCGAACCGGCGGCCGCGGCGCCGCTCCTGGCGCCGGTATTCCCGGTCCTCGATGCGCCAGGCATGCGTGAGGGCCTCGCTGTCGGTCACGGCGGAGTCTCCTGTCAGTTGTGGTCCGGGCGGAGCTTCCGGTTGGTGCCGGACCTGCCGATGTCCAGGTCCAGGAACGATGTCAGCGGGGTGCCGCTGTTCCAGAAGCCGAGCAGGTTGACGTCGATGAGGACCAGTCGGTGCCTGGCGGCGAAGTCGCGGGCGGGTTCGGTGAAGACGCACGAGGCCACGAAGACGGGAGTGTCGGCGCCGTGTTCGGCGCGGGCCGTGCCGTTGAACGTCTGGATGTCACGGCTGCCGACCGCACGGTGCTTGGCGTAGCGCTTGCACTGGACGACCAGGCGGCGGCCGTCGGGCAGGCGGCCGGTGACGTCGGCGCCGAGGTCGCCGGCGCCGCCGACCCGTTTCACGTCGGTGCAGCCGTCCCGGCGGCACAGATCGGCGACGTACTCCTCGAACTGGCGGTCGTCCATCGCCCAGACCGCGTCCAGGGACCGGTGGGCTCGGCGGCGCGCGTCCTCGGCCAGCCGGGCCTTCTCCGCCAGCGCCTCGTGTCGTCCGGCGCTCACCAGCCTGGCGACGACGATCCCGACGGCTGCCACGGCCAACGCGGCAAGCAGCACCATTCCCATGATTCGGTCCCCCTCCTGTGGTCTGCTGACTTGTTGCTCCCCACCGCGCCGCCGTCGTAGCCGTACATGGGTCTCATCCAGGCCGGCCGGTCCCCGATCCCCCGCCGGCCGTGCGGCTGTTCCTTCGAACCTGCTCGAATCCTGGCGCGGAACGTCGCGGCGGCAGGCCTGACCGGCGCAGCCTGGTGGCCCGCGGCGTGGTGATCGCCGACGGAGCCGAGGGGGGACCTCACGGGTGCCCGCACACAGGGAGGGAACGACGTGCGAATTCGCGTGCTTCAGGAGGCAGGGGGAGTATGAGTATCCGGTCACGTGCCGTCAGGTTCCTGGCGGCCGCTGCTTTGATGTCCAGCGGGCTGACGGCCGCTGCCGGCGCGTCGGCCGTCGCGGCCCCTGCCACGGCCCAGTCCGGCTCGAGTGCGTCCACCGCGGTCGCCGCGGCGGGCTGCGGCGGCTCGTACAGCCGCGGACCGTACTTCTACGCCGGCGTCGACGCCAGCACTCGTGCGGGCAAGCGCATGGTCATGGACATCCAGGGCCCTTGGACCACTTCCGGCACTCAGGCTCACATGTGGAGCTGGTACAACGGCCAGAGCCAGTACTGGTGTCTGGCGCCGGTCCAGAACGGGAGCTCCGGCGGCACCTTCTACGGGGTCCGCAACTACTACACGGGCAAGTGCCTGGACTCGGGCGCCACCGGCTACGGCACACTGGTCAAGCAGCAGGACTGCAGCCTGTCCAAGTACAGCCAGCTGTGGTGGATCACGAACAAGGGTTCGTATTCCACTCCGGAAGGTTCCAAGACCGCCTATGAGTTCAGGAGCCTGGCCAACGGCCAGGGCTACTGCCTGGACGTGAAGGACTTCGGTTCCACGGACGGCACCGTCCTTCAGACCTGGTCCTGCAGCAACGGCAGGAACCAGCGCTTCTACTGATGCGCAGGGCTGGGCGCGGGGGCAGATACCCTGCGCCCGGTCCTGGGTGGACCGGGCGCGGCCGTCGTGGCCACCTCGTCTCCGCGGAGCCCTGCGCAGTCCTGCGCAGGGCTGGGAGCGGGGCTATGCGGCGAGCGCGGCAGGCTCGGCGAGATGCGCGGCCGCTGTACGCCACGCGCCGGTCACCGCCGCGCGGGCCCGCGCCGTGCATACGGTGCTGTCGCCGGTCAGAACGACCGGAACGCCGATGTGGACGTGCAGTGCGGGCCGGCGCAGCGGGGCTGTGGCGAGACCGGCGATCTGCTTGATCGCGCTGCCCGACGTGACGCGGCGGGCCCCCGCCTGGCCGACGGGCACGACAGGGGCACCGGTGCGCTCGGCGAGGCGGGCCAGGCCGGTGCGGAAGTCGCCCGGGGCCGCTTCTGCGGCGTCCCTGCGGCGGGGCAGGCCGCCCTCGGCGTAGATGAGCAGGTACCGGCCCTGCTCGAGGGCGCGGGCGGCCAGGTCGAGCGCGGCCGAGGCCCTTCGGTCGCCGCGGTGTACGGGGATGTGTCCTTCGCGGGTGAGGGAGCGGCCGAGTACGGGCACGCGCCACAGGCCGGCGGTGGCCATGATGACCGGTTCGACGCCCAGGCGGTGCAGGGCGGCGATCACAACGGCGGGGTCGGCGAGCGAGGTGTGATTGGCGGCGATGATGCTGCCCGGCGCCAGTTCGGCGCCGGGGTCGGTGGTCACCGACAGGCGGCCGAAGGCGGGCACCAGGATGTCGGCGATGCGGCTGAGCACGGGACGGTCTCCAGATCTCGACGATGTCGATCTTCATCGTCGGCCATGGGCGTCCGTCCGGCCTGAGTTGCCGTACTCATCTTCTCCGCCTGCTGGTGAGTTCTCCAGACGGGGTGTGGCTGTCTGCTACAGGTCGAACTCGACGTGTTCGATGTCGGTGAAGCGGACTTCTTCCAGCTGGCCGGCGCGGCGGCCGCCGTCCTGGAAGTACACCTCCTTGAGCGCTTCGGCGGCGATCTGCTGGAGCTGCTGCTCGCCGGCGCCGGTCTGCTGGGCGTCGAAGAGACGGGCGGCGTACTGCGGCGGGAGCGCGACGGTCAGGTGCCGGAGACGGTCCTCGTCGGTCGTACCGATCGGCGCCGTGTAGCCGATCCGGGCGCGCGTGTCGATGACGATGCCGCCGGTGGTGGCAGCCTTCTGCCGGACCCTGGCGCGGACCTGTGGCTGCCAGCGCTTCTTCACCTCGCGTTCCAGGCGCGCGGCGAGGTCGGGGCGGGGCTTCTTGATCTGGTCCTTGACGTACCGTTCGACGGTGCGCTGGGAGATGCGCAGCATCTGTGCGACGGCCTTGGTGCCCTTGAGCTGCCTGACCAGGTAGCGCATCTGCGCGGGCGCGCTCTTGGGCGCCGGGCGGGTGAAGGATTTCTGCACCGCGGCGTCCAGGCCGTCCCCGAACAGGCTCATCGCCCTCTCCTACTCTCCGTTGTCGGCGTCGGTGACGGTGCCGTCCTTGATGTAACGGGCGAGGTTGAGTTCCGGCGCGTCGAACCGTTCGCGGACCTCCTCGCCCCACAGGACGGTCTGGGTGCCTTCGTGTTTGACCAGGCCGGGGTTGATGCCGAGCTTGAAGCCGCCGGGCAGCGGCTTGCCGTCACGGTAGGGCAGGAAGTCCAGCGGCGATCCGCCGTCGGCCGCGTAGACGACGCAGTCGGACAGGATCGCCACCGGGTACTGCCCGGTGAACGCCGCATGCTTGACGATCTTACGGTGCAGGTTGATCCGGGTGCGGGAGATGACCGCCGCGCGGATGTCGGGCCGCCACGTCGGCCGGGACAGGGCACGCCACGGCTCGCCGGGCCGCCAGCCCTCCCCGCGCGGGCGCTCGCGCAGCTTGCCGAGGCCGCCCTTGACGGTCGCCTTGATCGCCGAGACGACGATCGCCAGCTCGGGGTCGCGCTGCCGGTAGCCTTCCATGGCCGTCAGGAAGCCGGCCGGCGCCAGGTCCGCGTGCACGCCCAGGTCGGCCATCGTGGCCAGGTAGGCGTCGCGCAGCCGGTTGTACCAGCCGTCCAGGTAGCGGCCGTTGTCGTAGCGGACGTACGCCTCGATGGGGCGCACCTGGTAACCGAGTTCCACCGCGTAGGCGACGGTGGGTGTGGCGTACCAGGCCGGGCCCTCGGGCCGCTCGCCCTTCGGCGTGAACGGGCTGGGCAGCAACTCGCCGTCCAGGTCTGCCCACTTGTCCTTGCCGACCTTCACTCTCGACAGGTCGACGTGGGAGAGGTCGACCAGCCAGGAGCCGGGCAGCTTCGGGTCGAACACCGGCTGCTTGACGCGTGTGGGTGTGCCGAGGCCGACGATCAGGCCGTTGGCGCCGGCGGCGAAGGCCATGTTCACGTCGATACCGACGAGGTGGCGGCGCATGCATTCGGCGTCGGTCATCGGGCGTGCCCAGTCGTACGCCTCCTCGAACAGCTTTTCCGCCGGGCCGCGGACGTGGAACCGCGGCAGGTCCGCCAGGAGCGGGTGCCCGTCGGGAGCCTCGCACGGGGCGCAGTCCACCGGGTCCTTGCCCAGGCTGCCGGGGTTGTGCGCGGAATGCCGCTTGCCCGTCGCGTCGGGTTCGGAGGCGCGGGTCGGCGGGTGCAGCGCGGTCATCAGCTCCAGGCCGGTGACGGCGGTGGAGCCGCAAGGCGTCATCACCCGGGACGCGTACACGCCCAGCACACGGGCGAGTTCCGCCGACGGAAGGTTCCCGGCCTCGCCCCAGTGGCGGGAGTCCAGCGCGTTCCACGACGGAACGCACAGCTGGACGCAGGCCCGCTCGGAGCCCTGCGCGGGGCGGTAGATCCGCGCCCACGGCCCGAACCCGCGCTTCGTCAACTTCCATCCGGCGCGCGCCAGTTGCTTGACGACCTTGTGCCCCTCCGGGATCCGCCCGGCGAGGCGCTCCTCGTCGGTGAGGGCGACGGGCAGGCCGTAACGTTCCAGGGCGGCCTCGGTGAGCACCAGCAGCGGGTCGGCGTCCCTGCCCGGGCCGGACAGCTTCGGCTGCCCCAGCTTCGCCGCTCGGAGTGTCCAGTCCACCAGTGCGGAGACGGACTTGGCGGGCACGTCCAGGACCAGGCCGCCGACGCAGTACGCGAGGACCTGGCCGTCGTCGTCGAGGTCGACGACCGCGAGCGGCCCGTTCTCGAACCGCGGGTCGGTGCCCGTCGCCGGGGTGCCGGCCGGGGCGGCCCTCTTCATGCCCGGGCGCCGCGATGTCGACGACGGCACGGTCGTGTGCGCCGGACGCGGCGCGACAACGGGGGCGACGGCATTCCCGGCGGTCGCGGAGGGGGGCTGAGCGTCCTCGGAGACAGGCATGGCGGCAGCCTCGGGCACCGGGGCCGGCGGCACAGGCCGCGCTCCCGCCGGATCGGGCGCGCTGGTGGCCGTGGGGGGCGCCGCCGTGTCCTGTACGGGCGTACCCGTACTGGTGGGGGCGGGGGCGGGGTAGAGTTCCGCGAGCTGTCTGAGCAGCCGGGCGTACGCGTCGCGCTCGGGCGGCCGCGGCTCCGTCCGGCCGGCCTCCCAGCCGCTGACCGTGGCGCGGCGCACTTTCAGCGCCGAGGCCACTTCTTCGACCGTCAGGCCGTGAGCCTTGCGCAGCCGCTTCCGCTCCTCCGGCGACGGCAGCGGGGAGCGGGACGCGACCAGCGCGTCGACCGCGTCGAACAACTCGGACATGGCGCACCTCCGGATCAGCACCCTACCGCCTGAAGCGCACCTATCACGTACATGAACCGCACATTTCGCGTACAGCAAGTGCGGCGTTGCGGCTTCACGGGACATTGCGGTGCTCCGGTGGGTGTGAGTCCGGCTCCGCCGAAGCGGGTTCGCCGAAGCGGGTTCGCCGGTGCGGCGACGACGGCGTCCAAGCGGGTGTGGACACGAACGTCGTCGCCGCGGCAGCGGTCAGGCGAGGACCGCCGTGGCTTCGATCTCGACCAGATGCTCGGGGACGTCCAGCGCCATGACGCCGATCAGCGTGGCCGGCGGCGCCGGATTCCCCAGCTTCGCGGCCGCCCGGGAGATCCCCTCCAGGAGTGCGGGCATCTTGTCGGCGGTCCAGTCGACGACGTAGAAGGTCAGTCTCGCCACGTCGGCGAAGGAACCGCCGGCCTCGCCCAGCGCGGTGTCGATGTTGTGGTAGCACTGCTCGACCTGCGCGGCGAGGTCGCCCTCTCCGACCGTGGTCCCTTCCGCGTCCCAGGCGACCTGCCCGGCGACGAAGACCAGCTTCGAGCCGGAGGCGATCGCCACCTGCCGGTAGACATCGATCTTCGGCAGTCCGTCGGGGTTCTTCAACGTGATCGCCATGCTGTCCCTCTCCTCGCCCAGGCTCCTGCGAGCCCCAGTTCGTCCCACAACCGTGGTCTCTTGCAGTTACTCAGGAACCGTAGGAGAGTGCGCACTGACATGGAAGAACGCACTTTTCAGTGACTGGGGAACCTCATGGTGACCAAGCAGTTCGGAGACTCGGCCGAAGACGCCGACCTGCGGCGCGCCGACTCCCTGGCGCGGGAGATCTTCTCCGACGTCGCCAACAAGTGGGCGCTGCTGATCATCGAAGCGCTGGGAGAGGGCACCCTGCGCTTCAGCGAGCTGCGCAGCCGGGTCGAGGGCATCAGCCACAAGATGCTCACCCAGAACCTGCGCATGCTGGAACGCAACGGCCTGGCCGAGCGGACCGTCCACCCCACCGTCCCGCCCCGCGTCGAGTACACCCTCACCGAGGCGGGCCACGGACTGCGGGCGACGGTCGACGGGATGTGTGACTGGACCCACCGGTACCTCCGGCACATCGAGTCCGCCCGGCTGCGGTTCGAAGCTGACGGCCAGTGAAACCTGACGGCCAGTAAACCTGACGGTCGATGGAACCTGACGGTTCGTTGGACCTGACGGTCAGATGGCCGACGCCCACCCGACCACGTCCAGGGTCTGGGTGGGCGTCGGCTCGGCCGGCGTCTCGTCGCGCATGCCGCCCGCGTCGGCACGGACCCGGCGGGCCCCGGCGCTCCGGGGCCCGACGTCCCGGTACCACGTCAGGACACAGAACGGCCCGTCAGCGGCCGGCCCCCGTCGCCTGGCGGGCGGCCGGGGCCGCGTCGCGCCGGCTGCCGGTGCCCAGTGCGTGCAGGATCTCCTCCACGCTCTGTTTGGCGTCGCCGAAGAGCATGCTGCTGTTCTCGCGGAAGAAGAGCGGGTTCTGCACGCCCGCGTAGCCGGAGGCCATGGACCGTTTGAAGACGATGACCTGCTCGGCTTCCCAGACGCGCAGCACCGGCATGCCGGCGATCGGGCTGCTCGGGTCATCGGTCGCGGCGGGGTTGACGGTGTCGTTGGCGCCGATGACCAGTACGACGGAGGTGTCGGCGAAGTCGTCGTTGATCTCGTCCATCTCCAGGACGATGTCGTAGGGCACCTTCGCCTCGGCCAGCAGTACGTTCATGTGCCCGGGCAGGCGCCCGGCGACGGGGTGGACGCCGAAGCGGACCTCGACGCCCCGGTCGCGCAGTTGCCGCGTCAGTTCCGCGACCGGGTGCTGGGCCTGGGCGACGGCCATGCCGTAGCCCGGGGTGATGATCACGGAGCGGGCCTGGGCGAGCATCTCGGCCGCCTCCGCGGCCCGCACCTCGCGGTGCTCGCCGTGCTCCTCCTCACGGCCGGACGGCGCCTCGATGCCGAAACCGCCCGCGATGACGGAGATGAAGGAGCGGTTCATCGCCTTGCACATGATGTAGGACAGGTAGGCGCCGGAGGAGCCGACCAGCGCGCCGGTGACGATGAGCAGGTTGTTGTCGAGCAGGAAGCCGGCCGCGGCCGCCGCCCAGCCCGAGTAGCTGTTCAGCATGGAGACGACGACGGGCATGTCACCGCCGCCGATCGAGGCGACCAGGTGCCAGCCGAGGGCGAGCGCCAGCGCGGTCACCGCGATCATCAGGGGCAGGCTCGGGCTGATCGTGAACCAGACGGTCAGCGCGACGAACGCCACGAGCGCGCCGACGTTCAGCGCGTTCTTGCCCGGCAGCGTCAGGGGACGGGACTTGATGCGCGCCGAGAGCTTCAGGAACGCGACGATCGAGCCGGTGAAGGTGACCGCGCCGATGAAGATGCCGATGAACACCTCGGCGTGGTGGATGCCCAGCAGGTCGGCGCCGACCTCGGTCTGCGCCGCACCGTGCGCCTCCACCTCCAGGTAGCTGTTCCAGCCCACCAGCACCGCGGCGAGGCCGACGAAACTGTGCAGGACGGCGATCAGTTCGGGCATCTGCGTCATCTCGACGCGGCGGGCCCGCCACAGGCCGATCGCCGCGCCGAGCGCCATCGCCAGCACGATCAGCGTGACCGCTCCGGCGGTGATGCTCTGGGCCGCCACGACGACGGTGGCGACCAGGGCGAGGGCCATGCCGGCGATGCCGTAGACGACGCCGGCGCGGGAGGTGCGGTGCTGGGAGAGGCCGGCCAGGCTGAGGATGAAGAGCAGGGCGGCGACCAGGTCGGCCGCGTGTGAAGCCGTCAGGGAGGTCATCTCGGCTCAGCCTTTCGAGAACATGGACAGCATGCGGCGGGTGACGGCGAAGCCTCCGAAGATGTTGACGCTCGTCAGCAGGATCGCCACGAAGGACAACGCGGTGACGATCCGGCTCTCGTGCCCGATCTGCAGCAGAGCGCCGATCACGACGATCCCGGAGATCGCGTTGGTCACCGACATCAGCGGCGTGTGCAGCGCATGGTGCACCTTGCCGATGACGTAGTAGCCGATCACCACCGCCAGCGCGAACACCGTGAAGTTGCCCGCCAGTTGAGCGGGAGCGAAGCCCACCAGCAGGAACATCGCGACCATGCCGAGCCCGATCAGGCCGAAGCGCCGCGCAGGGGTCAGCTTCGGCTGCTTCGGTTCGGGCGCCTCGGGTGCGGCCGCGGGCTGCGCGGCGGGCGCGGCCGAGACCGCGACGGGCGGCGGCGGCCAGGTGACGTCGCCGTCGCGCACCACGGTCACCGCCCGCTGCACGACGTCGTCGAAGTCGATCGTCAGCTGCCCGTCCTTGCCGGGGGTGAGCAGCTTCAGCAGGTTCACCAGGTTGGTGCCGAACAGTTGCGAGGCCTGGGCCGGCAGCCGGGAGGCCAGGTCGGTGTAGCCGATGATGGTGACGCCGTTGTCGGTGACGACCGCGCGCCCCGGCACGGTGCCCTCGACGTTGCCGCCCATCGCGGCGGCCATGTCGACGATGACGCTGCCCGGCTTCATGGCGGACACGTCCCGCGCCGTGAGCAGGCGCGGCGCGGGCCGGCCCGGGATCAGCGCGGTGGTGATCACGATGTCCACGTCCGCGGCCTGCCGGTGGTAGAGCTCGGCTGCAGCACGGTCGTAGTCGGCCGATGTCGCCTTCGCGTAGCCGTCGGTGCTCGCCTCCTGGGCGACTTCCACCGGCAGGTACTCGCCGCCCAGCGACTTCACCTGGTCCGCGACCTCGGGCCGCGGGTCGGTGGCCCGGACGATCGCGCCGAGGCTGGAGGCGGCGCCGATCGCCGCGAGACCGGCCACACCGGCGCCGGCGACCAGCACCTTCGCCGGCGGCACCTTGCCCGCCGCGGTGACCTGGCCGGTGAAGATCCGGCCGAAGACGTGCGCGGCCTCGATCACCGCGCGGTACCCGGCGATGTTCGCCATCGACGACAGCACGTCCATCGACTGCGCGCGCGAGATGCGCGGCACCGCGTCCAGCGCCAGAGCGGTCACCCCGGCATCGGCCAGTGCCCGCACCAGTTCGGGCTTCTGTGCCGGCGTCAGCAGGGCGACCACGGTCGCTCCCCGCCGCAGCCGGGCGATCTCCGCGTCGGAGGGGGCGTTCACCTTCAGGACGACATCGGCGTCCCAGGCGTCACCGATCTCGGCGCCGGCATCGGCGTACGCCTGGTCACCGAAGCCGGAGGCCTCACCGGCACCGGACTCGACGACGACCTCGTAGCCGAGGCCCAGCAGCAGTCGTACCGTCGCCGGGGTCGCCGCGACCCGCGTCTCCCCGGAGACGGACTCGGCCACCGCGCCGATGCGGCGAGGAGGATGGTGCGAGGCTTCTTCAGCAGACATGTCCTGTATCTCTCGTCAGAGGAGGGTGCGAAAGGGGGATCTGCGCCTGGGGAGTGACGACGTCCTCCCCGTGATCGCTGGAACCTAACCCGACTGACGGGTACGGGCCAACGCGAACAGACGGTGACGTGGTTCACCTTGCGCTACGGCCCGAGATGATCCGACGACGCGGGACCACACCGGCCGGGCCCGCGCGGTCGGGCCGCTCCGCCCGGTCGCGGCCGCCGGTCTGACGGTGCGGCTGTGGGCTCGGGAGCGCCGGGCGCCACCGGGGGCCGACGGGAACGCCTGCGGCTGCCGGTTCACGGCCACGGGGTTGTCCTTCGACGACGGCATCGGCGTCGAGGGGCGCGAACACCGGCCGGGCCGCTTCGGGAGCGTCAGGTCGCGACGCCAGGCACGGTGCACGCCGACGGCACTGCGCCGACAGCTCATCGACTGTGACCATAGACACACCCTCTTCACACCCACTGACATACCTACTGGTCGGTACCCTGCGGCAAGCCGTCAATGACAGGAGGCGCGATGTCCGTGACCAACCGCCAGATCCGCCTGGCCGCGAGGCCGGTGGGCGAAGTAAAGCCCGAGGACTGGGAGCACGTCTCCGCGCCCGTGGAGGAGCCCGGTCCCGGCCGCTTCGCGGGCCGCACCCGTGTCATCTCCCTCGACCCGGCGATGCGGGGCTGGCTGGACGACCGCCCCTCCTACCTGCCGCCCGTGGGCATCGGCGAGGTGATGCGCGCCGGATCGGTCATCGAGGTGACCGCCTCCGACCATCCCGACTACCGCCCCGGTGATCACGTGGTCGGCACCTTCGGCGTCCAGGAACACGTGGTCTCCGACGGCCGGGGCGCCATGAAGATCGACACCTCCCTCGCCCCGCCCTCCACGTACCTCGGCGCGCTGGGCATGCCCGGCATGACCGCCTATTTCGGCCTGCTGGACGTCGGGGCGCTGCAGGACGGCGAGACCGTTGTGGTCTCGGGGGCGGCCGGGGCGGTGGGCAGCATCGTCGGGCAGATCGCGAAGGCCAGAGGCGCCCGGATCGTGGGCATCGCCGGAGGGCCGCAGAAGTGCGCGCTGCTCACCGACGAACTGGGCTTCGACGCGGCGATCGACTACCGCGCCGAGGATGTCCGGAAGGCGCTGCGCCGGCACGCCCCCGACGGCATCGACGTCTACTTCGACAACGTGGGAGGCGACATCCTCGACGCCGCCCTGACGCGGCTGGCGATGCACGCGCGCGTGGTGATCTGCGGTGCGATCAGCCAGTACAACAACGCCACACCGGTCAAGGGCCCGTCCAACTACCTCTCGCTGCTGGTGCGCCGCGCCCGCATGGAGGGAATGGTCGTGTTCGACTACGCCAAGCGCTTCCCGCAGGCCGCGCAGGACATCTCGGCCTGGATCGGCTCCGGCCGCATCAAGGTCAAGGAGCACGTGGTCAAGGGAAGCGTGGACGACTTCCCCGAGACGTTGCAGATGCTCTTCCGCGGAGAGAACGTCGGCAAACTCGTCCTGGAACTGGCCTGACCGTCGCCTCCCTGTTCGAGCGTCAGGCGACGGTCCTTGCCTGAGGCGCCGGCAGCCGGGGAACACCCAGTAGGTACGGCCGGGTGGGCGCGGCCGGCGGCTCCGGCTCGCGTGTCGGCGGCCTGCGGGGACCGGGGGGACCGGCAGTGGATGGTCGGGCCGCGGTCCGCCGTCGGTGGCCTCCGCCCGTGCAGGAGTGGAGGCCACCGGCAGGCTAGGTGCTCAGCGGTTGGTCCACAGGTTCCACACCCACGGCCACATGGAGCCCTCGGCGCACTGGTAGCGGTCCCAGTGCCCACGATCGATGCCCTGCTGACCGGCCGTCTGGCAGCCGCCCAGGGTCATGAACTTGCCGCGGTGGATGTCGAGGCCGTCGGCCGCCCGGACGGCTGCCGTCCGGTGGGACGCCGCGCTCGGGGCCGCGAGGGCAGGCGCGGCCGAGACCAGGCCGAGCCCGACCACGGTCGTCGCCGCGAAGGCGGACAGTGCGGTGCGTGCACGCATGATGGAGATCCTTTCGGTAGGGGTTCGAGGCCGGGCCGTGCGGCGTCCGCCGGCACTGCCACGACCACCGGCACGCTCACCCTCGGGGGTGATCTGCTCGGCCGGTATGCCGAGTTTGCACAGGAAGGCGCCCCTTGGAAACCAGATCCCGCTTGCTTCACCGATGTCGGGATAAATACAGTCCTGACCTGCCGGGACGCGTCCGTCCCGGGACACGGGACAACCGCGGGACGCGGTCTCTCCCCCGCACGAAAGGCCCTTCGCGATGACCGGCCGACGACCGGACCATGGTGCGGCAGCAGCACGGAAGCTGGGAGACGCGCTGCGGAGCCTCCAGCAGCAGTCGGGGCGCACACTGCGCAGTCTGGAGACCCAGGTCCGTATCAGCGACTCGTCGCTCTCCCGCTACTTCCGCGGGGAAACGGTGCCGGCCTGGACGGTGGTGAGTGACCTTTGCCGGGCGTTGGGGGCGGACCCTGCCGAGTACCGTGCCCTGTGGGAAGCGGCCGACCGCAACCGCCCCGACGAGCCGGCCGGCACCGGCACCATCACCGGCAGCGGCACCAACAGCGGCAGCACGGCAGACGCTGTCGGTCCGTCACGCCTCCCCGGCCTGGCCCGGTGGCCCCGGCTGCGCGGGGCCGTGTCCGGTCGCTGGGTCACCGCGGCGGCCGCGGCAGCCGTGGGCGGACTCGCAACGGCGCTGCTGCTTCTCCTGCTTCCCTCACCGGGCGCGCCCGGTGCCGCGCCCGCGCAGGGCGGCACGGGCAGCACGGGCAGCGCGAGCAGAAGCAGCGACGCCGGTGTCCTCGTGCACAACGTCGAGAAGGCATGCCAGAAACCCCGCACGAACGAATGCGCTCTGTCCCTGGCCTACAGTCCCTACCGCCCCTACGTGACTTCCAACTCGGCCGGCCGTGTGTGGCACCACGACCTGCTCCGCGCCCGGTGCACCATCGCCAACGGCGTCACCGTCACCGACGAGAACCACAAGCACACCAGCATCTGGATCCAGGTCACACGCGACGGGGAACACCTCTGGCTCCCCGGCATCCGCGTCCGCCCCGACCAGTTGAACCAGCTCACCACCGTGCTGCCCACCTGTCCCTCCTAGGAACCGGTTCCGGCTGGACGGCTCTTCCCGGTGTGGTCGGCCGACAGGATTTCGACGTAGCCGTCGGTTCCGTGGACGCGGATCCGCTGCCCGTCCCGGATCAGCCGGGTGGCCCGCTCCACGCCCACGACGGCCGGCAAGCCGTACTCCCGCGCGATGACCGCGCCATGGGTCATCAGGCCGCCCACCTCCGTCACCAGGCCGGTGATTCCGACGAACAGGGGCGACCAACTGGGGTCGGTACAGGCCGTGACCAGGATGTCGCCCGCCTCGAGATCGGCCTGCGCCATGTCACGGATGACGCGGGCCCTGCCCTCGACGGTCCCGGCGGAGACCGGCAGGCCGGTCAGGGCACCGGCCGGCACGTCCTGACGGCGGTACGCCCCGGCGAGGACCTCGCCGTCCGAGGTGAGCACCCGGGGTGGTGTGAGCCCGTGGTACGACCGGAAGGCGTCCTTGCGCTGCCGGACGAGCCGCTCGTCCACCCGGTGCGAGCGCACGACGTCGTGAAGCTCCTGGAACGTGAGGTAGAAGACGTCCTCCCGTTCAGGAAGCACGCCCTCCCGCACGAGACGCTCGGCCTCCTCCAGGAGGGCCTGCCGGTAGACGAAGTAGCGGCTGACGATGTCGTACTTCGGGTACTCCCGGTATCCGATGAAGGTCCGGACCCGGTCGATCATCCGTTTGGCCTCGTCGGCCTTCCGTCCGCCGTCCGGCAGGGTCCGCAGGCGTGACAGCACGTCCTGCTCCTTCTTCCGCGCCTCCTGCCGTCCCTGCTCGAAGCGCCGTCCGGCGGCGCCAGGTTCGAAGTTCCTGACGTTGTCGAGGATCACGGGCACGAGAGTGGCGGGCCGCTCGCGCCAACGCGGTCTGGTGATGTCGATCTCACCGACGCAGCGCATGCCGTACCGGTCCAGGTAGGCCTCGAACGCGGCGCGCGCTTCGGTGCCGCCCGGGAGCTTCGTCAGTTCGTCCAGGAAGTCCTCGTCCCCGACTCCCTGGAGAAAGGCCGTCACGTCCGGATGCGGACGGATCGCATCCGCGACGTCGAGCAGTGCCAGGCCCATCTCCGAGGTGATGTTGCCGGGGGCGGACAGCGTGAGTGTGTCCGCCGCGTTCTTCTCCCCCAGCCACGCCCGCAGCTTGTCGTTGAGCCACCACGTGGCCTCCATCCCCGCCATGATCGCCTGGATGCTCAGCGGATCACTGAGGACGCGTTTGTGCTCCTCGAAGGCGTCCAGCAGGAAGTCGAACAGCGCCGGTCCGGTCTTCGTCCGGATGTCACGCCTCAGGGCGGCGATGGACGCCTGGCTGCGCCTGACCAGCTCCGTGACGACGGCCGGATCGGTCTCGACCGGAGCGGGCGGGCCGGCGGCCGGCGGCCCGCCGGGACCCTCGTCCGGGAGCGACGGGACGAAGTCGTCGCCGCGGTGGAGGACGGTCTCCAGCGCGTCCCTGGTCAGCGGATCGGATCTCCCCACGAGGTCCAGGAGGCGGGCGCGGCCCGCGGGCGCGGCCAGGCGCCGGGTGACGTCGACGAACAGCCGCCCGCCGGCCTCGTGCATCGGCACCATGGCCGTCAGCTTCCACATGGAGAGCCCCAAGGGCCTCATGGGATCGGTCATCATCTGCTGATGACCGACGGAGACGTAGACGTGGTTCTCCTGGTCGCCGGTCTCGGGGGCGGGGACGGGGAACAGAGTGGTGATCGGCCGGCTCTGGACGATCTGGAAGCCGTCGTCGTCCAGGCACCATTCGATGTCCTGCGGGCAGCCGAAGTGTGCTTCGATCCGCCGCCCGAGCCGCACCAGTCGCAGCACCTGCTCATCCGTCAGCGCCGGCTGCCGCTGCCGCCCCGGGTCGATCACCGATTCCTCGAAGCCGCCGGTCGGCAGAGCGCGCACGGCACGCTGCTTGGCGGCGATCGCCCTGGCGACGACTTCGCCGCCTCTCACCTCGAAGACGTCCGGGTCGACCAGACCGGAGACCAGTGCCTCGCCGAGGCCGAAGCCGGCGTCGACGGTGGCAACCTTCCGGTTGCCCGTGACGGGGTCGGCCGTGAACAGGATGCCGGCCGCGTCCGGAAGCACCATCCGTTGCACGACCACGGCCATCTGAACCGTACGGTGGTCGATGTCGTTCCGCCGACGGTAGGTCACGGCCCGCTCGGTGAACAGCGAAGCCCAGCACCGGCTGACGTGCCGGAGGATCGCCGCCGGCCCCACGACGTTCAGGTACGTGTCCTGCTGGCCGGCGAAGGAGGCCGTCGGCAGGTCCTCGGCCGTCGCGCTGGAGCGGACGGCGTAGGCGGCTTGCGGGCCGAACCGGGCGAGCGCACCGGTGATCTCCGCGGCGAGATCACCCGGAACGGCGACGCCTTCGACGGTCCGGCGGATCTGCGCGCTCAGCGTGCGGATCGTCTCCCGGTCGTCCGGGTCCGCGCGCGACAGTCGATCGAGCCGGTCCTCGAACGACGGCGCCTCCGCCATGATCAGCCGAAACGCGTCCGTCGTCACGCAGAAGCCACCCGGCACGCGGACGCCTTCGATCCGCGACAGCCCGCCCAGGAGCGCACCCTTGCCGCCGACGACCGCGACCTGTGTCTCGTCCACCTCTTCGAGATCCAGCACGTACCTCTCGGTCATCGCGATGCCTCCGAGACAGCCGTGCTCCGTCGTCGACGGCGACGCAGACAGCTCGTGCCCTCAAATCCGCAGCTTGTGGTCATGGCCGACGATTCTGCGCCGCCACCCGGGTCTTGCCGCAAGCCCCCCGGCGCGCTATACGTTGAGAGTGGCGAGGAGAGCGTTCTCCTCGCCTTCGTGTTTCGTCGGCCGCCGGAGCCGATCCGCCCGGCTGCGGTCCCTCGGCCGGGCTGCACGACGATCGACGATCCGCTGTCCGAAAGGGATCACGGCGTCTCCGTGCCCTACGTAGGCTCTGCACGCGCGTGTCGACGCGGTCGACCAGAGACGCGTGGGGCCTGTGCCCGAAGGGTCGGACAGAAGGAGCGTTCCGCTGTGACGCATGCTCACGAGGAAGAAGTCCTGTCCCGGATCGCCGAGGGGCTTGTCTACACCGAGTCGGAAGCGGCCTTCCAGGCCCCTCGGCGCCGTACCGAGCAGATCTTCGAGTACAACCACACCCCACCGGGCGAAGTGGAGAAGCGTCGGTCGCTGCTCGTCACGATCTTCGGCTCGGTCGGTGAACGCACGGTCCTGCTACCGCCGTTCCACGCCGGGTTCGGCAGCAACGTCCACATCGGTGACGACTTCTTCGGGAACGTGAACCTGACGTTCGTCGACGACGTGGACATCCGGATAGGCGACGGCGTCATGATCGCGCCCAGCGTGACCCTGACCACGACAGGACACCCGGTGCATCCCTCGCGACGCGCTGACTTCGGACGGTTCTCGGAGCCGATCGTGATCGAGGACAAGGTGTGGATCGGCAGCAACGCGGTGGTCCTGCCCGGCGTTCGCATCGGATACGGGTCGGTCATCGGCGCCGGCAGCGTCGTCAGCCGCAGCATTCCCCCGATGACCGTCGCGGTCGGAGCCCCTTGCCGGGTGGTCCGCCCCATCACGGAGGAGGACCTCACCACCCGCACCGCAGGTCATTGAGCACGGGCGACCGCCCTGGTCCTGCTGTGCCGAGTCACCGCGCCACTCCCCAGGAGTGGCGCGGTGCCGTGAACGGTGTGCCGGTTTCCTACGGACCGTCAGTAGCGGCGGTCCGTCATGCGGTCACCGCCGTCGCGCCGCTGGTCACCGTCGTAGCGGTGGCCGCCGTCGTGGTGGTGGCGGTGGCGGTCATCGCCGTCGCGGTGGTCATGACGGTCACCGTCGCGGCCATCGCGGCCGTCGCGGCCCCAGGAGAACTCGTCGATGAACCGGCCCCGGTCGTTGCGCAGGGTCGCGGTGTCGTAGTCGTCGTCCCACACGTAGTCGCGGCGGTCCTGGTACAGGTCGTCGGAGGTGTCCCGGCCGATGCCGGTGTGCACGCGGACGGTCGAGCCGCCCTCCAGCCAGACGCGGCGGAAGGTGTAGGTGTTGCCGTCCTCGTCGGAGAGGGTCCAGCCGTCCAGGTCGACGGCTCGGCGGGAATTGTTGGTGATGTCCACCCACTCCCTGTTCAGCGAGCGATTGGAGCGGTTCTCCCAGCCCGGGGAGTCGTACTGCACACCGCTGATGACCACACGCTCACGGTACGGGCGGCCGTGGCCGTGGTCGGCAGCCGCGGCCGGCAGCGCCACCGCGCCCACGACAGCGGCGGCCACGCCGCACGCGGCGGCCAGACGGCGAGCGGAGGAAGAAACGGACACGAAGTCCCCCTTCACGAGTGCGCACACCCCCGGGACGCCGTCAACGGCGCGGGCCGGCAGGGTGTGTGGTGCTGGTGTGTGACCGGTCGGCCGCACACGCACACCCTGCGGCCCTCGTCCCGCCGGGTGTGCGACCCGCGAACGGCGGTTACGAATTGCTCATATTCCTGTGACTCTCGGATGCAAGGCACATGAATGTCTGGAGTGTGCAATCTTGACGCCATATTGGGGTGTTTGGGGCTGGAAGTACGGGCCTGTGGCACTGCTCGGCCGGCTCTCGCCACCCCACCGGCAGCGCCGCGGTCACCCGAAAGTGCGTAACAACGATCCGTGCGGCGATGCCCGCTATGAGGTGGCAGCGGCCCACAGGTCGGTGCTGTGGGCCCCGATGAGGGCGCTGATGTGGGTGAGTGCGTCAGTGGCGGGCTGCGGGGCGAGCCGGCGTCCGTCACGCAGGCGCAGTGCGACGTGATCGTCAGCGGCTTCCCTGGCGCCGATGACGGCTTGGTAGGGAACCAGGCGGGCCTCTCGGACACGGGCGCCCAGGCTGCCGCGTTCCGGTCCGGCGATCTCGGCTCGCAGTCCGAGGCGGACGCAACGCCGGGCGAGGGCGGCGGCGTTCGGCAGTTCGGTGTCGGAGACCGGGAGAATGACCAGCTGAGTGGGGGCGAGCCAGGCGGGGAAGGCGCCGCCGTGCTGTTCGATGAGGTGGGCGACGGCTCGTTCCACACTGCCGATGATGCTGCGGTGGACCATGACCGGGCGGTGTCTGGCGCCGTCCGCGCCGATGTAGTGCAGGTCGAACTGTTCGGGCTGGTGGAAGTCGACCTGGACGGTGGACAGGGTGGACTCCCGGCCGGCGCCGTCGGTGACCTGTACGTCGATCTTGGGGCCGTAGAACGCCGCCTCCCCCTCGGCCGCCTCGTAGGGCAGGCCGGAGCGGTCCAGGACGTCGGTCAGCAGGGCGGTGGAGCGTCGCCACTTCTCGGGCGCGGCGACGTACTTGCCACCGGGACCGGGGAGGGAGAGCCGGTAACGGGTTGGGGTGATGCCGAGCGCCGCGTACGCCCGGCGGATCATCTCCAGCGCCGCCTGCGCCTCCTCGGCGACCTGCTCCAGGGTGCAGAAGATGTGCGCGTCGTTGAGCTGGATGGCCCGTACGCGGGTCAGTCCGCCGAGCACGCCGGAGAGTTCGGAGCGGTACATGCCGCCCAGTTCGGCGATGCGCAGGGGCAGTTCGCGGTAGCTGTGGGAGCGGGAGCGGTAGATCACCGCGTGATGGGGGCACAGGCTGGGCCGCAGGACGACCTGCTCCCCGCCGAGTTCCATCGGGGGGAACATGTCGTCGCTGTAGTGCGCCCAGTGCCCGGAGATCTCGTACAGGTCCCGCTTGCCGAGTACCGGTGAGTACACGTGGCGGTAGCCCGCTCGCCGCTCGGCGGCGCGGATGTACTCCTCCAGGGTGTGCCGTACGGTCGCGCCGTCGGGCAGCCAGTACGGCAGGCCGGCGCCGATCAGCGGGTCGGTGTCGAACAGGCCAAGTTCGCGGCCGAGTTTGCGGTGGTCGTGCATGGCGGTCTCCTCGCGGGCATCGGGCGGGTGACCGCAAGGCGAAGCCCCGGGGCACTCGCCCCGGGGCTTCGGACTGAAGACATCTGTCAGCGCGCCGGGACACTCTCCGGCGTCGTCGTCATGGCAGCGCGCTTCATGCGGCAGACGCTAGCAGGAGGCAGTGGCGTCCGCACGGCCATTTCTCGTCAGGAGTGCCCGGTCGCAGGCCGACACACCGAACCGGCCCGCGCGTTCAGTCGGCGTGGGCGGCAAGGCCGGCTTCGGCGTAGTCGTCGTGGACCGCGGGGTTCCGTGGCCGCAGCCGTTGCCGTGGGCGGAAGGGGGCAGGGGTGGTGAGGACGGCGAGGCAGGCGGTCACGAGGGCGATGCCGGCCCAGCCGGCGGCGGGGAGGCGTTCACCGACGACGAGGACGGCGAGGACCGCGGCGACGACCGGTTCCAGCAGGGACAGGGTGGTGGCGGTGCTGGCGGGCACATGGGCGAGGCCCCGTCCGAACAGCACGTAGCCGACGAACATGGGCACCAGCGCCATGTAGATGCCGACGGCCGCATTGGACCAGGAGCCGACGAGCGGGGCGCCGGTGAGCGCCAGGACGGGCAGGAGGAGCAGTCCGCCGAGCCCGAAGACGCTACCCATCGCCGCGCGGGAGGGGACCTGGCGGGTGATGAGCCGGTGCGCGGCCCAGGAGTACAGGGCGTAGGTCGCGGCCGCCACGAGGCCGAGGCCGACGCCGAGCAGCGCAGCGGCCGCGGAGCCCCGGTTCGAGGCGGAGTGGCCGGTGCGGGCGGCCTCGGCGAGGCACAACAGGACGGTGCCGAGCAGGCCGAGGCCGGCCGCGAGGATCCAGCGGCGGGCGAGCCGGCGGCCGTCCACGACGCGTTCGATCAGGGCCGAGGCGAGCGGGGCGGTGCCGATGGACACCACAGTGCCCACGGCCACTCCGGCCAGGCGCATGGAGGTGTAGAACGCCAGCGGGTAGACCGCCACCGCGGCGGCGCCGAGCAGTACCGTGCCACGCTGGGCACGCAGGCGGGCGGCCTGGCGAGTGATCTGCCGGACGGCGGCGAGGGCCTGGAGGAGCCCGCCCACGCCCATGGCGACGGCGCCGATGGCGAGCGGGCCCACGCCCGGAGCGAAGCCGGCGGCGGTGCCCGTCGTGCCCCACAGCAGGGAGGCCGCCAGCACGCACAGGGCTCCCGTGCCGGAGGACCGGCCGCGGTCGGTGCCGCTCACAACCGGTCCAGCAGGGTCGCGGCGAGCGAGCGGGCGTGCCGGAGACGGTCACCGTGCCCCTCCAGCCCCGCACGGGCCATCGCCCCCTCCAGGAGGAAGGCGAGGTGCTCAGCCGTCGCGCGGACCTCGTCGGGGCGGCCGGGGATCAGTTCCTCCACGTGTCCGGCGATCAGACGCTCGACCTCCTCCTTGTGGGCGCGCACCACGGCCCGGCCCTCGTCGCCGACCGGCAGCTCGGCGGCGGCGTTGAGCAGGCCGCAGCCGCGGAAGCCGTGCTCGTAGGCGAACGCGGCGTGGTCGGCGTACGCGTCGAAGACGGCCAGCACCCGGTCGCGCGGGCCCTCGGCTTCCTCCAGCCGGGCCCGGTACAGGCCGAGCCACTCCTCGTGCCGGGCGTCGAGGTAGGCGCGGACCAGCTCGGCCTTCGAGGAGAAGTTGTTGTACAGGCTCATCTTCGCTACGCCGGCCTCGGCGGTGATCGTGTCGATACCGGTCGCCGCCACGCCGTCGGCGTAGAAGCGGCGGGCTGCCGCTTCCAGCAGCCGCTCCCGCGCCGGCCGCCGCCGACCGGGTCCCATCGTGCTCACGTCAGCCTCGCTCATCACATTCCCGATTAGGTAGGTAGGTCTACCTAGATTAGCCGATGCGAGGGCTCTCGTGGAAGCAGGGCCCGGGCGCCGGCGCCGGCGCGGCGGTCAAGATCGGATCTCGGGGCAGACGGCCCAGTGATCACCTGCCGACGACGGGAAAGGGCATCACCACCGTGACCACACGTACGCGCCGCATACGAACCGGCGACCGCCGACGGCCCTTCGACCTCCGCGCCACGGCCGTGTTCTTCGCCCTTCTCGCGCTCCTGCTGACCCTCACCGGCTTCGCCGTCCGCTCGGCGGCCGACGCCCTGCGGCACCGCCCGGTGTGGGTCGTGCTCTGCCTCGTCATGACGGCGACCGTCATGACGCTGCGCGGGCGCCGGCGCAGATTCTCCGCGAAGCGGACCGCGCGCCGGGCCGCCGCGGCCCTGGAGGAGGCGACGCACACCGCCCTCGACATACTCGAGACGCCGCCGGTCCCCACCGTGGCCGCACAGGCCGCGGGCACCGCACCGGCGACCGTTTGTCCGGGCCTGCCGGCGCCCCGCCCGGGCGACGACGCGACGGAGGCGACGATCGCCCTGCCGGGCGGCGGGGCGGCCACCGCGCCGGTGGCCGGTGCCGAGGCCCCGATCGACGCGGCCGGCACCCTGGAAACCCCCGGAGCCCCCGGAGCCCCCGGAGCCCCCGAGACGGTCGTGTACGGGGGCGCGGTCGACTACGACAGCTTGGACGCCGACGAGTTCGAGCAGGCGATCGCAGGGCTGTGCGAGCGGGACGGATGCTCCCCGGTCGACGTCGTCGGGGGCGCGGGAGACCTCGGCGCCGACGTCCTGGCCGTCGCTCCGGACGGGCGCCGCGTCGTCATCCAGTGCAAGCGCTACTGCGACAGCAACCGCGTCGGCTCCCAGGACCTGCAGCGCTTCGGCGGCACCTGCTACACCGTCCACGAGGCCGACATCGCCGTCGTCGTCACCACGAGCGACTTCACCGCGCCGGCCGCCGAGTACGCCGAACAGTGCGGCATCGTCTGCGTGGACGGCGACGCCCTGCGGGCCTGGAGCGACGGCACCGGGCCGGCGCCGTGGAGCGCACCGGCCCCCGACCAGCCCCGGCACTGAGCCGGCCGCGCTCGCCGGACCCGGCCGACGACATCGCCGCCGTACGACACAGCCGTGCCCTTACCCCCGGCGGGACGGCGTCCGTCGTAGCCTGCGGCCATGACCGACACCACCCCTTCCACCCCGCGCGAAGCCTTCGACCTGCTCCTGGCGGGCAACGACCGCTTCGCCGCCGGCACCCCCCTGCACCCCAACCAGGACGCCGCCCACCGCGCCGGCCTGGCCACCGCCCAGCGCCCCTTCGCCGTACTGTTCGGATGCTCCGACTCGCGGCTGGCCGCCGAGATCATCTTCGACCAAGGGCTCGGAGACCTGTTCGTCGTCCGCACCGCCGGACATGTGGCGGGGCCGGAAGTCCTGGGCAGCATCGAATACGGGGTGAGCGTGCTGGGATGTCCGCTGGTCGTGGTGCTCGGCCACGACAGCTGCGGGGCCGTGGCGGCGACCCGGGAGGTCGTGGCCGACGGTACGACCGCCCGCGGGTACCTGCGGGAGGTGACGGCGCGGGTGACACCCAGCGTGCTGGCCGCTCACGCCGCCGGCGCGAGCGGCGACGACGAATTCATCGACACCCACGTACGGCACACCGTCGACTTCCTCGTGGAGCGCTCCCGGGAACTGGCCGACCAGGTCGCCGCCGGACGTACCGCGGTCGTGGGCCTGTCCTACCGTCTGGCCGAGGGCAACGCACGGCTGGTCACCTCCCGCGGCCTGGATCTGCCCTCGGGCCCGGTCTCCCTTTCCGACGCCACGCCGAACGCGGAGCGGCCGGTGTGACGAACGCGGACGAACGGGTGACACGGGTCCGCGAGGTACGCCGCCGGCTCGCGCGGGAGGGGCCACCGCGGACGCGAGACCGTGAGCGGGACTTCGAGATCGTCGCGGTGCCCGAACGGCACGGCGATCAACTGCGCGATCTGCTGGTCTCCGAGGGGGCCGAGAAGGTCATCGAGATCGGTCTCGCGTACGCCGGCTCCGCCCTCGCCATCGGTGAGGCTCTGGCAACCGTCGATCCTCCGCTGCCCCGGCACATCGTGATCGACCCGTTCCAGGAGCGCGAGTACGCCAACGCCGGTTGGGATCTGCTGCGCTCCGCGGGGCTGGACACGTTCACCACGCTCATGCCCACTCCGTCGTCGACCGCGCTGCCGCGGCTGCTCGGCGAAGGCTTCGTCGCGGACGCGGCGTTCGTGGACGGCAGTCACCGGTTCCACGAAGTCTTCGTCGACCTCTACTTCTTGCGCAAGATCGTCCGGCCCGGGGGTGTGATCGTCATCGACGACGACTGGTGGCCGTCCGTACACGCGGCCGCGCGGTACTACGAGCGCAACACGGGATGGCACCTGATCCCCGACGCCTTTCCCGGTGACCCGAGCGGCACCGGACCGCACGGCGCACAAGGGCCCCGGTGCAAGGCCTATCGGCTGCCCGACCCCCCGTTCGAGCCTCCCTTCGATGCGTTCCGCGCGTTCTGACCTGGAGGTCACCTGGATTCCGGTCGCCGGCCAGGAGAGGCGCCGCCTGGCGGGCGCCTCAGGCTCGGTCGGTTGCGGTGGTTCGGTCGAGGAATCGGCGTAGGCCGGTTCGTACGCCGTCGGTGGGGACGGTGGCGGCGAAGCACGCGGCCTCGACCGCCAGGGCCTCGTCGATCGGCAGGTTCATGCCGCGGGTGACCGCGCGCAGGCAGGCCGCCACGGCCGTCGGTGCGTGCCGGGTGATCCGTGCGGCCAGGTCCCGTGCGGCGTCGAGAAGGTGGTCGGTCGGTACGACGGAGTTGACGAGGCCCAGTTCGGCGGCTCGGGCGGCCGGGATCGGGTCGCCGGTGAGGATCATCTCCAGGCCGCGCTTGCGGCCGACGTGTCGTGGCAGGCGCTGGGAGCCGCCGAAGGGAGGCGGGAAGCCGAGGGAGATCTCGGGTTTGGCGAAGGTCGCGTGCTCGGCGGCGATCGCGAGCGGTGCGGCCTCGGTGATCTCGCAACCGCCGCCGTAGGCGAGGCCGTTGACCGCGACGATCACCGGCTTGGGGAACTCCTCGATCCGCCGGGTCAGCGCGTGTCCCCGGCGGACGATCTCGCGCACCGCCCGTTCGGGCCCGCCGGCGATGCTGCCCGCCAGCGACGGGATGTCCGCGCCGGCACTGAACGCCCTGTGCCCCGCGCCGGTCAGGACGACCGCCCGGACGCCGTCGTCGGAGTCGGCGAGGTCGAGCTGGGCGAGCAGCGCGTCGATCGTCGGGTAGTCGAGGGCGTTGAGCTTTTGCTCCCGGTCGATGGTGATCACCACGACCTGGTCGTCCCGCTCGATGCGCACCGTCATGCCGGGTACTCCGTTTCGCCTGGGTCCGGAGCTGCCGAGGCTACGAGCCGGGAGGCAGGACGATCCATTGATTGTCCTGGATACACTGGCGCTCTTCCACGATCCCGGTCCTCCTTCGCGACGGACGGCAGGTGCCGCATGCGACCGTCCTCCTACAAGGCCCTCGTCGACGAGTTCGCGGTGGCCATCCGCTCCGGCGCGATCCCGGCCGGCACCCGGCTGCCGACGCACCGCGCCCTCGCGCGCGAGCGGCGCGTCGCGCTGGCCACGGCCACCCGCGTCTACGCCGAACTCGCCGCCCTCGGCCTGGTCGTGGGAGAGCCGGGCCGGGGAACGTTCGTCCGGGTGCGGTCCGGCTACGACGGGCTCGAACCGTCACGCGCCCTGCCGGTGCCCCGGACCGCGGACCTGTCGTTCAACCAGCCCCTCTCCCCCGGGCAGGCCGACCTGCTGCGGCAGGCCCTGCGCACGATGGCCGGGTCGGGAGACGTCGAGGCGCTGCTGCGGCAGCACCCGCCGGGCGGACACCGGCACGACCGGGCGGTCGTGGCGACCTACCTGCTGGGGCGGGGGATCGACACGGTGCCGGACAACGTCCTGCTGACCGGCGGGACCCAGCAGGCGCTCGACATCGTGCTGAGCACGCTCACCCGGCCCGGTGACATCCTCGCCGTCGACGCGCTCAGCTACCCGGGCATCAAGCTCCTCGCCGCGGCGCACGGCCTGGACCTGGCCGCCGTCCCGGTCACGGCCGTGGGACCGGACCTCGACGCGCTCGACGAACTGTGCCGCGCCCGGCCCGTCCGGGCGGTCTACACGATCCCGACCGTGCACAACCCGCTCGGCTGGGTGCTCGACCGGGAGCAGCGCGGCAGGCTGGCCGCCCTCGCCCGCTCACACGACTGCCTGATCGTCGAGGACGGCACCTACGCCTTCCTCGAACCCTCCCCGCCGCCACCACTGCAGGCCCTCGCGCCCGAACGCACCTGCTACGTCGCGGGCCTGTCCAAGAACGTGGCACCCGGCCTGCGTTTCGGCTTCGCCGTCCTGCCCGACCGCCACCTGCGGGCAGCCGTGAGCGCTCTTCGCGCCGCGGCCTGGGGGACGCCGGGAGTCGTCACCGCGCTCGCCACCGGCTGGCTCACCGACGGTACGGTCACCCGGCTGGAGGAAGACCGCCGCGCGGACGCGGCCGCCCGGCAGGACATCGCCCGCGCCGCGCTCGCCGGCCTCGACATCACGGCCCACCCGGCCTCCTACCACGTGTGGCTCGGCCTGGAGCCGCACCAGCGCCCCGATCACGTCGCGGCCGTACTCGCGGAGCGAGGGATCCTGGTGTCCACCGCGGACGCCTTCGCCACCGGCCCGCACCGCCCCCACGCCCTGCGGCTGGCACTGGCAACGCCGCCCCGGGACGAACTCGGGGCGGCGTTGCGCCGTGTGAAGGACTCGGTCGAGGCCATACCCCCGTGAATGGCCTCGAGGTCCCCACAGCGTGATAATGAGTCTCCGTCAGTAGGCGACGTATCCCTCGCTGTAGCCCGAGAAGTCGAGGTAGAACTTCGTACCGTCGAGGACGTCCGTGGCCGCCACGCCCCAGACGCCCTTCTTGAGCGGGTGCCATCCGTTGCACTTGCCGGTCTTGACGAAGCAGGTCTGCACCGAGATGTCGCGGTCGGTGGGCTTGACGTTGATGTCGTTGCAGTAGGACGTGGCAGTGAGGGTGCCCCCTCCCCACGGCCACATCCACTGGTCGTTCGTGTAGTAGGACTTGGCGCTGCCGTAGCAGGTCGCGGCGCCGGCCGGCGTGCCCGTGGCGACGGTGAGTCCGGCAGCCGCCAGAACAGCGGCGCCTACGACTGCCGTGGCACGTGTACGAATGCGCACGTCGTTTCCCTCCTGTGTGCGGGCACCCGTGAGGTCCCCCTCGGCTCCGTCGGCGATCAACACGCCGCGGGCCACCAGGCTGCGCCGATCAGGCCTGCCGCCGCGACGTTCCGTGCCAGGATTCGAGCAGGTTCGAAGGAACGGCCGCACGGCCGGCGGGGGATCGGAGACCGGAAGAGCCATGATCGAGCTGACCGTGGACGCCGCTGGGCTCGCCCGTTCCCGCTTCTCGGTCTCGCCGTTGCACGAGGTCGTCGCGACGCTGCTGCCCTGGGGCCTGCGGCCGGACCCGGACACCGATCCGTGGGTCGCCCGTACCCGACGCGTGCTGCGCCGGGCCCGGCTGCCCCTGCTGTCCGAGCTGGCCCTGGAACAAGGCGGATACATCCCCGACTTCCTCAGCCCGCACCCGTGCGGGCCCTCCCCCACCGTCGAGGAGGAGCTGGAGCGGGTCCGGTGCACCCCGCCCCAGCGGGTGCTGGGCGAACTGGAGGCGCTGCGCGACGGGCGGCCGCGCCACGGCCTCGCCGGTTCCGAGCTGCCGGCCGGGGTGCGGCGCGCCATGGCGCGGGGCGGCGCGCACCTGGCACGGCAGGCGGCGGACGAGTTGCGGCGCTACTGGGAGCTGGCCTTCGCCCCGTACTGGGAGGCGGCCAAGGCCGCCCTCGACGCGGAGGTCGACCGGTGCGCCGGGGTGCTGGCCCGGCACGGCGCGGCCAGGCTCTTCAACTCCCTGCACCCGGGCATCCGGTGGGCCGACGGCACGCTGCGCGTCGACAGCCGGTTCCGGATCGCGCTGCCCGTGCCCATGGTGGTCGTCGTGCCGTCACTCGTCGCGTCCGGGCCGGGCGTGGCCGTGGACCCGACGCGCGCGGGAGACCGGCCGCCGATGCTCGTCTATCCCGTGCGCGACAAGGCCGTTACCAGCGCCCTCGCCCCGGTGGTCCCCTCCGCCGAGATGGCCCGGCTGCTCGGGCCCACCCGCGCCGGGCTGCTCGCCGCGCTGGCGCGGCCCGCCTCCACCGCGGAGCTGGCGGAACGTCATTTCCTCAGCCCCGCCACGGTCTCGTACCACCTGGGTGTGCTGCACCGGGCCGGCCTCGTCGCCCGCGCCCGGTCCGGCCGGTCGGTGCTCTACCGCCGGACGCCCGAGGGGTCCCGGCTGGCGGGGAGACGGTAGACGCGGCGGAGACGCACGCCCGGCCGGCGGGCACCGGTGTTCCGCCCGGCGGGGCCGGAACGGCACCGCCTCGGGCGGGGCGTCACTTGCCCTGGGGCTGGGGGGATCCGGACGGCCGGCAGCGGTTGACGGGCGGGGTGTTCTTCAGCCGGTCCCGCATCCAGGTGCCGAGGTCGCGCAGGCCGGCGATCGCCACGTCCGGGTGGCCGACGCCGGGATACGACTTCCAGTCGACGACGTCCTGCTCGGCGCAGAGTTCGGTGATCAGTTTCCTGGTGCTCGCCGGGGTCACGACAGGGTCGCTCTCGCCCTGCAGCACGAGGATCGGGCCGGACGACGTCCGTTGCGCCGGGTTCACGGAGTCCAGGAATTTCTTGATTTCCCGGTTCACGGTTTCCCAGTCCGGGTTGAGGGTCTTGTACTTGTTCTCCGGCGCGAAGAGCGACAGGTACCCATCGATCTGGTTCAGGCAGAGGTTGTGCACCGCGGGCTCGGCCAGCTGCCTGGCGAGCTCGGGGGACAGCAGGTCCTCGTACTTGATTCCCTTCGGGTCGAAGAGGTGTATGCCGACGGCGGTGTAGGCGAGGAGTCCGCGGAGTCCCTGCAGGGATACGCCGCTCGACTGATTCTTCGCCGCTTCTCTCAGCCACGCGGCGGTGTGCGCGGCGGGAGCGAGGGCCGCGGTGCCGAGGAAGCGCATGCCCTTCGCCTCGGCCGCCGCTTCGCCGGCGCCCAACGCGGCCTGACCGCCCTGGGAGATGCCCACGGCGAACCACTTGTCGCTCACCTCCTTCCGGTCGGCGTTGCGTGCCGCGAGCGCTGCGTGGGCGACGGACCGGCCCTCCGCACGCAGGTGGAGGTAGTCGTGGACCTTGCCGTTGGGGCCGAGGCCGGGGTAGTCGGCGGCGGCGACGGCGAAGCCCTCCCGCAGCCACTTCACCAGCAGGGGGGTCGTCTCTCCGGAGCTCACAAACCGCGACGGCGCACACGCGGGCCCCACTCCGGTCGTACCGTGCGCCCAGGAGATCACCGGCCAGCCGTCCCTGTCTTTGGGCGCCTTCTTGGGCAGCAGCAGGAACCCGGTGGCCGCGACGGGCCTGCCGCGCTCGTCCGCGGTGCGGTACATGATGCGTTCCGCCCGGGAGGCGGCGGTTCCCAGCAGGGTCGACTCCGGTGTCGGGATCTTCTGCGACTTCAGGATCTCACCCGGCGCCGCCCTGTCGATGAGGGCCTGGGCGGGGTAGTCGTAGAAGGCGTTCTCGCTGTCGTCGGACCGCGGGGCGGCCTGTGCTCCCCGCTCGGCCCCGGGGGCGGATGACGCTCGGCCGCCGGCTCCGCAGCCCGCGGCGCCCGTGGCCAGAGCCAGCAGACCGAGCATGGCTATCGCTTTCCTGCGCATCGGCAGGTACCTCGCTCTCCCTTGCCTTCGGCCTGTGCGGGCAGCGGACGTCGAACCCATTCCAGGCGCGAAGAGTTGTCTGGGGACGGATTGAACGTAGGTCCGGGACAACGGCCCCTGCCTGCCAGGACGCGCATCCGGGTGACCGACGCCGACGGGCATCCGCCCCCGCTCGATGACGAACGGCCGGCCGAGCGAGGCGAGTGGCCGGAGGCTGGGCCGGGCGCCTCACGGGTGCTGCGCCGTGCCCGCCGCAGGCTGCTCCGTCCCGCAGTACCGGCACTTGCCGGCCGCGGCGGGAAGGTCCTCGGAGAGGCAGGCGGGGCACGTCTTCACCGCGCCGGGCTCCTGGAACGCGGCCACACCGCGCCGGGCCTGGATCTTCTTGTAGGGCACGACGATCAGGAAGTAGACGACGGCCAGGAAGATGACGAAGTAGATGACCGCCGAGATGAACGACCCGATGTCGAGGAAGGTCGCCTTGTTCCCGGGCTTCCCGAGCTGCCACCCGAGCCCGAAGGTCCGGCCCCCTTGCGCCCGAGCGATGATCGGGTTGATGACGTTGTCCGTGAACGACATGATGAGGGTGCTGAACGCCAGCGCGATGATCAGCCCGACCGCCACGACGACGATGTCGCCCCGCATCAGAAAGTTCTTGAATCCTCTGAGCATTCTCGTCTCTCCACACTGGCGCTGATTCGACCGATTCAACGTATTTGACTGATTCGTCGTCAGAACGCTAGCGAGCTTGCGCGGTGAGGCCAGGGTGTGACGCGCGGGAATCGCCGTGTCCTCCCGGGCGATCGTCGGCTGGTGGCTGTGCTCAGTGCCTGATGTCGAGCGGTGCGACATCGGGGGCCTGCTCATGGAAGTACCGGCGCAGGTGCCGCCGGATGAAGCGGTCACCGCTGCGCAGGAGGTAGCCGCGGCCGGCCGCGGTGCGGCCGAGGATCTGGTGGCGGAAGAGGTTGGCCACGATGATCGGTGGCACGGCCCAGGGAAGGGCCGGCGGCAGCCGCAGGTCGCGCATGCCCCGGCGGCCGAGGAAGTAGCGCAGCATGCTCAGCAGTCGTGCGCGGGCGTAGGCACGCCGCCACCGGGCGAATCGAGTGAACCGCAGCTCGCCCTGTGCTTCGACGAGCGCGTTGGCCAGGGGCGGACCGGCCGGACCGCCGTAGCTCTGGGTGAGGAGCAGATGGTAGTTGAACCGGTGTTGCTGGAGCTCCCGGTCGAAGAGCCAGTCCTCGTCCACCCCCATCAAGTGGCCGACGTATTTCCACAGGTGCATGAAGGCCCGTGAGTCGGCGCGGGTGACGCGCACGCCGAGCAGGCGGACTCCCAGCAGCTGGACCGCGTTGAAGAGGCCGAGGGTGGCGGCGAGATCGGCCTGGTTGACGGGGAGCCCCCAACGGCCGGCGTCCCAGCGGCCACCGTGCTCGATCTGGTGGTTGACCAGGGCGTGCATGAGGCGGACGTGCACCGTGAGCCGGAATCCCGCCCCGTCGCGGCGCATGGCGTCATGACCGCTGACCGCCGTGGCCCACTGCTGGGTCTCGGCGATGCGCCGGAGGGCGGACCCACCGGTCAGACCTCCGGTCTCGACCAGCACACGCGGCGGCCCGTCGAAGCGGTAGGAACCGATCAGGGCCAGTTGCATCATCACGTCGGCGGCACTGCGGCCGAGCCTTCTGGCGACCCGTCCCCCCTCGTTGACCAGGTCGAAGTCCACCCAGTCCGGTACCGCGTCGACGGCGGCGAAGAAGTCCTTCAGCGGCCCGGGAGGATCGGGTACCGCGCCGATGCCGTCGGCGAGCGCGCGACGGAACTGCTTGATCGTGACCTTGTCCGGAGCGGTGCTGTCGCCGCGCAGCGCGTTCGCCAGGGCGGCTCCGGCCTCGTCGCGGGTCATGAGCCGCTTGCCGATGGTGGCCAGCAGTTCCTCGTCCACACCGCCCTGGTTGAGCAGCAGCAGGCGCAGCGGCCTTCCCTGACGACGGTTGAAGGCTTCGGTCTCCCGGAAGCGCCGGGGGAAGCGCGACGAAGGGGGTGCCGTGTCCCTCGTCCCGGCAGAGGTGTCGACCTGCGATGACTCGTGTGCGACCATGACTCGATGCTGACCGACCACCGCGCTCGCGTTCAATTCGCGTCCTGACCTCCATGTCATCGCCTCATCGGCATCCGCCGCGTGATCCGGGCACTCGCGTTTCCCCGCGCAGGACACCGCGGCAGGAACGGTCGCGGGCGATGGTGAAGCGGATCCTCGACGCCGGTGAACAGATACTTGCCGAGTACGGCTACGAAGGCGCCTCCACGAGCCGGATCGCGGCGACGGCGCACATCAGCCCCGGCTCGCTGTACCAGTACTTTCCGCACAAGGACGCGATCGTCCTGTCCGTTCTGGAGCACTACGGCGATGAACTCGTCTCGCGTGTCACCGCACGGATGACCGAGCAGTTCGAGCAGCCCGCGCCGGTGATCGTCCAGGGCACCCTCGCCGTGCTGCTCGACGGACTCGACGTGGCGCCGCCGTTCCTGCGCGCGGTCGTCGAGCACGGTCCCCGGCTCGACGACGGCCGCGCCCTGCGGGTCTTCGAGCAGCGGATCGGCGAACTGGTCCTGGCCTACCTGACCACGCAGCGCCCGGGTCTGCGCTCGGACGCCTCTCTGGAGACGGCGGTCTGGATGCTGGTGCGCATGGTCGAGCACCTCACCGTGCGCTACCTGCTGGACGGACCGCCCATCCCGAGGGAACGGTTCCTGGACGAGCTCACCCATCTCGCCCTGAGCTATCTGCGCCCGGTGCCGTGAACCGGGAAGACGCTGATGATCCCCCGGCAGGTGCCGGTCACCGGCTGAGGAGGACGAGCAGCCCGCGTCCGGTGCGGGCCGCTTCGTCCAACCAGTTCCGGTGCAGGTCCACGACACCGCGGAAGTGCGCGATGTCGCGGACGTCGTGCCTGGTGGTACGTGGTGGCATCACCGCTCCGGCAGCGGCTTGCTCGATCTCGGGCCACGGCACCGCTCCCGCGCGCTCGAGCACCGTCCGCACCGTCGCCGGACGCATCGTGTAGTACGTTTCGCACTCCGAGAGTGCGATTCCGGCGTCGTCGGCGAGATCCTCGGGCGGCTCGGGGCAGTCCTGCCCGAGGTCGTCGAAGACGCGGCCGAGAAGGGCGTCGGCCGTGGCGCGCAGCCGGCTCGGCAACTGGCGACTGGCGACTGGCGACTGGCGACTGGCGACTGGCGACTGGCCCATCGTCATGACCGAGACGGCGCTGCCGAGGCCGGTCCCGGGCCGGTCCCGGGCCGGTGGCGGCCGAGGTGACGGCGAATCCGCCGACTCCGACGACGTGCTGGAGGCGTCGGCCGAACTACTGGGGCAGGAGCCGCGCGGCGTCGACGTGGTGGAAGTGGATCAGCAGGTCCGAGCTCTCGCGCAGCGACGTGACGGCCAAGGGAGTGGGCCAGACGGTGCCGATCTCCCTGGTCGGGCGTGCCTCGGTCAGCCACTGCCGGGCGGGTTCCCGGACGGTGCGCAGGTCCAGCAGGTAGCCCGGGTGGGGCACCAGGTCCAGAATGTACTCGTTGGTGCCCCGGGCGGGCGGCCCGACGGTGAACGTGCGCAGGGGCCGGGGCAGACGGGGGCTGAGGTCGTCGTACGCGAGGAATGACCCCTCGCCGAAGCTGGTGCGGACGCTGAGGTACCCGGCACCGAACCGGTCGCGCAGGAAGGCGCCCTGCGGCCGGGGATAGGCGGGGCTGTTGCTGACCAGGGCCACGTGCCCGTCGTGCGCGGCGAGCACGGTCCTGCTGCCCGTGTGCTCGTACCACCAGGTGAGGTTGGCGGCCATCTGCTCGTCGCGGTACAGATCCTGCTGGGTACCCTGCGTGGCGTTGTCGAAGGCGTAGAAGCGGGTGCTCTGCGCGATGACCCGGGCGTGCTGGACGGTCCAGTCGAACTCCTCGCGGTCCTTGCCGGGCGGCTGCGAGCGGAGCAGTTCGTACGCCTGCCGGGTACGCCGGGCCAGGTCCAGGCGCTCGCCCTGCGGCCGGTTCCTGAACTCGCGGGTGGCCGCTAGCACTTCGCCCGTCGGATGGCCTCGGTAGAGGTCGGTGAAGCGTGCGCGCAGTGCCGGGAACCGGCGATCGACGTACCGCAGCACCCTGTCGTAGAGCCTGGGTTCGACAGGGGTGATGTCGTCGCCCACGAACTGGAGTTTGCGGCTGCTGCGCGCGTTGTGGGCCCGCATCCACTCGAACAGGTCCAGATACTCCTGGTTGTTCCACAGCCGGTCCTCACTCTGGAAGACCTCACGCATGATCCGGCGGATGTCGCCCCTGCCGGTCAGCACCCAGTCGTTGATGCGCAGGCCGGCGTCCCAACCCGCCTCCCTGGCGAGGGAGGTGAACCCCTTCTCCGCGGCCAGGTACCGGAAGACCCGCTGTTGGAGGGTGAAGAACTGGTGGGAGCCGTGCGTGGCCTCCCCCACGCCCACGATCACCGCGTCATCCACGGCCCGGCCCAGCGGCCGCAGATCCCTCAGATCGTCCATCGGTTCGCCGGGGGACAGCGCGGACGCCACCCGGGTCAGTTCGGCGACGACCGGGTCGGGTACGTATCCGCCCGCCCGGGCGGGCGCCGCCGGAACGATCACCGTCAGCAGCAGGGCCAGCGGGGCGAACAGGGCGGCGCGACGACGGCGCGGTATGTGAGACGCGGACTGCATGGGCCGGTACTCCTCACGTCAGCCCCCTCGGGTCAGCATGTTCCAGGCACCGCCGGCCCGCCCGCCCACTGACCGCTCGTTGGGCCGATCGGGGTAATGGGCCGAGCCCGGGAGGGGGCGGTGTTCCGGCCGCCTCACGGGCCCTTGTGGCCTCACGGCCCTTGCCGTCGTACGGGCCCCTTGCCGTCGTAGGTGGTGAACGGTTACCGGCGTTCGTCCGTACCCCAAGGCAGTACGCACAGACCGTAGATGGAGAGGCGACGTGCCCCAGCAGCAACCGCGAGGTCCCATCGGCCGAAGCGTGTCCTTCGCGTCCGCGAGGCGCGCGGCCGTCGTCGCAGGCCTGGCTCTCCTCCCCCTGGCCACGGCCTGCGGCGGCGACGAGGAGCAGGCGGCCGAGGAGACCGGTCCGTCGGGGATTTCCGCCGCCCCGGCGGCCGGAGTCGTCGCGCCGGCCCGGGTCGAAGTGATCGCCGAGCTGACCGGCTGCAAGCCCGAGATCCGCATCGAGGCGGACGAACTGCGCCAGGGCGTGTGCCACACGCCGGAGGTCGACTACCTCATCACCACCTTCCCGGCGGAGAAGTACAAGGAGACCTGGCTGGACTCCGCCGCCGGTTACGGGGGCAAGTACCTCGTCGGCTCGCGCTGGATCGTCAGCGTGAGGGAGCCGGAGATGCTGGAGGAGTTCCGGACCAAGCTCGGTGGAACCATTCAGCAGTTGCGCGGCATGCGGCCCGTCCCGAGCACCTCCTAGTCCGGGCTCGGCCGTCGTCACCTCCGGCTCGTACTCGCCGGTTCGCCCGTTCCGGCAAACCGGCGAGCCACGGGGCGGCACTCGCGCGCCCCGTGGACTTCCGCACCGGCCGATCAGTTCCCGGCCGAGGCACGGCGGCGCCTGGCCAGCCACCACGCGCCGCCGCCGAGGGCGACGACCGCCGCGACCACCCCACCGGCGATCACCCCTGCCGAGCCGCCTCCGTCTCCGTCGGCCGTGGTCTTGGCCGTGGCGTAGGCGGTCGCGGGCGAGACGGCGGCGGGCGATCCGGTGGCCGACGGGGTCGGGCTGGGGGTCGCGGACGGGCTCTGGCCGATGGGCTTGGCACCCGGGGCGGCGGCCTTCAACTTCAGTACGGGCGCGGGCTGTTCGGGCTCCGCTCCGCCGCTGGGCAGCTCGATCCAGCGGGAGATCTCGCCGTCGCTGTAGGTCTCGATGGTCTTGAAAGCCAGCTGCTCGGCCTCCGGCAGCTGCTTCACCTTGATCTTGTACTCGGCGTCGACGCCGGGCTTCAGGGCGGGTCCGTCGACGGTGTAGCCGTCGTCGGTCACCGTCAGCTTCCAGCCCTTCGGCGCCTCGTCGAGCGTGACGTCGGCGGGAGCGATGCCCGCAGGCAGGACGACGCGCACCTTAAGGAAGCCCGCGTCGTCGGACTCGGCCTCGGAGACGAAGGTGAGGGTGACGTTCTCGGCCAGGGCCTGCGCCTTGTCGGCCTCGACCTCCGCGTGGGCGAAGGCCGGTCCGGCCAGGGCGAGGGTCGCCGTGAGCGCGGCGGCGCCGACGAGCGCGAGACGGCGGGACGTACGGACGGGGAGGCGCTTGGGCATGGACATGGACATGGAGATTCCTCGCTGGTGAAGCCGGGCAGGCCGGAGCCCGGGCCCGGGTGAAGGGACGGTTCGGGACGCGGTCGCGCCCCGGTGGTCCCCTGCGCACCAGCGCGTGTTCCAGAGTTCGTGTCCCCGGCGCCCTCGGAGGCGCGAAGCAGCCGGCCGGCCGTACCGCGAGCGGGGCCGGGACGGTGACGGTGTGCGCCGCCGTCACCATCCGGGCCACGACGGCCGCGGCGAGACGGCGCAGCGCGCGGGCCGTGGCCAGTCCCGCCGCCACGGCCGCGTCCGCGCGCTGCAACAGCACGGCGACCACCAGCGCGGCCGCCACGTGAGCGGTCGTCATGGCCGCCGACGCGTGATGCCAGGCATGACCGTCCCCGGGAACCATCGGCACGTGACCGTCCCCGGGGAACATCGCCGCGTCGCCGTCCATGGGGTTCGCCGCGGGACGGCGGTGCGGGGGCTGCGTGCCGCCGGCCCGGGTCAACGCCCGGTGCAGTACGCCCTGGGCGGCGAGGGTGCACGCGATCACGGCGGGCAGGGACGGCCGACGGCGGGCGAACGGCCACAGGAGGACGAACTGGACGAGCGCGAACGTCGCCACCAGGCGCCAGGGAACGGCTCCTTGGGCGACCGTGTGATGGCCGAGCGCGGCCAGCACGCTGCCGACGAGGGCGAACAGCCCGGCCCTGGCACAGGCCACGCCCCAGCCCGGACACGTGCCCGCGTCCCGGCCGTCGCCCGTTGCCCTGTGATCACCCGGCACGGTCGCCCATCATCCCCTCTCCGGCCGCTGCCCGTGACCCCGGGTCGTGCTGAAGGTCACGGCGGTCACCTCGTCGTATACGTCGTTGTCGGGCGGGGTGTTCACGCGTTGTCGTCCCTGTCGGCCGGTTCGGCTCGCGGTCGTTGGTGACAGGTTCCGATCAAAGACTTGTCCAAGTGCCGGACGGTTCCCGTCGCCGGTGGTCGGGTTCTCTGCAACAGCTGTACGACCACCCGTTCTGGGAGGATCTGGTGTCAGCACCAACCCGCAAGAGACGATGGTTCACGATCTGCGCCATCACCGCATCCGCCGCACTCGTCGCGACACCCGCAGGCGCGGCGGCCGGAAAGGGCCACAAGCCCTTCGGGGCGCGCACCCTGGCGCGACTGGCCGCCGAACGCGAGCAGTCCGTGGGCGCCATGAGCCCCACGGCGAAGGCCGAGGACGACGGCAACGAGGCGGACGAGATAGCCGAGGGCGCGCAGCAGTACGCCGAGGCCCGCACCTCGCCCGGCGTGGTCTCCCCCGGCGCGTACGGCGCCGCCTGGGCCGGCCTCACGAAGCTGCCGAGCACCGGCGGCAGTTGGCGGGACGTCACCGCCCTGCCGTACGACTCCGACGATCCCCGCTACCGGGACATCGACTCCAACTCCAGCGGCGGTTCGGGCAACGTCACCGGCCGCATGGCCGCGATGGCCGCCGACGACGCCGGCTACGTCTACGCGGGCAGCGCGGGCGGCGGCGTATGGCGGTCCAAGCGGGGCGGCGGGCACTGGAAGCCGATCAGCGACAGGCTGCCTTCGCAGTCCACCGGCGCGCTCGCGGTGGACGGCGCCGGGCGGCTGTGGCTGGGCACCGGCGAGGCGACCACCAACGCCGACGCCTACCTCGGCAGCGGCGTCTACGTCCTGTCCCACCCGCACCACGGCACCTTCTCCTCCCGCAGCCGGGTCGGCGGCGACGAGCTGGAGTCCACCACCGTCCACCAGTTGCGCTTCGGCGGCGGCAAGGTGTGGGCGGCGACCAGCGAGGGTGTGTGGAGCCACTCCACGAAGACGCTGAAGGGCGCCTGGAAGCTGGAGTATGCCCCCAACCCCGACTACCTGCCGGGCGGTTCGAAGGGCGACGAGCCCGAAGCCCCGTACAAGAACATCACCAACGACATCGCGATCGACCCGAAGGACCCGTCCAAGGTGGTCCTGGCGGTCGGCTGGCGCAGCGGTGACGACTACAACGGCTTCTACACCAAGGACGCCGGCGGCGCCTGGACCCGGATCACCGGCGGCCTGGGCGACCTGCCGGCCGACCCCGACCAGGTGGGCAACGTCACCTTCGCCCGGTCCGCCGACGGCTCGCGCTACTACGCCATCGACCAGTCGCCGGAGCAGCTGAACACCAACCCCGACAGCGGCCTCGAGGGCATCTTCGTCTCCAAGTCCGGCTCTCCCACCGGACCCTGGACGAAGATCGCCGACTACCAGGGGCTGGCCGCCTCCGGCTCCGCGCTGACCTCCGCCGGTTACATGCCGGGCGTGCAGGCCTGGTACAACCAGTTCCTCACCGTCGACCCGAGCGACCCGCGGCACGTGTACGCCGGGCTCGAGGAGGTCTACGAGACCAAGGACGGCGGCAGCAACTGGTCGACCGTCGGCCCGTACTGGAACTTCACCTTCCCCTGCTGGTCCATCGACCCGGCGAAGCAGAGCGGCGACTGCAACCGGACCACCCACTCCGACCAGCACGGCGTCGCGATCGGCCGCTACCACGGCAAGAGCTTCGTGTACGTCGGCAACGACGGCGGCGTCTACAAGCGCCCGGTCGACGGCTCCCAGGACGCCTCCGGCCACGCCACCGACTGGACCTCCCTCAACGACGGCACCATCGACACCCTCCAGTACTACTCGGTCGGCGTCGGCAAGGACCTGGACCACGGCGGCGTCTCCGTCACCGGCGGCCTGCAGGACAACGGCCAGTCCGTCCTGCGCAGCAACGACAAGGTCATGGGCTCGAACTTCGGCGGCGACGGCGGCGACACGCTCACCGACCCGGCCGACGGCTGCAACATCGCGGAGGAGTACGTCTATCTCGCCGTCCAGGTGACGCAGAACTGCGCCGTCAACGACGGCAGTTGGATCACCGACCCGGCCAAGGCCACCTCGTACGGCGTCGCTCCGGCCGACAACGCGACCGGCGAGGCCCGCTTCATCGCCCCGCTCGCGGCCGACCTGAAGAGCAGCTCGACGTGGATCGCCGGCGGCCGCCACGTCTGGGTGCAGACGCACGGCTACGCCATCCGCAGCGGCGACGAGTGGAAGAGCGTGTACGACCTCGGCGCCGGCCGCACCGCGACCGCCGTCGCGGCCTCGGGCGGCAAGGTCTACGCGGCCTGGTGCGGCCCCTGCAACAACCAGGGTTTCGCCCGCGGCATCTCCGTCGGCAACGCGGACGGCACCGGCTGGCACGACATCGCCCTGCCCGTGGACGGGACGGTGCCCAACCGCTACCTCAGCGGCTTCGCCATCGACCCGAAGAACGCCGACCACGTCTTCCTCGCCGTCAACGGCTTCTCCCGGCACTGGACCGAGGGCCCCGGCGCGGGCGTCGGCCACGTCTTCGAGTCCACCGACGGCGGCACCACCTGGAAGGACATCTCGGCCAACCTGCCCGACGTGCCGACCGACTCCGCGGTCGTCACGCCGAACGGCGGCCTCGCCGTCGCCACCGACCTGGGCGTCGTCTACCGCGCCCCGGGCCACACCAAGTGGCAGCGCGTCGGCAGCCTCCCGGCGGTCGCCGTGCTCCAGCTGAAGCTGGGCCCCGACGGAAGCACCCTGTACGCGGCCACGCACGGCCGCGGCATCCGCAGCATCAAGGTGCGCGACTGCGACTGACGCGCACCGCGTGATGAAGGGAGGGTTGATTCCGGGTGCTCCCGGGGTCACCCCTCCCGCGCGTACGGGGTCACCGTCATGTCGAAGAAGAAGGCGCCGCGCGCCGCTCCCGCCACGTCCGGAGCCTTCGCCAGCGCGGTGATCTCGGCGCTGCCGCCCCGGGTGCCCGCGCACCGCAGCGCGGCGTGCGCGGTGCCGTCGGCGTCCACTCGCCATCCGGACACCAGGACGAAGACCGGCGCGGAACTCCGCACGGCCGTCCACCGTTTGTCGTCCGTGCGGGGCCGGAGCACCAGTGACACCACGGTCCCCGGCCGCACGCACACCTGCCGCCGGAGCGGACCACCCGGCGCGACGGTGATCTCCGTCCGCCCGGCGGCACAGCGGGTGGCTGAAGCCGAGGACGAGGCGGCGGGCGCGGACGGGCCGGGTCCCGTCGGGCTCGCGGGCCCGGTGGAGGCCGGGCCCGGGGGCACCGGCGAGACCGGTGGAACGGAACCGCTCGACGGCGCACCGGCCGTAGGCGCGTTGCTCGTGGGCGCACTGCCCGGCGGCTCCGTCGCGCGGTCCCCGGACGCCCCTGCGGCCGGTCCACCACCGGGCGACGCGCCGCAGGCGGCCAGGGCAATCATCCCGGCGACCGTCCATCCCCCGGCCCACCACCGCATGCCGACACCTCCCGGCCCGCTGTCCCGGATCCCAGGATGCCCCGTCGTCGCGGACGGAGCGGCGGTCGCGCGAGAACTCGCCGAGGACCGGGGCGCGCCACCACCTGCCGCCGGGCCACCGGGCCACCGGGCCACAGGGCCACAGGGCCACGCGACCGAAGTGACTCGCCCCGCTTCTGGTGACGTTCCGTCACCCGGGAGCATCAGCAGAAAGGGCGGGAACGGGACCCATCGGTTCGGATGAGCAAGGGGCGCGTCATCCGAGAGGCCCCCGGAGGAGGAAGTCGTGTTCCGCCATTCGTTCCGTACGCTCCTGGTCGGTCTGTGCGCACTGACCGCAGCGTCGCAGGCAGCCCCCGCCCTGGCCGTCGCCGCCCCGGTCGACGCCCATCCGGCGGTCCATGCCGGCACCCGGGCTCTTCATGCGCAGACGCTCGAAGACCTCAACACCACCATGAAGGGCGAGGCGTTCGCCTTTGCCTCCTACGACCTCTTCGGCGCGCAGGCCGACCGCGAAGGCCACCCCCGCGTCGCACGGCTCTTCCGGAGCACCGCACAGACCGAGCTGAACGAGCACCTGCGCGAGGCGGCCACGCTGGCCGGCGTGGTCGGCACGAACGCGGCCAACCTGCGCCAGGCCATCAACGGGGAGACGTACGAGCACCAGATCATGTACCGCGAGTTCGCGGAGCAGGCCCGGCAGGACGGGGACCAGAACGCGGCCGAACTGTTCACGGAGATCGCCGCGGACGAGGGCCTGCACCGCGACGCCTTCCGTGCGGCGCTCGCCGTCCTGACGACCGGCCACGGCACCATCCCGCCGCCGCCCCAGGTCGACCCGGTCTCGGTGCCCGCCGGGCCGCCGCAGGTGCACGCCGCGCGGACGAAGGCCAACCTGGACACCGCGATGCACGGCGAGGCTCTCGCCTACGCCAAGTACATGCTGTTCGCGGAACGTGCGAGGCAGACCGGGAACGAGGCACTGGCCCGTCTGTGGGAGGGGACGGCCGCGGTCGAGCTGCGCGAGCACTTCGCCGGCGAGGCCGTCCTGGCCGGCCTGGTGCGAACCACCAGGGAGAACCTGGAGAGGGCCATCGCCGGTGAGCGCTCGGAGGCGACCAGCGTCTACCCGGGCTTCGCCGCCCGGGCCGCCGCCGTCGGCGACACCGCTGCCGCTCGCTTCTGGCTCGACACCGCCGCGGACGAGGCACGGCACGCCATCGCCTTCCAGGCGGCGCTGATCCGGCTGCGCTGAGCGCCGGGCAAGTCGGTCACCCGGTCGCCAGGCGGCCCGGACCCGTACCGGCCGGGTGGCCTCTGGGGGCCCGCAGGCCGGTACGGGGCACTGCCGGTCCGCCCGCCCGGTCTGCCCATCGGTCCGCCCGTCGGTCCTCCCACCGGTCCGCCCGTGGTCCACGGCGCCCGCGGGTGCCGGATCGCGGGCTACGGCGAAGTCGTCCAGCGGGGTGCCGTCTCGGCCCAGGCGGTGTCCCATGCGGCCAGGTTGCGGCGCTGGACGACGCGGCCGGCGACGCCGTAGGCGGCGGCTGCGGTGGCGTGGACGCCGAGGGCGGCGATGATGGCCGAGCCCATGGCACGGCTGCGGACCTGGCCGGGGCTCATGGGCGGGTCGGTGATCTTTCCGTCGGTGCCGACCCAGACGCGGACGGTGCTGCCCCTGGGCAGTGCGGGCTCGACGTCCGTCGTGGCGGTGTGAGTGTGTCCGTCGGGGCCGGTGAAGCGGACCTTGGCCGGGTAGCGGGTCTTCCTGGCCTCGGCGGAGCCGGGTTCGGGGTGACGCCGGGCGTCCTCGACTAGGACGGCGGTGGTGTGGTGGCGGGTGGCGGCCTGGTGCCGGGCGGTGCGGGTGCAGTGGTGGTAGGAGGCGTCCCCGGCCAGGAACATGGCGGCAGGGGTGGCTGCCAGGGCGGCCAGGATCAGGCCGAGGCCGATCCAGGCCTGCACCAGGTCGCTGCGGCGGCGCAGGGGGTTGCGCCGCAGCCGCCAGAGCGTGACCCGGGGCAGTTCCCGCGGTGGCGGGGGTGGGGATGGTGGTGGGGCCGGGGACGGGGGTGTGCGGCCGGGCACGTGTCCTCCTTTCGGCGGTGGACGCAGCGGATGCGGAGCGCCGAGGAAGCCGAGGAGATCGGGGACGGCGGCGCGGCCCAGGGCCTTTCGTCTGGATCAGGCCGGCTGTGAGGTTCGGTGCCTTGCGGCCGACCCGAGCGGGGTCTGGTGCGTGCAGCTGCAAGGCGGAGGAGGGCGTCGACGCGATGGGGGTCCCCCCGCGCGAGCGCAGCCGAGCGTGGGGGAGTCGGCAACCGACGACAACGCGGCAGATGCGCGTGCCAGACCCCGCGCCGCCGGGATGATCCAAACGCCAGGCCCTAATGAGAGCGGGCGGCCGGAGGCGGGGGGCCGGAGGCGGAGGGGTGGGTGTGGGCGGCTTGCAGGAGCTCGGCGGCGCCGCGGACGGCCGCGGTGTGCGGGGCCGGCACCACACGCAGCGGCGCGTGCAGCCGCCCGGTGAGGTGATACGTGATCTCGGGGCGCAGGGCGCCTCCGCCGGCCAGGAGGACACCGCGGTGCAGGGCGTCCACGGTGAGCGAGGTGCGGTCCTGCCGGAGCATCGCGGTGAGCATCGTCGCCACCGCCTCGGCGATCTCCTCGGGTGTGGTCGATCCGGCCAGGTCGCTGGTGCCCAGGGCGGTACGGCGCGCGTCGGTGATGTCGCCGTCGCCCAGCAGGACCGCTTCGGTGAGGTGGGCTCCGATGTCCACCACCATCAGCGGACGGGACAGGTCCGCGCCGGCCGCCACGGCGATGGCCCGGGCGCTGGGCACGGTCAGCACGGTGCGCGGGCGCAGCACGTCGATCGCGGTGCGGGCCTGGGTGCGGTAGGCGACTCCGTCCAGGCCGGGAGTGGTGACGATGACCATGGGGCGGGCGACGCGGGGCAGTCGGTCGGCGAGCAGGCGCCGCAGCATGCGGGCGCACCCCGGCGCGTCGACGATGGTGCCGCGCTGGATGGGGAACACCGCGTCGGCGCCGGGAAGGGTGACGGTGGGTACGTCGACGACCACGCCCCGGCCGGCGATCCAGGCGCGGGTGCGGGCGCTCCCCATGTCCAGGGCGATGCCGCAGCAGCGCCGGCACGCCGGCCAGGGCCGGTGCGGGGCGGCGGTGTGCGGGAGGGACGCGGTCACGGTGCTGCCTTCCTGACCTGCTGGCAGCGTCCGCAGTAGCGGGCCTGCGGCACGATCATCAGCCGTTCTCGGTCGAGGGGTCCGCGGCACAGGTGGCAGGTGCCGTACGTGCCCTCGTCCATGCGGGCGAGGGCGGCTTCGACGTCGGCGAGGACCATGCGGGCGGAGGCGGCGAGCTTGACCTGCACCTCGATCCGCGCGGCGTCCTGCTGCCGGAGTCGGTCCTCGGTGCGGGAGGTGACCTCGCCGACGAGCTGCCGCAGTTGCTCCTGGCGGAACAGGAGCTGGTCGTGCAGGGTGTCGCGCAGGGCGGCGAGGTCCTCGGCCGACAGGTGTGCCGTGCGCTGGCCGATGGTCTGGTGGTTCACCACTTCACCCCTTTGAGGGCAGGGCGTCGGAGGGTCGGTGCGGGCGTGGTCAGGTGGTGCGGCGCCGGCAGGCGACGCAGAAGCGGGTGTAGGGCAGGATCTCCAGCCGTTCCGCGGGGATCGGCTGGGTGCAGCCCAGGCAGGTTCCGTAGGTACCGTCCTCGACGCGGGCGAAGGCTTCCTCGATCTCTTTCAGGGCCCGTTCCATCGCGGTCCGCTGCTCGGACAGCAGGTGGTCGTCCGGGGTCTGCCCGGTCTCGTCGATGGCGTGCAGCTGCGCCAGCCGGGAGCTGCGGGCGTGTTCCAGGCGCTGTCGCGCCTCGTGCAGGTGGGGTTCGGCCCGGGTGACGTCGAGCGACATGGTCGATCCCTTTCTCGAGGACTCGCCGCACGCGCGGCGTCGCGCGGGCGGGTGCCGGACGTCGGAGTGCCCGGCGGCTTGCCGGGCCGACCGCTTCGGCCGGCCCGGTGCATTGCCTTCCACCCTGGCCGGGCCGGCGGCGGACGCCCATCGGGCGCGGGCCCCATTTACGCCGGGCCACGGGATCCATGCGGCGACGCGTGGGTGGTGCGCGTCCCGGAAAATGGGGTCCGGGTCCCATCGACGGGGCACGCGGAACGGGGCAGGCTGGCCGCAGACTCACTTCGAGCACCCGGCACCGTGAACGTGGCGGGCCACAGTGGAGGTGAAGTGAGGGGGAAAGGCGTGCGGCAGGTGTCGTTGTTCTGGCGGATCTTCGCCCTCAACGCCGTGGTGCTGGGCACAGCCACGGCCCTGTTGCTGTGGTCCCCGGTGACCGTCTCGGTGCCGGTTCTGCTCACCGAGGCGATCATCCTGGTCGCCGGTCTGGCGGTCATGCTGGTCGCCAACGCCGTACTCCTGCGGCTGGGCATGGCGCCGCTGGACCGGCTCGCCAAGCTGATGACCACGGTGGACCTGCTGCGTCCCGGCCAGCGCCTGCCCGCCTCCGGTGGGGGCGAGGTCGCCGAGGTGATCCGCACGTTCAACGCCATGCTGGAGCGGCTGGAGCAGGAGAGGGCCACCAGCAGTGCCCGGGCGCTGCTCGCGCAGGAGGCCGAACGCCGCCGTATCGCCCAGGAACTGCACGACGAGGTCGGCCAGACCATGACGGCGATCCTGCTGGGTCTGAAGCGGGCCGCGGACGACGCGCCCGAGCCGCTGTGCAAGGAGCTGACCGAGGTGCAGGAGATCACCCGGCAGAGCCTGGACGAGGTCCGCCGCCTGGTGCGCCGGCTGCGGCCGGGCGTGCTGGACGACCTGGGTCTGGTCAGCGCGCTGACCTCGCTCACCGAGGACTTCGCCACCCACACCGGGCTGCGGGTCACCCGCCGTTTCGACGCCGACCTGCCCGCCCTCGCGCCGGAGACGGAACTGGTGCTCTACCGCGTCGCGCAGGAGTCGCTGACCAACGTCGCCCGTCACGCGGAGGCCGAAACGGTCACCGTGGCCCTGTGTCACACCGACGACGGCGTGGTGCTGACGGTCACCGACGACGGCTCCGGCATCAAGGCCGCCCGTGAAGGCGCCGGCATCCGCGGCATGCGTGAGCGGGCCCTGCTCGTCGGGGGCAGCCTCGAGATCAGTCCGGCACCCCGCACCGGCACCCGGGTCCGGCTCGCCGCGCCCGTCCCCAGGAAGCAGCTCAGCCCATGACCGGAACGACCACGACCTCCATGAGTGAAGCGAGCACGAAGTCCGTGAGCAGCCGATCGAACACGACCCCCGTGAGCGGGCCGGACACGCCCTCCGTGAGCGGATCGGACACGACTTCCCTGAGCCGGTCGCGCACGGGCTCCGCGAGCGGCTCGGGCACGATCCGCATCCTGCTCGCCGACGACCACGCGCTGGTCCGCCGCGGGGTGCGGCTCATCCTCGACCAGGAACCGGACCTGGAAGTGGTCGCCGAGGCCGGTGACGGCGCGGAGGCCATCGAACTGGCCCGCACCCTGGACGTCGACCTGGCCGTGCTGGACATCGCCATGCCCCGCCTGACCGGACTGCAGGCCGCCCGCGAACTGGCCGTCCTCAAGCCGGGCCTGCGGATCCTGATGCTCACCATGCACGACAACGAGCAGTACTTCTTCCAGGCTCTGAAGGCCGGTGCGAGCGGGTACGTGCTGAAGTCCGTCGCCGACCGGGATCTGGTCGCCGCCTGCCGGGCCGCGATGCGGGACGAGCCCTTCCTGTACCCCGGCGCGGTGACCGCGCTGATCCGCAACTACCTCCACCGGGCCCGCCACGGCGAGGAGACCCCCGACCAGATCCTCACCCCGCGCGAGGAAGAGGTCCTCAAGCTGGTGGCCGAGGGGCACTCCTCCAAGGAGATCGCGGACCTGCTGTTCATCAGCATCAAGACGGTCCAGCGGCACCGCGCCAACCTGCTGCAGAAGCTCGGTCTGCGTGACCGTCTGGAACTCACCCGCTACGCCATCCGCGTCGGCCTGATCGAACCCTGACCTCCCGGCCCGCACCACCCACCGTGATGAGAGGGGGACGGTGCATGCACCCCAACGCGCGCACCTCCCCCGCCCCCGGCTCCGCCCCCCGCACCAGCGCCGCCCGGCCGCCGGCTGCCACCATGCTGACGGCCGCCGCGGTGCTGACGGCCGTGGTACTGGCACTGCTGGCCGTGCTCGCCGCCGCCGGACCACTGCCCGGTACGGCGGGCGGGCCGATGACCGCCGCGGCGGGCGAGCCGGCGGTCGGCGCGAAGGGCGAGCCGGCGGTCGGCGCGACGGCGGCAGCCGGTCACCTGCGTGACGCCGGGCCGCACGCCGGCGACGGGTGCGACGCCGTGTGCGGCGTCCGGGCGGCGACCCGCCAGGAGCCGCACGGCGAGCACCCTCCCCCGCGCGGCCACCTCGCCACCTGCGGTCCGGGCACGCACATCGCCTCGCCCCGGCCGGCCCGGCCGTCGGCGCCGGCCGGGCACACTCCCCTGTCCGATCCGCACGCGCCCCACGACCGTGGGCGGGCACCGCCCGTGCCCTCCGGCACCTGACACCCCCTTCTTTCGCACTTCACACCCCACCTCACCGGGCTGCGGCCTTCTGCCGGCCGCAGCCCTGGCTGTGGTGCGCCTGCCGGAGGCCCGCGTTGAACCGTTCCGTGCGTGTGAGGGCGCTGCTCGCCCTCGCCGTGATCGCCCTGTCCGTCTACATCGCCGCCACCGTGCCGGTCCGCCTCGGACTGGACCTGCGCGGCGGAACCCAGATCGTGCTGGAGACCCGCTCCACCCCCACCACCGAGGCCGACCGCGACGCCACCGACCGCACCCTGGAGGTGCTGCGCGGCCGTATCGACGCGCTCGGCGTCGCCGAACCCACCCTCGTCCGCTCCGGCGACCACCGGATCATCGTCGAACTGCCCGGCGTGCAGGACCCGAAGAAGGCCGCCGACGTCCTGGGCCGTACCGCGCAGCTCACCTTCCACCCGGTGCTCGGCACCGCCGACGCCGCCTCCCGGTCCCTGCCCGAGCGGGCCGGCGAGCGGGTCCTGCCCGACGAGTCCGGCGGGTTGCTGCGGCTCGGGACCGCGGCCCTGACCGGCGAGCACGTGAAGGAGGCCGCAGCCGGGTTCGACCAGCAGGGCGGCGCCGGATGGCACGTCACCGTGGACTTCGCGGGCGCCGGCCGCGACGGCTGGGCCCGGCTGACCGGTGAGGCCGCCTGCAATCCGGCGGGCGATCCGGCGCGGCGGGTGGCCATCGTCCTCGACGACAAGGTCATCTCCTCACCCCAGGTGGATCCGTCCGTCAGCTGCGGCGCCGGTATCCGCGACGGCGCCACGCGGATCACGGGCTCCTTCGGCACGGAGGAGGCCCGCGAGCTTTCGCTGCTCATCAACGGCGGGGCGCTGCCCGTGCCGGTCGAGACCGTCGAACAGCGCACCGTCGGCGCGACCCTGGGCGCGCGGGCCATCACCGCGAGCGCCTGGGCGGCGGCCGTCGGCACCGCGCTCACCGCGCTGTTCGTCATCGTGGTCTACCGACTGCTGGGCGTGCTGGCCGCCGTCGCCCTGGCCTGCTACGGCCTCGTCTCCTACGCCGCCCTGGCCGCGCTCGGCGCCACCCTGACCCTGCCCGGCCTGGCCGGTTTCGTCCTGGCGATCGGCATGGCCGTGGACGCCAACGTGCTGGTCTTCGAACGGTCCCGCGAGGAGTACGCGGCCCGCCGTCATCCCAGCCCCCGCTCGGCGCTGGCGGCCGGGTTCCGCAACGCGCTCAGCGCGATCGCCGACTCCAACATCACCACTCTGATCGCGGCCGCTCTGCTGTTCTTCCTCGCGTCCGGGCCCGTGCGGGGCTTCGGCGTCACCCTCGGCATCGGCGTGCTCGCCTCCATGTTCAGCGCCCTGGTGATCACACGCGTGCTCGCCGAGTACGCCGCCGGCCTCCCCCGGGTCCGCCGCAGCCCCCGCCTCACCGGCATCGCGACCACGGGCGCCGTCCGGGACCGCCTCAGCCGCCGCGACCCGCACCTGATGCGCCGCCCCCGCCGCTGGCTGGCCGCCTCAGCCGCCGTGCTCGTCCTGGCCGCGTCGGGCATCGCGGTGCGCGGGATCGGCCTCGGCGTGGAGTTCACCGGCGGCCGCCTCATCGAGTACACCACCGAGGCCCCCGTCGACGCCGACCGGGCCCGCACCGCGCTCGCGCGGGCCGGCTTCCCCCGGGCCGTCGTGCACTCCTCCGGCGGCAACGCCCTGACCGTGCGCACCGATCCGTTGAACGACGCCGAGGAGGCCGAGGTGACCGGCACGGTGCGCGACCTGGCCGGAGGGGCGGACAAGGTGCGCGACGAACTGATCGGCCCCAGCCTCGGGAAGGAGCTGCGCCGGGGCGCCCTGATCGCGCTCGCGGTGGCCCTCGGCGCGCAGTTCGTCTACCTCGCGGCGCGGTTCCGCTGGGTGTTCGGCACCGCCGCGGTCGCGGCCCTGGCCCACGACGTGGTGATCCTCGTCGGCGTCTTCGCCTGGCTGGGCAAGCCCGTCGACGGGGTGTTCCTGGCTGCGCTGCTCACCGTCATCGGCTACTCGGTCAACGACTCCGTGGTCCTCTTCGACCGCGTCAGGGAACTGACCCGCAGGTGCCCCAAGGCGCCGCTGCCGGACCTCACGAACCGGGCGATCCTGCAGACCCTGCCCCGCACGGTGAACACCGGCATGGGCGCCGCCTTCATCCTCACCGCCCTGGCCGTGCTCGGCGGGTCCTCACTCACCGATTTCGCCCTGGCCCTCCTCATCGGCCTGGCCGTCGGTACGTACTCCTCCGTCTTCACCGCCGCCCCGGTGGCCGTGGAGATCCACCGGCGCACCACCCGCCGCCCCTCCCGGCACCCCTGACCGGCACCCCTGCCCCGCCGGACGGACCCCCGCCCGTCGCTCTCCGTCCGGCGACGGCAGCCGCGGATGCCGTCGCCGAACAGGCGCATAGGATCGCCGGCATGGCACTGCGACCCGTGCATGTGAACATCAAGGCGCTCGACGCCTCGGCTGTCGGCCGGTTCTGGGCGGAGGCGCTCGGGTGGAGTGCTTACCGGGCCGGCGTGACCACCTACGTCGGCCCCGTCGGCGGCCTGGTCTGGCCGCACCCGGTCGCCGTCGGCGTCGACGTCGTTCCCGTCCCGGAACCCGGAACGGGAACGAAGAACCGTGTGCACCTCGATCTGGCCACCACCTCGGCGGCCCATCAGGCTGAACTGGTCGCGCGGTTGAGGGCTCTCGGTGCGACGCCCGCCGACGTGGGCCAGGGCGACGTGCCGTGGACGGTCCTCGCCGACCCGGAGGGCAACGAGTTCTGTGTGCTGGAGCCTCGGGAGGTCTACCGGGACACCGGGCCGATCGCGGCCGTGGTGGTCGACTGCGTGGATCCGCGGGCCATGGCCCGGTTCTGGGGCGAGGCGGTGGACTGGACCCCGCACGAGGTGAGTGACGGCCACGCGGTGTTGCGCTCCGCCGCGGGCGTCGGCCCGTATCTGGAGTTCCTGCGCACGCCCGGCGTGAAGACCGTGCCGGACCGCGTCCACCTCGACCTGCTGCCGTACCCCGGCGACGACCAGGCGGCCGAGGCGGACCGGCTGCGGGCCCTCGGCGCCACCGACCTCGACATCGGCCAGGGGGACGTCCCGTGGACGTGCCTGGCCGACCCGGAAGGCCACGAGTTCTGCGTTCTCGCCCCGTCCTGACGCGGAGCCTCGACGACACCCCGGCGGGCGTCCCGGCCGGTCCGGGGGGACGCGGTTCACGTCGTGGGAGGCGGCGTTTGCGGCACCGCACGGCGGATGGCGCGGCGCTGGGCGGCGGTGGTCGCACCCCAGATGCCGTGGTCCTCACCGTGGTCGATCGCCCAGGTACGGCAGGCGACGACCACCGGGCACCGGCAGCACAGCGCCCGGGCCAGGGACGCCTCCCCCGCGAAGGCCGCGGAGTCGGAGAGCGGGAAGAAGAGTTCGGGGTCCTCCCCGACACAGGCAGCGCGATCACGCCAGTCGGAGCGTGCGGGGATTCCGTGGGGTGAGCCAGTCATGGTGCACCTCTGATCGGCCTGGCGGCAGGCAGTGCGAGCGGTGGTCACGGCACACGGGTGCGCCGCGTGCCCGGCAGAGGTGCGTTACAGCATAGGGGCAAATACCTGATTTGCGACAGAGGGACCGGAAGCCGGTCCGCTACCGCCCGGGGACGTCATCACGGGCCGGCGGCCCCACGTCGGCACGCCTTCCGGATCGCCGGGCGGCGTGCCGTTGCCCGGGACCGGGACCGGGACCGGAGCGGAGCGGCCGGCGCGTCGGCCACGGCACCGGCACCGGCACCGGCACCGGCACCGGCGGCGAACGCCTAGACGGCCTTGTGCAGCAGGTCCACGACCAGTTCCCCGCGCGGCCAGGTCCGCGGCGGGGCCCCGACTCCGGTGGCGTTCTCCAGGACCTGCTCGTCCTCCAGGGTTCGCGCGGGCACGTAGGAGTTCGGCCGGCCGGTCAGGCGCTGTTCGGCCTTCTCGCCCAGCGTCATCACCACGGCCCCTGCCGCTCCCGCCACGAGCCCCTGCCACGCCGCCTGCCCGATCACGCCGCCACGGGTACCCGTCCCGGCGGATCCTTCCCGCTGTCCGGTACCGAGCCGGGTCAGGGCAGGGTCAGGATGCGGGGGCCCTGGTCGGTGATGGCGACGGTGTGCTCGATGTGGGCGGCCCTGCTGCCGTCGGTGGTGCGCAGCGTCCAGCCGTCGATGTCGGTGCGGTAGGTGTTCTGCCCGCCGGCCATGAGCATGGGCTCGATGGCGAGGACCAGGCCGTGGCGGAGCGGGAAGCCGCGGCCGGGGCGGCCGCGGTTGGGGACGTGCGGGTCCTCGTGCATGCGCCGGCCGATGCCGTGGCCGCCGAAGTCGGCGGGCATGCCGCAGCCCGCCTTGCGGGCGACGGTGTCGACGGCGTGGGAGATGTCGCCGATGCGGCTGCCCACCCGGGCGGCGGCGATGCCCGCGTCGAGGGCTTGCTGGGTGGCGTCGATCAGTTCGAGGTCGCCGGGGCGCGGCGTTCCGACGGTGAAGGTGATGGCCGCGTCGCCCGTCCAGCCGTCGAGCTCGGCGCCGCAGTCGATGCTCACCAGGTCGCCGTCGCGCAGCCGGTAGCCGGTGGGGATGCCGTGCGACACGGCGTCGTTGACGGACGTGCAGATCACGGCCGGGAAGGGGACCGGGGCGAAGGACGGCCGGTATCCGAGGAACGGGGAGCCGGCTCCGGCCTCGTCCAGAACCGACCGGGCCGCTTCGTCCAGTTCCCGCAGGGACACCCCCACGCCGGCCGCTTCCTTGACCGCGGCCAGGGCGTGGGCCACCACCCGTCCGGCTTCCCGCATCGCGTCCAATGCGGCATCGGTCTTGATCTCCACCATGTGCGTGACTCCCCGGAGCAGGTCGACCCAATACTTATACCGGTATTAGTATCACGGTCGGGGTGGGGGCTCCCCGGACGCCGTGGGAGCGGGAGGGTGGCGAGCGGTTCGGCGCGCCGCACGCCCCGGGGTGCGCCGACGGCCAAGGCCGCCGGCGCGGACGGGTGTCAGCCGGTGGCTCCGAGCTGGCTCAGCAGCGTCTCGTTGTCCTCGATGTGCCAGTCCTCGATGATCTTGTCGGTTCCTACGTGCTGGATGTCGATGGCACCGAAGCGGATCCGCTGCCCCTTGCCGTGGACGCCGTCGAAGGTGCCGGTGAAGTGGCCGCGGAAGACCAGCCGGGCGGTGATCTTGTCGCCGGTGACCAGGAGGTCGGCCAGTTCACAGGTCAGGTCCGGTACGGCGGCGCGGAAGTTCTTCGAGGCGAAGAGCGGCCCGGCGGGGCCCTGGGGGCGGCCGGAGGGCAGGGTGTCGTCCCGGAAGCGCGGGCTGACCGCGGCGTCGAGGTACTTCCGCTCGCCGGTGTTCCAGAACGTGTACAACTGCTGGGCCAGGCGCACCTCCTGGGAGGCCCGCCGCTCGCCGATCGAGCGGTCCACGGTCAGCGCCCCGGGCCGGACCAGGCCGGGCGAGTGGTCGACGAGGCCGCGCGGCGACGCCGGTGCGCCCGGCCCGCTGAGCTGCTGACGGTGGTAGCCGAACGCGCCGACGGCCATGACGGTGCCGACGGTGAGCGCCGCCGCGCCGACGACGGCGGCGGCGGTGATGAGGACGGTGCGGATCACCTTGTGCATGAGGGAGCTCTCTTGATTTCGATGTGGTCGTGGTTGCTCGGCCGGCGGGCGTACGGTCGCCCTGCCGGTGCCGGTGGACGCGCCGGACACCGCCACGGCCGCCTCGCCGTGTTTCAGGCGAGCCGACCGCCGCCGTCGACGTGCAGCACGGTGCCGGTGACGTAGGGGTTGCTCATGGCGAACAGGACCGCCTGGACCAGGTCGTCCGGGGTGCCGACGCGGCGGGCCGGGTTGCGTTCGGCGACTCGGCGCAGGAACGCTTCCTTGTCCGCGCCGAGGCCGTCCCAGGAGCCGGTGTCGACGATGCCGGGAGAGACGGCGTTGACCCGCACCGGGGCGATCTCCACGGCCAGGGCCTGGACCAGGAAGGCCAGCGCCCCGTTGGTGGTGGCCATCACGGTCCGTTCCGGGGCCGGCCGCCAGGCGGCCACCCCGGAGAAGAAGGTGAACGAGCCACCCTCGTCGGCCTGCCCCGCCAGGTGCTTGGCCAGCAGCAGCGGGCCGATCACCTTCGCGGCGAAGGCCCGCTGCACCGCGGCGAGGTCGAGGTCGGCCAGCGGCCCGTTCGCGGGCATCGCCGCCGTGGACACCAGATGGTCGAAGGCGCCGGTCTGCCGGGCGAGCCGGGCGATCGACTCCTCATCGGCCAGATCCACGGGCACCACCAGGGCGGGGCGGCCGGACAGTTCACCGGCGGTCCACTCGAGTCGGCGCGGGTCCGGCCCGGCCAGCACCAGGTCGGCGCCGGAGGCCGAGGCAGCCTGGGCGACCAGCCTTCCCGTACGGGAGCCCGCGCCGATGACGACCAGGCGCCGCCCGTCGAGAGCCGCGGAAGAAGGCACGGAAGCAGGAGAACCAGGCATGGGAGTAGGCATGGGAGTAGGCATGGAAGTGCTCCGTCGAATGATCGGGAAAGGGATCCGCCGTCCGCGTGCTGAGCGCGGCGGCCACGGCACGAGCCTCTCCCACACTGCGCCGATGAGTCCAAGGCTTGCTTTTCAGCGCAGCGATAACATTTGTTCATGGCGACGCTTCGGCAACTCGAGTACCTGGTCACGGTCGTCGACACCGGGTCCTTCACCCACGCGGCGGAGCTGCTGCACGTCACCCAGCCCGCCCTCTCCCACCAGATCCGCGCGTTGGAGACCTCCCTCGCGGGCCCACTGCTCGAACGCCTGCCGCGCGCCATCCGTCCGACGCCCCTCGGCCGCGCCGTGCTGCCGCACGCCCGCGCCGCCCTCAAGGACGCGGACCGCCTGCGCTCCGCCGCGCGCCGGGCAGCGGGACTGGACGGCGGTGAACTCGAGGTCGCCACCGTCTACTCCGTCAGCCTCGGGGTCCTGCCCCCGGTCCTGCGCGCCTGGCGCCGCCGGCATCCGGGCGTCCGCATCCGGCTGCGGGAGTACCCGCACAGCAGCCGGCTGGAGGCGGCGATGGCCGCCGGCGAGGCCGATCTCGCCGTCGGCCCTGCCCCGCAACGCTGGGAAGGCCCCGTGCGCGACCTCGGCGTCGAGGAGTTCGTCGTCGTCCTGCCCGCCGACGACCCGCTCGCCGACGGCGCTCCCGCGGCCATCGCCCTCAGCGCGCTCGCCGACCGCGACTGGGTGCACTTCGCCGCCGGCAACGGCCTCGCCGACCTCCTCGACCAGGCCTGCGCGAAAGCGGGCTTCCAGCCCAGGGTCGCGGTCCGTGCCGAACAGACCTCCGCGGTCCCGCTGCTCGCCGCCGCCGGACTCGGCCCGGCACTGGTGCCCGCCAACATCGTCCCGCGGGAGTTCGACGGCGTGGCGCTGCGCCTCGACCCTCCGCTGCGCCGCACCCTCACCGCGTACACCCGCACCCGCCCCGACCCGCTCACCACCGCCTTCGCCGAGGTCCTCGCCCGGCAGGCCTGCGTCCTGCCCCGGCACCTCCGTACCCAGGACGCCCGGTCGGCCGCTTCGGACGACGTGCCCTCCGAAGGCCCCGCGGGCTGACACGCTCAGCGGCGCGGGGCCGGAGTCCGTAGAGCATGGGGGCGGGCCGGCCGGTCGGAGCAGACCGACGGTGAGGTCCCAGGCGGCGGCTGCCCGAGCCGTGCGGCGCTCGCGGATCGTCCGTCCCGTCGGCGGGTCACCCGGCGAACCTGGCCGCGAGTGCTTCCACCCGGGCCAGGGCATCGGCCCGGAACAGCTCCTGCCCGCGGGCGATCCTGCGGTCCCGCTCCGGAGCGTCGGCCGAGAACCGGCCGAGAGCCCTCAGCAGGGCCGCGCCGTCCGGGGCGGCCTCCGAGACACCGAGCGCCGCCATGCGTGCCACGCCCTCCGCGCCGTGACCGGGCAGCGGACGATGACCCACCACGGGCAGCCCGGAGGCGAGAGCCTGTACGGCGGTCTGGCCGGCGGCGTTGTCGACCAGGACCCGGGCCGCACGGAGCAGGCCGGGCATGTCGTCGACCCAGTCCACCGCCAGAGCGTCCGGAACCACGGACGCCCGGGTCCGCAGCCGCTCGTTCCGCCCGCACAGCGCGACCGGCAGATACCCCGCGGCGGCCAGCAGTCGGATCGTGTCCTCCAGCCCCGGCGCGGCTCCCCAGGCTCCGGCGGACAACAGGACGGGCGGACGTCCGGGGGCGTACCGTTCGAGGCGCTGCCGCCACGCCGGGGCCCCGGGAGCCGGTGCGAAGAAGCCGGGTGGCACGACCGGGCCGGTCGTCTCGGCGGGCACGGTGACGCTCCGGTTCACCTCCCGCGCGGCCTCGTCGGTGAGACAGAGGTAGACGTCGTTGCCGGGATGGAGCCACTGGCGGTGAACGGCGAAGTCGGTCAGGCAGACCGCGCTCGGGCACCGCAACCGCCCTTCCTCTCTGAGGTGACCGGTGAGCTGCGCGGCGAGATGAAACACCGGAACCACCACGTCGGCTCCCGTGCGCTCCGCCAGCGCCGTCAGCGGACCGCTCGCCAGTCGCGCGAGGGGAAGGCCGCTGGGACGGTGCCGCGGGCCCGGGCGCAGAAACGCCCGGTACAGGCCGCCGTAGGCCCAGGGGAAGTGGCGGACGGACGACCGGTAGAAGGAACGCAGCGCGGTTCCCGAGCCGGCCGGCAGCAGTCTCAGGATGTCCACGATGCGGCTGTCGTGGCCGCGTGCACGGGCGCGGCGGGCCAGTTCGCGGGCCACCGTGTCGTGGCCCGCTCCCATGCTCGCGCTGACGATCAGCATCCGCAGCGTGCCGCCTGCCGGCCTCAAGGGCCCGGAGGGCGCCGAAGACGGTGGGTGCACGGTGCGCGGGTGCCCCTCCACCACCCGACAAAACGCTCCTTCCCCTATGTTTCGACCTTCGGAGCGCGGGATACTTCGTCTTTCTGACCCTCCGGGCACCGGCAGTGACCGCGGTCGGCCGTTTCCCGTACGTCCGCTTCCGGAGCCGAGGTTCGGCCCATGTCTCACCTGCTTCCGCCCCACCTGCTTCCGTCGGGTGCCGCCCAGGCCCCGTACCGGCGGCCGGGCGCCGCGTTCCGATGAGCGTTGGTGCGGCGTGCTGACCGTCGTCCTGGCCTTGTGCGCGGCGCTGTCCAATGCGTCGGCTTCCGTGCTTCAGCGGCGTGCCGCAGTGGACGAGGCCGAAGGCGGCGCCGGCCCGTGCCAGGCCGCTCGCTGGCTGTGGCGCGTGGTGCGGCGGCCCCACTGGCTCGCCGGTGTCGGCCTGCTCGCCCTGTCGACCGTCCTCCAGGCGGCCGCTCTGCGCGTGGGGAGCCTGTCGCTGGTCCAGCCGCTGCTCGCCGCCGAGCTGTTGTTCACCCTCGTTGTCGGCAGCGTGGTCTTCCGCCGGCGCCCGGACTTGAGGACCTGGCTGGCGTTCGCGGCGCTGGCCGCCGGGCTGGCGATGTTCCTGACGGCGGCCGCTCCCAGCGCCGGCCGCTCCACCGCCGACCCGGGACGCTGGCTGCCGGCCGCGGGGGTCGTGCTGGGTGTCGTGGTCGTGCTGGTGACGACGGCCCGCCGGGTACGGGGCGCGCCTCGCGCGGCGCTGCTGGGGCTGGCGTGCGCCGTGTCCTTCGCCGGCACCGCCACGCTGCTCAAGGAGGTGACCGGCCGGCTCTCGGACGGGCTGGGCGCGGTGCTGACGACGTGGCCGGTGTACGCGACCTTCTGTCTGGGAGTCCTCGGCTTCCTGCTGCTGCAGAGCGCGCTGCGGGCGGGACCGCTGACCGCGTCCCAGCCGGCCCTGACTCTCGGTGACGCGCTGACGAGCGTGGCGCTGGGATGGGCCCTGTTCGGGGAGGCCATCGCCCTCGGCGTGCGAGTGGTGCCCGAGGTGATCGGCGTGGTGCTCATAGGAGCGGGGAGCGTCGGGCTCGCGCGGGCTCCGTCGATCGCCGGCAGGTGGGACACGGAGCCGGACGCGCGGGACGAACCAGGGCCGGACTCGCACCGGGCCGTGACACAGGGATGCCGGCCCACGCGGTGATCCCCGGCAGGAGGAGCACAGCAGATGCCCGGATCCTTCGGTCACCGCCCCGCTCGGAGTGCGGCGGCCGCCCTGGTTCCCGCCGCGGCCGTCGCCGCCGCCCACATCGCCCCGGCCGCCACCTGGCTGCCCGCGGTACGTCTTCGCTGTTTCCGGCGCCTCGCCGGGGTCGGCCGCCCGGACCATGTCGCCCTCACCTTCGACGACGGGCCCGACCCCGCTTGCACGCCCTTCTTCCTCGACGCGCTGGACCGGCTCGGCCTCCGGGCCACCTTCTTCGTGCTGGGTGACAGCGTCGTACGTCATCCCTCCCTGGCCCGCGAGACCGTCCGCCGCGGACATGAGGTGGCGGTGCACGGCTGGACTCACGACCGTCCGTGCCTTCCGGCTCCGGCAGCCGACGCGCAGGCGTTGCGCCGTGCGGTCGCCGCGGTCCACGGCCTGACGGGAACGCGCCCCCGGTGGTACCGCCCGCCCTACGGCATCCTCACCTCCGGACGCTGGGCCGCCGCGCACGCGGCGGGCCTGCGGACGGTCCTGTGGACCGTCTGGGGCCGGGACTGGACGGCAGAGGCCACGGCTGAGGAGGTGTACTCCACCGTCACGGCCGGCCTGTGGGGCGGCGGCACCGTCCTGCTGCACGACACGGACCGGCTTTCGGCCCCGGGCTGCTGGCGGTCCACGCTCGGCGCGCTGCCCGGCATCGTGTCCGCCTGCCACGACGCGGGCCTGTCCGTGGGCCCCCTCGCCGACCACGGGATCAGGGCCCCTGCCCAAACCGCTCGGACTGGAGCGGGTCGCCGCCGCCGCCCGCGAGGCGGGGCGCCAGGTCCGGGTCGTGGACCTCCAGGTGCACAACCACGGCGCCCTGCGCCGCGCCGTACAACCCGAACCGGCAGCCGGCCGACCACCGCCGTCCGGTGCGCTACGAACTGCCGCTGCCGCGCCGGCTGGACGTCGGCGACCGGCGCCGGCTCTACGTGCACTCCGAGAGGGCCGCTCGCTCCGGTTCCTCTCCCCGTACCGCGAAGGACCCCGGCGCGGAGTCGTGACCGGAGCCGTGATCCGGAGCCTTGATCCGGAGCCCTGCCGGGTCCGGCCCGCTCGGGACCGCGTGAACGTCCTGATTGAGGCGTGCGGTGTGCGGATACCCGGACATGCCGCGACATGGGAGGAGGCCGGCATGGCCACCGAGAAGCTGCCGACCACCGCCGCCGATGCCCTCGGCAGGTCCGCATGAGCGCCGGTGAGGAGCGGGAGGAGCCGGCGTCGAGCCCGTTCAGCGGCGCCGGGACGCGTGTGCGGGGCGGGCTGCGGCTGTTCCTGCTGTCCGCACTGCTGCTCGCCGGAGTGGGCTCGATCGGCAGCCTGATCGGCTGGGTGACCCTGACCGCGTCGCTGGGGCCGACGGCCTATCTGCTGCTGGCCCATCCGGAGTCGGTGGATTCCCGGCTTCGCAGCGCGGTGACCGGTCACGCCGTGGCCATCGCGATCAGCCTGGCGTCGCTGGCCGTCTTCGGCCTCTGGGAGCACCCCTCCGTCACCGAGCAGCAGCACGAAACCCCGCCCCAGATCGGCGCCCAGGCCCTCGCCGTCGGCCTCACCCTCTTCCTGCTGCACCTGATCCGCTCGCACCACGCGCCCGCCGCCGCCACGGCACTGCTGATCACCTCCGGCATCGCCAAGCCGGGGCCGCCCCTCTACGGCTTGCTCGTCGGCCTCGCCCTGGTGCTCGTCATCGCTCCGCTGTTCACCGCGGCGACCTCCCCCAGGGCGCCGGACGAGGGCTCCGGCGGCTGACGCGCCCGGCCGGGCCCGTTCCTCCGCGTCCTCGTGGACCGCGTACGCATCTCAGGCACATCAGGCACATCGCAGCCGAACATGGCCCCGGACCGGGAGACACACCATGATCCGCACGAGGAGGGACGCCACCGGCCCGGGGCCCGACGTGAGGCTGGAGAAGGACCGCCGAGGCCGGACGGTCTGGTCCGTGACGATCGCCACCGTGCCGTCGGCGCAGACACACATCTACCAGGTCGACGCCGTGACATCCGATGTCGTGAACAGCCGCACGTCCCCGGGGAACTCCACCGTCCCCAGCGAGCCGGCCGCCGCCCGCATCGGATGGGGAGCCCTCCTGATCGCGGCTCCGCAGGCCGTACTGCGGCACTGTCCGCGCACCCGGCCGAGCGCGGCGGCAGGCGCCGTCGTACGCGTGCTGGGGATCCGCCACGCGCTGCAGGGTCTCGCCACAGCGTCCGGAGCCATGCCTGCCGCCTGGTCCGTGGCGCCCGACGCCCTGCACGCCGCCGGCATGGCCGGCCTGGCGCTGGGCAGCGACCGGTGGCGCACGGCCGCCTGCCTCGACCTCGCGATCGTCGGCGCACTGGCCGCGGGCGACCTGCGCGCCGCGGGCCACCGGGCCGGGCTCCGGGTGGCTACGGCCGCCTCCCGGTAGTCCGCGGGCGCGGAACCGTTTGCGAACGGGATGCCCGGGTTACTCTGCGGAGCGCCCGGCCCGCCCGGCCCCGGAACCGGCGTGGTCCGCCCCCTGTCCGACAGCGCAGCGAGGTGCCCGTGTCCCGCTCCCCTTCCGCGCCTGGACGCCGTCCGTGACGATGCCCGGGCCGCGGCCGAACCCGCTGACACGCGAGCGCACAGCGAGCGGTGCGACCGCGTTCCGGGGTAGGGCGCTCATCACCGGCGCGTCCTCCGGTATCGGTGCGGCGGTGGCCCGTCGGCTCGCCGTCGAGGGGGGCTGGCGGATGGTCCTCACCGGGCGCGACGCCTCGCGGCTGGCGCAGGTGGCGGCGCAAGTGGCAGCGCAGGCGTCGGCCACGGTGTTCCCCGCGGATCTCACCCGGCCGCACGCCGGACGGGAACTCGCCGCTTTCGCCATGGACCGGCTCGGCCGCCTGGATCTCCTGGTGGCCTGCGCCGGCGTGGGGTGGGCCGGCGACTTCACGGGCATGCCGCCCTCCGCGATCGAGGAGCTCGTCGCCGTCGACCTGCTCGCCACCTTGCACGTCGTCCGGCAGACGGCACCGCACATGGCCGCGGCGGGCGCCGGGCGCATCGTCCTGATCGGCTCGGTCGCCGGCGGCTTCGGAGTGCGCGGCGAGGCCGTCTACTCCGCGGTCAAGGCCGGGCTCGGCTCCTTCGCGGACGCCCTGCGCTACGAACTCGGCCGGACCGGTGTGGGGGTCAGCCATGTGCTGCCCGGGGTGGTGGACACGCCCTTCTTCGAGCGGCGCGGGGTTCCCTACCTGCGGTCCTCGCCCAGACCGGTGTCCCCGGAGCGGGTGGCCGACGCCGTGTGGGACGCGGTGCGACGCGGCAAGGACGAGGTGTACGTGCCGGCCTGGTTCCGGCTGCCAACACGAGTGCGGGGCGCCTGCCCGGGGCTGTACCGGCGCCTGGCCACCAGATTCGGATGAGCGGCCCGGCCCGACGGCTCGGTCATGAAGGAGACGGCTGACATGCGAGCAGACGCGGCCGACGACGTGTGCCCCCCGTGGGCGCTGAGAGGCTACGCGGTCCTCGCCGACGGCGAACGCGGCGCCGTGGTGGACCCGGAGGGGCGGATCGTCTGGCTGTGCGCACCCCGCTGGCACAGCGACGCGGTGTTCTCCGCGCTCATCGGCGGCGGCGGGTACTTCGCCGTACATCCGGAGGACCGCTGGCACGTCTGGGGCGGCTACTACGAGGACGGCAGCCTGATCCGGGTGAGCCGCTGGGTGACCGCCGACGCCGTGATCGAGTGCCGCGACGCCCTCGCGATGCCGGCGTCCGCGGACCGCCTGGTGCTGCTGCGCCGCATGCGCGTCGAGAGCGGCGAGGCGAGCTTGGGAGTCGTCCTCGACCCGCGGCCCGGATTCGGCACCGGGCAGGTGTCCGGCCCGCGGCCGGCGGGGGACGTGTGGACCGCTCGGGCCGGTGGGCTGCGCCTGCGGCTGGCCGGTGCCCGACAGGCCGACTGGACCGCCGGGTCAGGGCATCGCGGCCGATTCCGGCTTTGCAAGGGCGAGCAGCACGACATCGTGCTGGAGCTGTCGGCCGGAAGCGACGCACCGCGGCTGGACGCGCGGCAGTTGTGGACGCGGACGGAACAGGCGTGGCGGCGAGCGGTGCCGGACTGTTCGGCGCTCGCGGCGCCGCGTGACGCCCGGCACGCCTACGCGGTACTGCGCGGGCTGACCAGTTCCTCCGGGGGCATGGTGGCCGCGGCCACCACGTCGTTGGCGGAGCGCGCCAACACCGGACGCAGTTACGACTACCGCTTCGCATGGGTGCGCGACCAGTGCTACGCGGGCCTCGCCGTCGGCGCGCACGGTCCGCACGAACTGTTCGACACGGCGGTCCGCTTCACCGCGGAACGCATCCTCGCCGACGGCGAGGATCTGCACCCGGCGTACGCCGTCGACGGCGGTCCGGTGCCCGAGGAGCGGAAACTGCCGTTCACCGGCTACCCCGGCGGCAGCGACCGGCTCGGGAACAAGGCGGCCCGGCAGTTCCAGCTCGACGCGTTCGGCGAGGCGCTCCAGCTGTTCGCCGCCGCCGCGCACCACGACCGGCTCACGCGGGAAGCGGAACAGGCGGTCACGGTCGCGGCCGACGCGGTGGCACTCAACGGCCGGACCGTTCCGCGCTCATTTCTTCCCCCGGCCCGGGAGGTGCCCGGTGTACTCGGTGAGCTTCTGCCGTACGCCCTCGGTCAGGCGTTGCCGGACGTGATCAGCGACTTGGGTCCTCAGGGTTCTCCTGAGCGGGGAGGCGACCAGTCGGGCAGGGGGGTGCCTCCCGGCGCCGCGTGTAAACCGGTCCGGGGTGGTGCGGCGGCTGGTCTCTGCGCGTAGATTCGCTGCGGGACACCTCTTCCCCCGGGCGTCGGACGGCTTCTAGGATTCGGATGTCATGTACATGAAGGGCAGGCGGAACGGGCCTGTCCCTCTACCGCCCCGTGCCCTGTACCGCCCGTCCCCCGTGCGGAGATTCCCCATGCCCGAGAACAGACCGGCCCGGCTCCCCTCCCCCCTCTCCGGCCCGCGCCTCCGCACGGCCGCGTTCCTCGCCCCGCTGCTCGCGGGGCTGCTCCTGCTGTCCGCTCCCGGCGCCGCCCTCGCCGCCGGTCGGGGCGCCGAGGGCCGAGCGGCGACGTCCGCCGGTTCCGCGGCGGACGCGTCGCCGCCCCGGCGGGGCACCGCGCACGCCGGCACCTCGCTCGACGGCAGCGTCTCCGCGGCGAGGACCGCCTCCACCGTCGCCACCGTGGAAGCCGCCGCCGCGGCCTCCGGCGGCCCGCTCGGCCTGGACGTCAGCGGCCACCAGGGCAACGTCGACTGGACGTCCGTCGCCGCCGACGGCGCCTCCTTCGCCTACGTCAAGGCGACCGAGGGCGTCAGCTACACCAACCCGTACTACAGCCAGCAGTACAACGGCTCCCGCAACGCGGGACTGATCCGCGGCGCCTACCACTTCGCGCTGCCCGACGTCTCCGGCGGCGCCGCCCAGGCCGACTGGTTCTTCGCCCACGGCGGCGGCTGGACCGCCGACGGCTTCACGCTCCCGCCGGCCCTGGACATCGAGTACAACCCCTACGGCGCCTCCTGCTACGGGCTCAGCGCCAGCGCCATGGTGTCCTGGATCAAGGCGTTCAGCGGCGAGATGTACGCCCTCTCCGGCCGCTACCCGATGATCTACACCACCACCGACTGGTGGAGCACCTGCACCGGCAACACCAGCGCCCTCGCCGCCACCAACCCGCTGTGGATCGCCCGCTACGCCAGCAGCGTCGGCACCCTGCCGGCCGGGTGGGGCGCGCAGAGCATCTGGCAGTTCGCGGACTCCGGCACCTTCCCCGGCGACCAGGACGTCTTCAACGGCACCACCGCCCAGCTGCAGGCGCTGGCCCTCGGCACCGGCGGCTCCACCACGAACGCGTGGCCGACCGTCAAGAAGGGCGCGAGCGGGCAGACGGTGAAGACGATCCAGTACCTGCTCGACGCGCACGGCGCCTCCCTCACCGTGGACGGCGGCTTCGGCACCAACACCTACAACGCCGTCGTCTCCTTCCAGTCCGCGAACGGACTCGACGCCGACGGCATCGTGGGCCCGCTCACCTGGGCCGCACTCGTCGTCACCGTGCAGAAGGGCAGCAACGGCCCGGCCGTGTCCGCCGTGCAGAGCGAACTCAACGCGAGCGGCGCCTCGTTGACGGTGGACGGCAGCTTCGGCACGAACACCTACAACGCCGTCGTCGCCTTCCAGTCCGCGCACGGGCTCACCGCGGACGGCATCGTGGGGCCGCTGACCTGGCGCGCCCTTGTCACCTCCTGAACCGCGATCCCGTGAGGAGTCAGCCATGACCCCCGACCCCCGACCCCGTCCCGGCCGCCGCGGCGTGCTGCGCACCGCCTTCGGCCTCACCGCGGCCGTCGGCACCGCCGGCCTGCTGGGCGCGGCCGCGGCCGCCCCGGCCTCCGCCTACGGCTGGTCCAGGACGCTGTCCCAGGGCTCGACCGGCGCCGACGTCGCCGAACTCCAGATCCGGGTGGCCGGCTGGGCCGCCGACAGCGCCAAGCAGACCTACGTCGCCGTCGACGGCGACTTCGGCTCCGGCACCGCCGCCGCGGTCAAGCGGTTCCAGTCCGCGTACGGGCTCAGCGCCGACGGCGTGGCCGGCCCGGCGACCCAGTCGGCGCTCAACGCCCTGGAGAGCTCGGACGGTTCGACCGCGCACTTCGACTTCAGCGAGTTCACCTCCCACGACGGCGCCGGCTTCACCGGCGGCAACGTCTCCTCCACCCAGGTGAAGGAGAACATCCGGCGCCTGATGTACAAGCTGGAGGCGCTGCGCAAGAAGGCCGGCGACCGGGCCGTCACCGTCAACTCCGGTTTCCGTAGCGTCTCGTACAACTCCTCGATCGGCGGCGCCTCCAACAGCATGCACACCTACGGCGTCGCCGCGGACGTGGTGGTCTCCGGGCTGTCCACGCTCTCCGTCTACCGCATCGCCGAGACCTGCGGCTTCTCCGGCCTGGAGACGTACTCGGTGTCGTGGCAGCACGTGGACAGCCGGATCGAGTACCCGTACGGGTCGCAGTTCTGGTGGTGGCAGGACGGCGTGGCCTGAACCCGTCACGGCGTGGCCCGAACCGTCAGCGCGCGGTGCGCGCCGTCATGACGCCGAAGCCGGCGATGTACTCCCGCACGGGCCGGTAGAACCGGTACGTCACCTCGTACGGGCCCGCGGCACCGAGCGCCGCGAACGCGGCGACCCAGGTGCGGACCTCGTGGGAGGAGTTGCCGGCCTCCTCGGCCATCCGGTCGGCCGTCATCGCGTCGATCGGTGACAGGTCGCCGGAGGCGAGCGTCGCCATCAGGGCGCGGTCCCATTCGGGGTTGAGGTCCCGGATGGTGGCCGTGCCCGCCGCGAAGGCCTTCGCCGTGTCGATGACCCGGCGCTGCCGGGCGTCGCGGGCGGCGGCCGTGGGGTGCCTGCCGTCGAGCAGCATGGCGCGGGCGGTGTCGTCGGCGGTGGCCCACTGCGGTACCGGCGGGTCGTGGGAGAGGCCGCCGGAGCCGATGACGAGCACCCGCTCGTCCTCGAGTGCGGCGAGGTAGCCGCCGATCGCCTCGCCGAGGCGGCGGACCCGGCGCATCGTCACGAAGGGCCTGGCCACGCCGTTGACGAAGACCGGGACGGTCGGGACGGCGGCGAGTGAGCCGAAGAGGATCTCCAGCGGCTGGACCGTGCCGTGGTCGACCTCCATCCGGCGGGAGATCGCCACGTCGATGTCCCGTTCCGCGACCCACTGGGCCAGTTCCCCGGCGCGTTCGGCAGGCACGTTCAGCGGCCCTTCGGCGGTGCCGTAGTCGCCGACGCCCCGGGCCGCGTAGCCGATGCAGAACGGCGGCATCAGGTCGTAGAAGAAGCCGTTGTAGTGGTCGGGTGCGAAGCAGACGACCAGGGTGGGGTCGTACTCCTCGACGAAGGCCCGGGCGGCGTCGAAGGCGCCCTGGACGGCGGCGGTCACCTCGGCGGGCGGGTCGGCGTACTCCAGCAGCGGGCTGTGCGACATGGTGACGAGGGCGAGGCTCATGCCCGGTCTCCTTCCCTGGCCAGCGACCCTGCCGTGAGGACGGCGGCGAGGGCCCGGGAGGCCTGCTGGGTGAGGGAGGCGGCGGCGACGAAGCGGTCGGGGCGCAGCACGACCAGGCCGCAGGCGCGGACGTCGAACCAGTCCTTGAGGGCCCCGGTGCTGTCGCCGACGACGGTGACCGGTGCCGGGGAGCCGGCGTACCGCTTCTCGGCCCAGGCGCGCTGCGTCTCGGGCATGAAGGAGACCAGTCCGAACCGGTGGCGGCCAAGGAGCGCGAGGTCCGCGGCGGAGAGGAAGGCGGTCGGGTCGGTGCCCCAGGTGGCGAGGGTCCACCAGTCGCCGGTGACCTCGTCGAGGAGGACGTCCGTGGCGTCGCAGGTGTTGACCCGCGGCTGGATGAACTGCAGCCCGACCGGGGAGAGTTCGCCGGCGGAGTCGGTGAACGGGGCCAGCCGGCCGCGCTTGAAGCCGGCTTCCGCCCTGCCCGGGGTGAGGGTGGCCTGGTCGACGACGACGCCCTCGGCGTAGCGCGGCATGGGCTTGAACCGCAGCTCGGTGAAGTACGACTTCCACTTCGGTACGAGGTTGAGCGCGGAGGCGGACACGTCGCGCAGCGTGCCTCCGACGCGGCCCATCTTCATGACCGTGCCGGCGGCCATGTTCACGTCGATCATGTCGGAGACGTGCTTGCGGCGCTCCTCGGTGTAGGTGTCCAGGAGGGCGTCGCCGGCATCGCCGTCGAGCACGGCCGTGAGCTTCCAGGCGAGGTTGGTCGCGTCGCGGATGCCGGAGTTCCAGCCCTGGCCGAGCCAGACCGGCATCAGGTGGGCGGCGTCGCCGGCGAGGAAGACGCGGCCCTTGCGGAAGTCGGCGGCCACGCGGCCGTGGTGGGTGAAGGTGCGCTGGTTGATGACCGTGAGCGCCGCCGGGTCGGGGACGTGGCGTGCGAGCAGGGAGCGCAGGAAGGCGGGGTCGTCGACCAGTTCGGTGGGCTCGTCGTCGTGCAGCATGAACTCCCAGCGGCGGATGCCCTGCGGGAGACCGATGGACACGTACGGTCGGCGCGGGTCGGCGCCGAGGTAGACCGACGGGGTGCCGACCGGGTCGTTCTCGACGTCGATGACGACCCAGCGGGTCGAGGGCGACTTGCCCTCGAACGGCACGCCCATCCACCTGCGGGTGAAGGAGCTGCCGCCTTCGCAGCCGACGGCGTACCGGGCGGTCACGGTGACCGTCCCGGTGACCTCGTCGTCGGCGCTGAGCCGTTCGGCGGTGACCTCGACGTGGTCGCCGCGGTCCACCAGCCCCACGACCCGGTGGCCGAAGCGCAACGAGGTGCCGGGGAACCGGTCGAGCCCGGCGGCGAGTTCCCGGTCCACCAGCGGCTGGATGAAGCCGTGCTTGCGCGGGTAGCCGAATTCCTGGGTCTTGGGGTCGTTGGTGGCGAGGACCTGTCCCGCGCCGTTGACCAGCCGGACCACGTGGTGCGGGACCGTGTAGGGCTCGATCTGCCGCCACAGGCCGGCGGTGCACAGGGTGCGGATGGATTCGTCGTCGAGCCCCACCCCGCGGGGGTAGTCGATCAGCTCGTGGCGGGCCTCGAGCACGGTGGTCCGGTGGCCGCGCACGCCGATCAGGTTGGCGAGGGTGAGGCCGACCGGCCCGGCTCCGATCACGACGACGTCGGTGTCGAAAGTGGTCATGGGCTGCGTCCGATCCGGGTCAGTTGTGCGTCAGGAAGTCGGTGACGAGGCGGTTGAACTCGGCGGCGTGCTCGATCATCGCCCAGTGGCCGCAGCGGTTGAGCAGCACCAGCCGCGAGTCCGGGATGTTGGCCAGCAGCCACAGGCTGATCTCGTAGTGCAGGACACGGTCGTCCTTGCCGTGGATCAACAGGGTCGGCGCCTGGATGCCGGGGATCTTGTCGCGGTCGACCCTGACCGGGATCGGGGCCCCGTGCGCGAGGCCCTCGACGTAGTTCCTGAGGTGGTCGGGGCGGGCGAGCGCCGCCTCGGAGCGGGCCCGGGTCAGCTCCGGCGTCGCGAAGCGCTCCTTGTCGTAGGTCATGATCTCGACGAGCGCCTTCATGTTCTCCGGGCTCGCGTCCTTGTAGGCCCTGACGAGGACCTTCAGCCCTTCGCTCGGCCCGTCGCCCGCGCCGAAGAGGGTGGCGGGACCGCGGCCGAGGGAGGCGCCCATCGTCACCAGGTGGGTGACGCGCTCGGGGTGCAGGGTGGCGAAGCGGATCGCGGTGTGGGCGCCCATCGAGTTGCCGACGAGGGCGGCCTTCGGCAGTCCGAGCGTGTCGAGGAACTCCACGAGCGTCCTGTCGTGGTCCATGTCCTTGGTCGCCTGCGCGTCGGAGTCGCCCCATCCCGGCATGTCGGGGGCGATCACCTGGAATCCGGCGTCGGCGATGGCGCCGATGTTGCCCGAGAAGTTCGACCACCCCGTCGCGCCGGGACCGGAGCCGTGCAGCAGGACGACGGGCGCGGCACCGGCCTCCCCTGCCTCGTAGTACCGCATACGCAGGCCCGAGGGCAGGGCGATGTCACGCGCCGCGGATTCCTTCTTGATGGACATGACCCACTCCTCGTGCAATATATGCACGCTCAAATTCGATAGTTGCACACCGCGGCTCATGGAACGCCTGTCACAGAGCAATGTCAAGAGGCGGTCCGGCCCCGGCCGGCCGCCCCCGGTCTCAGCTGAGGTCGCGGCGCAGGCGTTCGGCCGCCGTCATGAGCGTCGGCGCCGCATGCTCGGCGATCTCGGCGCGCGAGGTGATCAGGTTGAGGCAGGCGGCCGGGAGACCCTCGACCGCGACCGGCACCGCCACCCCGTAGGCGCCGGGCTCCACTTCGCCGAACGTCGCGGCGAAGCCGCGCTCGCGCGCCTCGGTGACGCCGGCGGCCTCGCCGGGAGAGGGCGGCTGCGCCGCGAGCAGCGCGACGCCCGCCGAGCCGCGCCCCAGCGGGTGCCGGCTGCCCGCCCGGAAGCTGATCCGGTACGACGCCCCCGGCGGCTCGACCACCGACAGGGCCACCGCCTGGCTCCCCTCGATCACCAGCAGCGAGATCGTGGCGCCGAGACCGGCGGCGAGCTCGTGCAGGACCGGCTCCGCGGTCGCGCGCAGGGTCGCGTGGATGCCCGCGGCGAGTGCGGCGAGCCCGGTGCCGGTGCGGTAGCGGCCGTCGCCGCCGCGGGTCACGAGGTGGAAGTCCGCGAGGGTCGACAGCAGCCGGGAGGCGATCGACCGGTGGACGTCCAGTTCCTGGGCGACCTCCTGGATGCTCAGGCCGTCACCGGCCGTGCTGACGAGTTGCAGGGCGCGCAGTCCACGGGCGAGCGTCTGGGTGCCGGTGGCACGGGGGGAATCCGCCATACGCCGAAGCCTAGAACCCCTGATCGCGCCCACCGTTCCCGGCCGCACCCCGAGAAAGTTGCAGCTTGTGCAATCTTTGCATCATCTGCAAAAATGAGGTGTGTCTTCCACTTCCCGTAGCTCCGCTTCCGCCGCGTCCTCCGCCGCCCCGGAGGATCTGCGCGCCCGACGGCGGCGCGAGACCCGGCACAGGATCAACGTCGCCGCCGTGCGGCTGGTGGAGCGTGAGGGGCTGGCTCAGGTGACGGTCAACATGATCAGCGCCGAGGCGGGTGTCTCGCCGCGCACCTTCTTCAACTACTTCCCGACCAAGGAGTCCGCCCTCGTCGTGGTTCCGCCGCCGCTCTCCGACGAGCAGCGGCGCCGGCTCGCCGCCGGGGACCCGCGACCGCGCCGCGTCCTGCACGACCTGGTGGACGTCCTCACCCAGCAGACGGACGAGGACCTGATGCTCCCGGGCGGACGCGGCCACTTCCGGGCCATGGTCCGGATCGCGTCCGCCCACCCCGAGCTGGCCGCCCTGCTGCACGCCCGGTTCGACGCCTTCGAGAGCGAACTGACCGGCGTCGTCGCCGACCGTCTCGGCGTCCCCGCGACGGACCCGCTGCCCGCCCTCCTGACCGCCCTGGCGTTCTCCGTCGTCCGCGTCGGGCTCCAACAGTGGTCGTCCGGCGAGGAGGGCCCCGCGGGCCAGGGCTCCGACGACACGCGGGCCGGGGCCGGACACCGTGACACCGACGCGCCGGGGACTTCCTCCCTGACCGCGGAACTGCGGCGTGCCGCCGCCCTGTTGCGCACGCTCATGCCTGACCAGCCCGAGTGAGGAACACCAGGAACACCAGAACACCCAGGACCACCCTTCCCTCTCCACGACCCGGGTTCCCATTCCGGCTGCGGCTGCGGCCGAGGCATGGAGCCGTCGGCCGCCGCACATCCCGCCGCCGGACCGTGCCGGGCTGCCCGCACCACCCACTGACTCAGAAAGTTCCGGACATGCCCGCTGCTTCCGCCCCGGCCCCACCCGACCCCGGTACGCCCGGAAAGGGCACCGCCGACGACCCGTTCACCGAACGCGCCCGCCTGCCGCGCCACTTCGGGCTGATCTACGCCAGCCTCATGATCGCCATGCTGCTCGGCGCCCTCGACCAGACCATCGTCTCCACGGCCCTGCCCACGATCGTCGGGGAACTCGACGGCGTCAGCCACATGGCCTGGGTGACCACCGCCTACATCCTCGCCGCCACCATCGGCATGCCCGCCTACGGCAAGCTCGGCGACATGCTGGGCCGCAAGGCCGTCTTCCTCACCGGCATAGCCGTCTTCGTCCTGGGGTCCGTCCTCGCGGGCGCCGCGCAGTCGATGACCCTTCTCGTCGTCGGCCGGGCCGTGCAGGGGCTCGGCGGCGGCGGCCTCATGATCACCTCTCAGGCGATCATCGCCGATCTGGTGCCGCCCCGGCAGCGCGCCAAGTACATGGCGCCGATGGGCGCCGTTTTCGGTCTCGCCTCCGTCGTCGGACCCCTGCTGGGCGGCTGGTTCACCGACAGCTCCGACTGGCGCTGGTGCTTCTGGATCAACCTGCCGCTCGGCGCCCTCGCCCTGGCCGTCTGCGCCTTCGGCATGCGTCTGCCGCGCCGCCCGGTCAAGGTCGCCTTCGACTACGCCGGCTTCGTGCTGATGGCAGCGGCCGTCGCCTGCACGGTGCTCGTCGCCACCTGGGGCGGCAACGACTACGGCTGGACCGACCCCCTGATCCTCGCCCTGGCCGCCGGAGGTGTCGTCGCCTGGGCACTGTTCTTCGCGGTCGAGGGCCGCGTCACCGAGCCGATCATCCCGCTGGGCATCTTCCGCAGCCGGATCTTCAACATCTCCACCCTGATCGGCCTGCTCGTCGTCGGAGTGGGCATGTTCGCCGTGGTCGGCTACCTGCCCACGTATCTGCAGATGGTGTATGGGAAGACCGCCACCGAGGCCGGGCTGCTGATGATGCCGATGGTGGCCGGCATCATGAGCACCGCCATCCCGTCGGGCATCCTGATCAGCAGGACCGGCCGCTACCGGATCTATCCCATCGCCGGCTCGGTCGTCACCGGTCTCGCCGTCTTCCTGATGTCGACGCTCACCCTGGACGACCCGATCGCGCTGGTGTGCGCGTACGTCTTCCTGATGGGCGCCGGCGTCGGCCTGCTGATGCAGACGCTGGTGCTCGCCGTGCAGAACGACTTCCCGGCCACCGAGGTCGGCACCGCCACCTCCTCGAACAACTTCTTCCGTGAGATCGGCGCCACCCTCGGCACGGCCGCCGTCGGCTCCGTGTTCGCCTCCCGGCTCACCGACCGGCTCGCCTCCACCCTGCCCGGCGACGCCACCGCCTCCGTGGGCAGCTCCCAGTCGCTGACGCCGGCCCTGGTGCACGCCCTCCCGGCGCAGACCCGGTCCCTGGTCGTCGACGCCTACCAGCACGCGCTGACCCCGGTGTTCCTGTACCTCACGCCGGTCTTCGCCGTCGGCCTGGTGCTCTCGCTGATCCTGCCGGAAAAGCGCCTCGCTGACGCCCAAACAGACGCCCGGTAGGGCTCCGCGGAGAGGGGAGACCCATACATGTGACTGGTTGTGACCGGTTTTTGGGACACGCTCTCGCCGCGCCGACACGCGCCGGGCCACCCATGTCGAGGGTTCGGGCGCATGCGCCGGTCCACGTGTGTGCGACCGGGGCACGGGCCGGGGTTCCGGCCCGCCCGTGCCGGTTCACACGTCGGTTCCTGGCCTCGGCAGGCTCCCGCACTCCCAGTAGCATGCGCTGCATCATCCACACTGAGGGAGTGAACGGCTGTGCCCACCACATCAGCCACCACCACGATCCGGTCGCGATATGCCGAGCAGGCGATCTCCGATCTGGCCGAGAATCGCCGCCGACAGAAGGAATTGACCCGTCAACTGGAGGCGCTGCAGCAGGAGGAGACACTGCTGCTGAACATCCTGAAGCTCGCGGGGCCTTCTGACGCCGCCTCGGATCTGACCTCCGTACCGCAGCAGGCACAGAACGAGGCGGAGGTGCCGGCGCCCGTCACCCCGGCCACCTCGCCCGACGCCGCCGAAGCCCCGGCGAAGCGTCCGCGTGACACGGGTGCGAGCCCTGACACCCGCCGGCGCAAGGCGCCCGCCGACGGGACCGGCGCCAAGGGTGCGGGCAAGCAGGAAGAGCGGCCCGCGCTCCTCCAGGACCTGCTGCTGGAGCTGCTCGGCGCGCACAGCGAGCCCCGTCTCGCGGCGGAACTGCGTGAGGAACTGCTGGGCGCGCACCCGGACCGGCAGCCCACGCCGCAGGTCGTGCGCAACACGCTGGAGGCGCTGGTGGCCAAGGGGCGCATCCAGCGGCACAAGCAGAACAGGTCGGTCATGTACACCGTGGTGGAGTCGAACGACGCCTGAGCCGCCGAGTCGTGGCCGACGGAACGCGGGTCGGGCCGGCTGACGTGGTCGTCCCGCACCAGTGCGTGCCGACTTCCGTCGGTGTGCGCCTGCTTCCGTCGGTGTCACGGCGGACGATCGCCCCGCCTTCGATGCCGCCCGCGCACACCCGCCCCGCACGGTCGGTCTCCGAACCGTCCGGTATCCCCTCCACACCTGGACCGGCCTGCGCTCCGCAAACAGTTGACAGCGCTCCCCCGCCTTCGTGCTTCCGCCGGACGACTGACAGCCTCGGCGATGATCCACTGATCCGCTGATCCAGTGATCGTGTGAGTCGTCCGGCCGGAGCGGGCTCCCGGTAAAGAGTCCGCAAAGCGCCCTCGTCAAGCAACCCGCACCTGCCATTCGGGGGCTCTTTTCAGCCGTTCGTTCCAGGCGTGCCGTCGCACGGCCCCGGAAGGCCGCACCGCACCTTAGGCTTCTACAGACATGTAGAAACGAGGAGCCGTGGCGGACACCCCCGGTCACCTCCTCGGACATCCCGCCGTGACACGCACGTAAAGGAGTGAACGCCCCGATGGTGTTCAAACGGCTGCTCGGTTCGCTCGGCATGGGCGGGCCCACGGTGGACACGGTCCTCGACCCCGGTGCCGCCCTTCCCGGTGGCACCCTGTCAGGACAGGTCCAACTCAAGGGCGGCACCGTCGACTTCGACATTGACCAGATCACCCTCGAACTCGTCGCCCGCGTCGAAGCGGAGCACGAGCACGGGGAGAGCGAAGGCACCGTCGCCTTCGAGAGGTTCACCGTCGGCGGCGGCTTCCGCCTGAGCGAGGGCGAGCACCGCAGCGTCCCGTTCCGTGTCGGCCTGCCGTGGGAGACCCCGGTCACCGAACTGCACGGGCAGCCGCTGGGCATCGCGCTCGGCGTGCGCACCGAACTGGCGGTCTCCGGGGCGAAGGACAAGGGCGACCTGGATCCGCTCGCGGTTCGCCCGCTGCCCGCGCAGGAGGCGGTACTGGAGGCGCTGGGGCAGCTGGGGTTCGGCTTCAGGTCCGCCGATCTCGAGCTCGGCCACATCGGCGGCACCGGCCAGCGACTGCCCTTCTACCAGGAGATCGAGCTAACTCCCGCCCCGCAGTACGCGCACCAGCTGAACGAGCTGGAGGTCACCTTCCTCGCCGGCCCCGGCGGCCTGGAGGTCGTACTGGAGGCGGACAAGCGCGGCGGCATGTTCACGGCCGACCACGACGCGCTCACCCGCTTCACCGTCTCCCACGATGCCGCCCAGGACTGGAACGCACTGGTCGACGGCTGGGTCCGGCAGCTCCTGGAGCACCGCTCCTCCTACGACACCCACGCCTCCTACGGGCACGGCGACCCGTACCCGGGCCACGGCGGCCACCACAGCCACGACGACCACCACGGGGGGCACCAGCGCTCCGGGCCGGGCATGGGCACCGCCATCGCCGCGGGTGCCGCGGGCCTGGCGGTCGGTGTCGTCGGCGGCATGGTCGCGGCCGAAGTCGTCGACGAGGTGGGCGACTTCTTCGAAGGAGAGGACGAGGGAGAGGACTGAGGGCGCCTACGGAGGGCGCCTGACACCCTGCTAACTTCTACACGACTGTAGATATTTCGAGCCCGGGGCCGCACGTGGCCCCGGGACTCCCGTCGAGACCAGGAGCGTTCATGGCCCTGTGGGACCGCATCAAGGAATCCGCCACCACCATGCAGACCCAGTTGGCGGCGAAGAAGAACGACCTCAAGAGCGGCGCCTTCCGCGACGCCTCCATGGCGATGTGCGCGCTCGTGGCGGCCGCGGACGGCACCGTCGACCCGTCCGAGCGGCAGCGGGTGGCGCAGCTCATCGCCACCAACGAGGTGCTGCAGAACTTCCCCGCCGACGACCTGCGCCGCCGTTTCGAGGACAACCTCGCCAAGCTCGCCGCCGACTTCGACTTCGGCAAGGTCGGTGTGCTGCAGGAGATCGCCAAGGCGAAGAAGAAGCCCGCGGAGGCGCGTGCCGTCATCCAGATCGGCATCGTCATCGGCGGCGCCGACGGCGACTTCGACAAGGACGAGCAGGCCGTCGTCCGCGAGGCGTGCTTCGCCCTCGACCTGCCGCCGCACGAGTTCGACCTGTGACCGCCGCCGTGGCGTGAATCGCGGCACCACCGTGGCGCAGACCGTCCGTGAGCCGTGCCGCCGACCGGCGGCACGGCTCACGCGTTCTACAGCGGGGTGGCCGCCTTCAGCACGAGGAACAGCGTGACGGCCGAATTCGCCGACGACAGCGCGGACGCCATGGTGCCCGCGGCGGCAGTCCACGCCGCCAGGCCCACCGCGGTGAACACCGGCGGCCACACCCGCACGGCGGGAGCCGGGCCGAGCAGGGCGGCCACCCGGCGCGGCACCGGTCCGGCCGAGGCGAAGCCGGCCAGTGCCGGCGCCGGGGTGCCCGGGGAGACCAGCGCCGCCTTGCCGACCGCGAGGGCCATCGCCCGGCGGCTGCCGATCCGTTCCGCCGCCTCCTCGTCCGCCCACCGCTCGACGGTGTAGGACACCGACGTACGCAAAGGCCGCAGGAACGGGTTCGCCCGCGCCGCGAGCTGCACCAGCAGCAGGAACCGGTGATGACGGCCGGCCAGATGGGCCCGCTCGTGGGCGAACAGCGCCCGGCGTTCCCGCCCGTCCAGGCAGGACAGCATGGCCGTGGACACCACGACCCGGCCCCGGTGGCCCGAGGGCAGCGCATACGCGTACGGCACCTCGTCGGGCAGCACCGCCACCGACCTCCTCGGCAGCCCCGCCAGAGCCGCTTCGGCCCGCCGCCGTACCCGGAGCTGCCGCCACAGCACCCGTGAGCAGGCCACCACCACGGTGAGCAGAGCGGGAATGGCGGCCTTGCCCGCGACCTCGTCGTACGGGACGGCTTCGCGCACCTCCTCGTCCGACCAGCCGTCCGGCAGTGGGTTGCCCGGCAGCTGGGCAGTGCCCACGACCATCAGCAGCGCCAGACAGACCGTGCTGCACGCCGCCAGGACCCCGGCCGTCAGCGACAGCAGCCACGTCGCGGTCCGCGGGTGAAGATGCTGCTCGGCCAGCCGCGCCACCGGCCAAGCCGTCAGCGGCAGCACGAGCGGCAGGAAGACGAAGACCCCCATGGGCTTCAGTCTGTTCCTTCCTGGTCGGGCCGGCCCAGCAACTGCCGCAGCAGACGTTCGTCGTCCGGGTCCAACGAGGTGACGAAGCGGGCCAGCACCGCTTCCCGGTCGCTCTCCCGGTCGAGCAGCTTGCGCATCTTGCGCGCGGCGAGTCCGGCCTGGTCCGACACCGGCGTCCACACGAAGGACCGGCCCGCGCGCTCCCGGGTCACCGCGCCTTTGGCGAGCAGCCGGGTCAGGATGGTGATCACGGTCGTGTAGGCGAGGTCCCCACCGAGGCGTTCCTGCACCCAGCCCGCCGACGCGGGCTCGCGCGCCTCGCGCAGCGCCGAGAGGACCAGCCCCTCCAGCTCCCCCTGCCCCCGTCGCCGGGGACGCTGCCACTGGTCGCTCACGCCTTCTCCCATCCGCCTGTCACCACGTCACGAGCCGCAGACCGTGGAGGCGGCCCGTACCGGCCCCTCCCTGAGATCATGCCTCGGCGGTGCGCTCGCCCTGCCGTCGGCCACCGCCTCCCGCGCGGCACCCCTCGGCGACCGACCTGAGCGTACGCCGACCCACCGGTGCGGCCGCACCCGTTCAGGCCGCCGGGGGCCGGTCGTCGCGTCGCAGGACGGTGCCTTCCACGACCGGCCCGGAAGACGGCGCCGGGTCCTGCTCCTTCAGCGCCTTGGCCTCGCTCTTGAAGATCCGTGCCGCCTTGCCCGCGGACCGCGTCAGCTCGGGCAGCTTCTTGACGCCGAGGACGACGACCACCACGAGAAGGATCAGCGCCAGCTCACTCAGGCCGAACATCAGATGTGCTTCCTCTCCACGGACGGCGACGTCAAGGACCCGACGCCCCGCCGATATCTACATTGCTGTAGAAGTCTGACGCAGAGGGTGATCACTCAACAAGCCCGCCTTCCGGCACGGTGGCCGGGAACAGTGTGCCGCGCCGGGGACGCCCGACAATTCACGGTCACCGTCTTCTGCGGGATCCGTGCGCAGGCGCCACCGGCCGTCGAAGCGGAACCGACTGTCCCCGCCCACAGCGGGCACACGTACCCGAGGACAGGACCGACCAAGGGACGGACATGGAGATCTCCGGCATCATCAGCGCCATCGTCATCGGCGTCGTCATCGGCGTCCTCGGCCGGCTCGTCGTCCCCGGACGCCAGCACATCGGCATGCTGTGGACCATCGTCGTCGGCATCGTGGCCGCCCTCATCGGCTCCGCCATCGCCGCCGGCCTCGGCGTCGCCGACACCAAGGGCGTCGACTGGATCGAATGGCTCATCCAGATCGCGCTCGCCGCCCTCGGCGTCACCGCCCTCGACCGCGCCAAAATCCACCGCTGAGCGCCGGCCCACGGCGGCAGGCAACTGTGCCGGGCGGGCCGGTGGCCGGTGAGGCGCCATGCCGCGGCCCGGCGGGCTCCGCCGGGCCGCGGCACGCTGCCGGTGTCGCCCGCTTGGCCCCGGCAACAGGCCGACCCGGGCCGGCCGTGCTCGTATTGGGAGTGTTCCCCACATCGACCTGGGAGGTGACCATGCACGAAATGTGGCAGGGCGCGGACCCCTCAGGAGAACCGGTGTGGCATGTCCTGACGCCTGACAAGACCGCCACGTTGTGCGGTGTGGAGAAGCCGGAGCAGCCCAGCCGTCAGGAGCCGACGGACAAGCACTGCTTCGCCTGCATGAGGGCGTTCCAGGCAGCCATGGTGTGACTCCGGTGTCAGTCAGGCGCACCAAGGCATACCAAGGTGTGCCCAGGTGCACTCAGGAGTGCCGTGCGTGGGCGATGACGTGGAGGACCCGTACGGGTCCGTCCGCGGTGGCCGCCCAGCGGCAGCGCGCCTTGGCGGGGTAGAAGATCGTGTCACGCGGGCCGAGGCGGTACCTGCCGTCGCCTGCGACGTCCACGTCGAGACGGCCGGCGATCAGGTAGGTGGCGGCCGGGGTGGGGTAGTCGAACCACTCGTTGTGGTTCTGGGTGTGGTCGAACTCCATCTCGGAGAGTTCGAAGGAATGGTGGGTCAGGCCGGCCATGAAGCGGACCGGGATGGCCGATTCCTCGGTACTGGCGATCCGGCGGCCCCCGTGCGCCCGTACCACGGTCGCGCCGGGCCTCGGCGTCACGACCGGCAGCAGGTCTCCGGGAGTGACGTCGAGCGCTGTCGCGATGCGGTACGGGCTCAGCATGGACGGCGAGGCCTCGCCGCGTTCGATCTTGCTCAGGAACGGCTGCCTGATGCCGGCCGTCTCGGCCAACTGCCGCATCAGGAGGCCGCGTTCGGTGCGCCAGCGGCGAATGCGTTCGCCGACGGCGAGGGCGACTGCGTCGGACCCGGGTTCTTCGGCTTCCATCAGCGGGAACGCCGGTCTACGAACCCTGCTGAGCCGCGAGGACCCGGGAGGCCTCACGCACGGCGGCGGTATTGGCCTTGCCGTGCCGCGAGCCGGCCGGCTTGGCCGCGATGTGGTCGCGAACGAGGATCGGCTCGTAGGCCATGCCGCCGTCGGCGTCGAGGTGGCTGGGCAGGGTGGCGACGGTCGCGTCGATGTTGCCGTCGTGGAAGAACGCCACCGACCGGCGCCGCCTGATCGTGCCGTCGATCACCGGCGGCTTCACACGGTGGAGGGTGGACATCCACCGGTCGTTGGTGAGCCGGGCGGTGAGGTCCCCCAGGTTGATCAGCAGAGCGCCGTCGATGGGCTGGACGTCGTGCCAGACGTTGTCGCGGCCGAGGACCTGCAGGCCGGCGACCTGGTCGGCCCACAGGACGGTGACGAGGCCGAAGTCGGTGTGCTCGCCCATGCCGGTCAGGTCGCCGTCGAGGGAGACGTCGGTGCCCTCGGGAAGGGCGTAGTTGTTCATCCGCAGGACGTCGACGGAGTGGTCGGTGAGGTGCTCGAAGAAGTCGCCGGGTTCTCCGAGCGCGTCGGCGAAGACGGTCATCAGGGTGCGGGCGACCCGGGCGGCGTGGTCGTAGTAGGCCTCGGCCCTGGGGCGGAAGGAGTCGATGTCGGGCCAGACGTTGATGCCGTAGTCGGCCTCGGACAGGTCCAGTTCCTCGAACCAGCGCGCTTCGGAGCCGATGTTGAACGCCTCGAAGAAGTCGTTCATGCGCGACGCCGACTCCACACCGAGGCTGAGGCTCAGCGACTCGCTCTTCGGCGGGCTGTAGCCGCGGTTGCCCGGCACCTGGTACGCCTTCTTCTCCTCGATGCCGAGCGCGAAGAAGCCGTCGACCGCTTCGGTCAGGCCGGCGATCACGTCGTCGGGCACGCGATGGCCGAGGATCTGCACGAAGCCGACGGTGGCGCAGGCCTCGTCCATGGCGCGGGCGACGGCCGCGCGCGCCTGGGCGCCGCCCTGCTCCGTGTAGGCGGATATGTCCACGACGGGAACGGTGAACGGGCTGTTGTCGGGCATGGGTTCCTCCGGAGGCCCTGAAGCTTGAACGCTGGAAGGCTGCTGGCGAGGAAGGTGACGTCCAGATTCTCCTGAGGAATGCGCATTCCTTGGATGAATGGGACGTCACGGTCACGTTGCCCGGCCGGGTCGATGCGAACGCAGGTAGGCGGCGGGAATAAGAAACCCGCGCATGCAATTGGTCTACGGTGAGCGTGTTCCGCGTCCGCGGGGTGCGCCGCCCGTCCGCCGTCCGTCGTCCGCCCAGGACACTGCCAAGGAGTTCGTGTGACCTCCCTCTTCACGCCCTACGATCTCAGGTCGCTGACCGTTCCCAACCGCATCTGGATGGCCGCGATGTGCCAGTACAGCGCCGAACCCGAGGGCGAAGCGGTCGGAGTTCCCACGGACTGGCACTTCACGCACCTGGCGGCGCGGGCCACCGGCGGGGCAGGGCTGATCATCACCGAGGCCACGGCCGTCAGCCCGGAGGGCCGGATCAGCCCGTACGACCTCGGCATCTGGAACGACACCCAGCTCGCGGCGTTCCGTCGCATCACCTCCTTCCTGACCTCGCAGGGCGTCGTCCCGGGCATCCAGTTGGCGCACGCCGGGCGCAAGGCGTCGACCGAGCGGACCTGGGTCGACCGCGGCCGGCAGATCCGCCCGGACGAGCCCTACGGCTGGCGGCCGGTCGCCCCCAGCGCTGTCCCCTTCGCGGACTCCGCCACCACTCCGGCGGAGCTGACCGCGGACCAGATCCGGGAGGTCGTCGGGCAGTTCGGCCAGGCCGCCGAACGCGCACTGCGGGCGGGTTTCCAGGTCGCCGAGGTCCACGGGGCCCACGGCTACCTGATCCACCAGTTCCTCTCCCCGCACAGCAACCACCGCACGGACGAGTACGGCGGCTCCTTCGAGAACCGCATCCGCTTCGCGCTGGAGGTCGTCGACGCCGTGCGCGCGGTGTGGCCGGACGAGCTGCCGGTGTTCTTCCGGGTCTCCGCCACCGACTGGCTCAGCGAGAATCCCGAGGACGGCCGCGAGGGCTGGACCGCCGACGACACCGTCCGCCTCGCCAAGGAGTTGCAGATCCGCGGCGTCGACCTGATGGACGTCTCCACCGGCGGCATCGCCCCCGACGCCCGGATCGAGGCCGGTCCCGGCTACCAGGTGCCCTTCGCCGAGCGGGTACGCAACGAGACCGGCATGCCGGTGGCAGCCGTAGGGATGATCACCGAGCCCGCCCAGGCCCAGGAGATCGTCGCCTCGGGCCGCGCCGACGCCGTTCTCCTGGCCCGCGAGCTGCTCCGCGACCCCTACTGGCCGCGCCACGCCGCCGCGGCGCTCGGCGGCCGGGTGCCCACGCCCGTCCAGTACCACCGGGCCTGACCGAGCGGTGGGCGGGACACCGTTCCCGCCCACCGTCGGCCCTCATCTGTTCAGGCATCCCACACGTGTGTCACCGGCGTTCCGGGACCACGTGTCGACGCCCGTGACCGGTCCCCGGTCGTGGCCTAGGAACCGAATCCGCCGATCACATCGCTCATCGGGTAGCTGTAGATCTCCCGCTTGCACGACGAGCAGGAGCTCGGCGCGTGCTCACTCAGTGACCAGAGCTGGGGAGCGAGGCCGGTGCCCCTGCCGTGCGTCAGGTAGAGGTCCTCGGGGCCGATGGCCGACTTCAGGACGGTCGGGGCGGCGACGAGACGGGCGGTGCCGTCGACCGTCTGCACGGTCGCCTGCAGCAGGCGGCCGGTGCTGTAGCCGTTGCTGCGGTGGAAGTACCACTTGCCCTCGTAGCGCATGACACCCTGGATCTTGTGCCACAGGGCTTCGCCGTTCAACGTCCCCGTGGCCGGCAGGCCGTAGGCCGCGTCCGCGTCGGCGAGGGTGCCCGTCGAGCCTTCGACGGCTGCCGTCAGTGCGGTCATCGGGTACGTGGCGACCCGACCGGGGCTGTTGTCGGGGTTGTCGCGGCCGGGGTTGAGGTTGCAGTACTCACCGATGACCATGTGGTCCGTGCCGGTGCGGTCCAGCGAGACGTAAGACACCTTGGGACGGCCGGTCGCGTAGCACTGGTTTTGGTCCGTGGGGCCGCCGTTCCGCGCCGTCGTCATCTTCAGCGAGGCGACCTGGGGCATGACGTACCGGTAGCCGAAGCTGTACCAGACGTTGCTCTGGCGGCCGATCAGCTTCTTCTCCGTGACGTCGCTCTCCAGCCCGTCGGGGGTCGGGTCGTTGACGGCGTCGTCGTTGTCCGGGTTGAGGTCCAGGATCTGACGCATGTCGAACACCCGCAGTCCGTTGGCGGTGTCGGCGACGTACAGGTAGTTGCCGTACCAGGTCATGCCGCCCGCGTGGATGCCGTTCTGCGCCGCGCAGGACGGCGTCACGATCGACACGCACGAGCCTTCGCGCGCGTGCAGGGCGTCGAAGGAGATGTGGTTCTTGGAGTTGACGTACGGCCAGACCAGCAGCACGTGACGGTACTCGTGCGAGGTCGTGTTGAAGAAGCTGACGCGGACGCCCTTCTCGTTGCAGGCGTCGGAGGCGGTGGACAGCAGGCAGTTGTTGAGTCCGCCGGAGGCGTAGTCGCTGCGCCCCGGGTTCTCCGCGTCGTAGGAGGCGACGGCCAGCGGGTTGGAGTCAGAGGTCCCCCAGGTCTCGTCCTCCTGGGCGTCCGAGATGCCGGTGATGGCCTGCGGCACCCACTCCGTGGACGTGGCGTCGTCGCTCTTCCAGCAGACGCGGTGGTACGGCGTCAGGTCGGAGTCGTAGATCGTCTTGGTGCCGCATCCGTCGTCCCAGGCGGCGTCCCGGTTGGTGTTCTCCACCTTCATCAGATCGGTGAGGGTCTCTTTGGGCAGCGCTGCGTCCAGCTGCGACACCAGCCCGCTGAGGTCGCCGCCCTTCTTGAGCTGGAAATCCCTGGGGCGACCCGCGACCAGCGTGGAGGTCCCCGTCGTGGTGGCGCCGGCGAAGTCGTCCTGCTCCCCGGCGCCCTCGTCGTCGAAGCTGTCGTCCGGCATACCCGCTTCGTAGGCGGTGGTGGGGTCGTCCGCCGCCGCGGCGGGGGCCGCGTTCGACACCGGTACGAGCCCGAGCAGCACGCCGGTCACCAGCGCACGGACGACGAAGCGCGCCCTGCGGGAGGGTCTTCCCATCTGGAGCCTTTCCTCAGGAGCGGCTGACACGACGTCAGCCGCATGAGGGAAGAACGTTAGCAATCATGATCGTGGGATTGCATGCACCTGTCAGCGCACCCCGTCGCGGCCTGCGACCGTGCAGAAGTAGCGGCCGTCCGCGGGGGCGGCGGCCGCTCCGCCCCCGACGGAGGTCACCACCGTGGACTCCACCCGCCCCCGCTCCGCCAGCACCATGCCCACGGCGGTCTGCGGAGCCTGCTGCGAGAGGCAGACCGCCAGCACCAGCACGGCACCGATCAACGCCCGTCCGGCCCGCACGCCGGCCAGGTACAGCGCGAGCGCGGCGGCGCAGACCAGGCCGCCCTCCCCGTCCGCCAGGCGCCGATCCCGTACCAGGTGCCGGCGACCGAGCTGCCGACGATCAGCGCCGCCGCCAGAGACCCGGCCAGGAGCCCCTTCGCGGCCGACCACCGCGGGGGCAGGCCGACGAACTCGGCCGGACCCCACACCGCGGACCGCAGATACGCCATCAGGTCCGTCTCGGCTGCGACCGCGGACCGGTGTCTTCGGCGCATGGCAGCTCCCTCCCCCTCGTCCATGATCCCGGCGTCAAGGGCACACGACGGACCCGCTCCGCCGCCGGCCGGGCGTGGACACACAGCCGCCGTCGCCGGGATGCCGCAGCGGGGCGGCCACCGCTGCGTGATTCCCATGCATTATGCAAGCAGGCATCTCGTCGGGTGGCGGGCGGGTGCGGCGGCCTGTCAACTGCCTCACGGATGACCGTTGTTCACTCTCCGCCGTCCGCCCGCCCGCCCGGGCGCGCAGACGCGTCCGGTCGCGAGCCGCTGTGGCCGTCGGCCGACGCCGGCCGGTCGCACGGCGGGGTGGTCCCGCAAGCCGCGGGCCGGCATCCGCCGGCAAGCGGGACGCCGTTGGCCCGCAGCACTTCCCGGACGTCCAGGATCAGGGGGAAGACCTCCTGGTTGCGGTCCTCGCCCTGCTCGTCCCACGCCCGCTGCTCGGCTTCGACGGCCATGCGGTCCTCGGCGAACACCCGCTCGGTGAAGCGCCTGATCAACGGCCAGGCCAGAGGAAGGACGCCGGGCATCCGGGGCTTCTCGATCATGAGCAGCCCGAAGGCGCGGCAGGTCCGCTGCTCGGCGCCCTCGGGAACGTACGCCACCCAGAGGCGGAAGGCGGGACGCTCGGCCTTCTCCGGGACGAGGTCGAGCGTCTGGTAGGGGTACTCGGTCCGGATGGTCATCACATCGGCGGAATCGCCGCCGCGCAGGCCCTCGCCGGCCAGCAGACCGGCGCCGAGGTTGCGCTTCCCGCCGGCGTGGGTGAACAGGTACCTGGCCTCCACGGATCGTGCGGAGGTCCGGTGTTCCAGCAGTTCGGGGCGGAGTCTGCCGACCACACCCCGGTGCAGGAACTGGTGGTTCATGTCGAGCAGGTTCTCGTGCATGAACGAGTAGTGGCAGCGCACCGACCGGGAGAAGGTCATGGTCCGGTACCGGGGTGAGCCGAACTCCGGCAGCACGGGCAGCGCGGCGGCCGATGCCTGCCGCGGGTCGCCGGGGAACACGAACAGCAGGCCGTAGGCCTCGTGGACGGGGTAGCCGCGCACGCCGCGCGGCGGCCGGTGGTCGCCCTTGGACAGGTACGGGATCTGCGAGATCCGGCCGTCGCCTCGGTAGGCCCACGCGTGATAGCAGCAGCGGAGCACCTCGCCGTCCACGACGCCCATGCTCAGCGGCACCTGCCGGTGGGCGCACCGGTCCTCCAGCGCGTGGACCGCGCCGCTCTCACCGCGGTAGAGCGCGATGCGCTCACCGGCGAAGGCGGTGGCGACCACCCGGCCCTTGCGCACATCCCCCGACCGGGCCACCGGATACCAGTAGTCCGGGTTCGCCCCGAGACGCCTCAGGTCGACGGGACCGTGATCCGGATCGTGGCGTCCTCGGGGGCGCCGACGTCCACCGGTTGCGTCGATGTCGGTGTCGGTCATACGTCTCCCCTCGTCCACGGGACGGCACCCGCCCATGCTGACCGCCGGCCGCGGCCACGGCCCGCCCAGCACGTCCGGACGGGTGAGCGGCGCGTCGGCTCCGGCGGTCCGCAGACCCGAACGTCCTGACCGGCGGCGTCCGGACCGCCCAGAGCAGCGTGCTGCCGCAAGTACAAGGTCCAGGCTCTCTTCCTTCGTCCGCACGGCCCGGGATATCCCTGATGGTGAGCGGCCGGCCGGCGGGCGCGGCGTGGAAGGAGCGGGCCATGGGCGATGAGCAGTTCGAGGGCGACTGGCATGTGGACGGGCGTTGCACCAACTGCGACGTGGCCCGGCAGCTTGCCCCCGGCCTGATCGGCGAGGCCGGGGGCCGCTCGGTCATGCTGCGCCGGCCACACGGCCGGTCCGAGCTCCGGCAGCTCCATGCCGCCGCGTACGCCTGCCCCACGCGGTCCGTCCGTCCGCCGGCCGGACGGCTGGACGCGGCATGGGACCCGTTTCCGATGGCTCTGGACGACACCGTGTACCTGTGCGGGCACAACTCCCCGCGCACCGCGGGAGCCAACTCCTACCTGTTACGCCGCCCCGACGGCACCGCGGTCATGGTGGACACGCCGCGCTGGAGCACGTCGTCGGCCACGCGCTACGAGACGCTGGGCCCCGTCACCGACGTCCTGCTCACCCACCGCGACCACGCCGCACACGGCCGCGCTTACGCCGACCGCTTCGGCGCCCGGCTGTGGATCCACGAGGGCGACCTCGATGCCGCCCCGGACGCCGACCGCGTACTCCGTGGCACCGACCCGGCGGAGATCACCGACGGTGTCGTCGCCTTCCCGCTCCCCGGACACACGCGGGGCAGCGTGCTCTACCTCGCCGACGAGCGGTACTGCTTCAGCGGCGACAGCTTCTACTGGTCGCGCACGACCGCGGACGTCGAGGTGGCCGACAGTGTCACCTGGTACTCCATCGAGGAGCTGGCCTCCTCTCTGGCCCGGACCGTCGGCCGACTGCGCTTCGAGTGGCTGCTGCCGGGCCACGGCGACCGCCGGCGCCTCCCCGCCGACGACATGGCCCGGCGGCTGCGACGGCTGACCGCGCGGACCCGCGAACTGCGGCCCCGCCCGGTCGACTTCACCGCGGTGCGCTGGTGACGGCCCGGCACCCGCCCCCTGCACCGCCCGTGCCGGATGACCGATCAGAGCCTCGGCCCGGACCACGGCGCGACACCGGCGTCCCCGGCCTCAACCTGTCGACGCACACCCTCGCCCGCGCGGTCATCACGGCACGCTTCTCCGTGGACCGACCGACGCACACGTGTGCCGACGGCCGGCAGACGCGGGTCCCGGCCGACGGCCCGTATGACAGCCCTGGCGGCGTCGCGGGCGAACCGGACACAACTGCCGAACGGCAGCGTCGTCACACCGGGCCGAGCCTTTCACGCGCTGCCGTCGCCCAGCCCAGAACACCCCTTGCTCCACTCTTCTCGGCCAGTGCCGTGGCCTCGTCCAGCAGCGCCGCCACGTCGCCCTGGCGACCCTCCTCCGCGGCGAACTCGGCAAGGGTGATCAGGTTCGCGGCGACTCCCGGCAGAAAGCCGATCTCGCGACGGAGGCGGGTGGACTCCTCCAGGCGTGCTTTCGCCGCCTCCGTCTCTCCGGCCATGTGCTCGGCGAAGCCGAGGTGTCGCAGCACGTAGGACTTCGTCAGCTTGTCGTCGGCCGCGGTGGCCAGACCGAGGGCACGGGTGAAGGCAGGCAGGGCTTTCTCCGTATCACCGCGGACCACCTGGTGGAAGGTGCCTGCCCAGAAGAGTGCCTCGCCCTCTCCCCGCGCATCGCCGGCCCGCTCGTACAAAGTCGCTGCGCGCTCGAAGAGTTCCAGCTCCTGTGCGTCTTCGACGTGCTCCTCCAGGAAGCGGGCATGCACGAGGCGGCCTCGGGCAAGGGCGACGTCGGCCTCGAGGCTGTCGAGTCCGGCTTCCGCGACGGCCAGGGCATCACCGTCTCCGCCGAAGACGGCCCGCTCGTAGAGGAGTCGGGCCTGCTCGATTCGTTTGTCGGCAGTCATGCGGTGAGCGTACGGCCGCAGGCCGCCGGCCCGCCGATCATTTGCGACTGCCGGTGCCCGGCCCGCGCCGCCGGGCGTCGGGCGTCGGTCAGACGGTGACGGCCCGTCCGGCGGGTGGGCGAGCCGTCACCCGAGTGTCCTCCGCTCAGCCTTCGAGGTACGTGTCGGACTCGGCGACGAGATGCATGGCCGCCTCCTCCGCCGAGGCGCCGGCGCCGTCCAGGCCCACGTCGGAGGCGACCAGGCCGGACCGCCGGGCCAACGCGTCGCCCGCGTCGGGCGCGAGGAGACGGCCCGCCCGTTCGTCGCCGACCTCCGCGTCCAGGAGCTCACCGTCGGTGTCCCAGGTGTCCCCGATACCGTCACCCAGCCGCATCGCGACGTCGGGCTCCTCCTCGGCCAGACGCTCGTCCAGGCTCTCCCCACGCAGCCGCTCGGCCGCCGTGACGCCGGTGTGCTGCACGCCCCACGGCCGCTCCGGAGGCGAATACCCCTCGTCGAGAGCCTCGTCGCCCGCCCGGTAGTCCAGAGTGTCCGAGGCGTCCAGCACCCCGACGTCGTCCTGCACCTCGGAACCGTCCGGCTGGTAGACGTCGTCGCCCATCGCTTCGTCGGTCAACTGCGCTCCTCGTTCCCGGTTCGGCGCGGGGCGACGGTTCAGCCGTCCTGTCACGCGCCTTCCATGCACCGGCCCCCTCCGGGCGACGGCGAGTCCCCAGCGTATCCGCGCCGTTCACCGGGCGCTCGGCGTCCGCCGGAGAGACCGGCAGGAGTCACTCTCGGGCACATGATGTGCACGGCGGGACCACGTCCAGGGCCGCTCAGGGCCGGCGTCGGCGACCGTGAGCGCCGCCGACCCACGACGGGCTACTGACGCACCGCGGCGAGGACTTCGTTGAACGCCTCGGTCGAACTGGGGTGGGTGTAGACGGTGTCGCGGAGTTCACTCGCCGTGACCCCGTGCCGCATGGCCAGGGCGACCGTGTTGATCAGCTCCTGGGAGTCGACGCTCAGCAGAGCGGCGCCGAGGACGCGGTCCGTGGCGGCGTCGATCACGAACTTCATCAGGCCGCGGGTCTCGCCGACGATCTTCGCGCGCGGCATGGCGGCGATCCGCGCGACGGGCTTCGCCGCGACCCGCACGTCGTGGCCGCGTTCACGCGCCTCGCGCTCGGTCATGCCCACCCGGGACAGCGGCGGAGTCGTGAACAGGGTGTAGGGGACGGCCTCGCGGTCCGCCGTCGTACGGGCCCCGGAGCCGAGCAACTGGTCGGCGACGACGCGGCTGTCGTCGAGGGAGATGTAGGTGAACTGCGGCCCGCCGTTGACGTCGCCGACCGCGTAGATGTGCGGTCTGCTGGTACGCAGGTGCTCGTCCACCACGATCGCGCCCCTGTCGGTGGTCCGCACTCCCGCCGCCGCCAGCCCCAGCCCGGCGGTCGCGGGCCTGCGGCCGGTGGCGGCCAGCACGGCCTCGGCGTCGAGGGCGTGGTCCTGGCCGGCGACCCGGTAGTGCACCGTGGCGTGCCCCGCGCCGTCCGTGATCCGCGTGACCTCGGCTCCCGTGACGAAGGTGACGCCCTCGTCCCGGAGGACGTCGACGACGGCCCGCGCCACGTCCGCGTCCTCGCGCGGCAGGATCCGCGGTCCGGCCTCCAGCACGGTGACCTCGGACCCGAACTTCCGGTACATCCCGGCGAATTCGAGCCCGAGGTAGCCCGCGCCGAGGACTGCCATGCGGGCGGGCAGTTCGGTCCCGCGCACCAAGTCGGTGCTGACGCGCGTGTACGCGCTGGAGCGGAGACCGGGAACGTCCGGGAGCACCGGCTCGGCACCGGTGTTGACGACGATCGTCGGCGCGGTGACGACCAGCCGGTCGTCACCGGCGCTCACCTCGACGGACTTCTCGTCGAGGAAGCGCGCCCGCCCCGTGATCACGGTGACGGAGTCGATGTCGTCGAGCATGCTGAAATTACGGTCCCGCAGCGCCTCGGTCAGCGACATGGTCTTGCGGACCGCGGCGCGCAGGGCGTCGCGCGGCGGCTCATCGGGGCGACGCGCCTGCGCGTGGTGGATCAGGGCCTTCGTCGGCACACAGCCGATGTTGATGCAGGTGCCGCCGTACATCTGCGACGACTGCTCGACGAGGACGACGCGGCGTCCGGCGGCACCCATCCGCGCGGCGAGCGTCTTGCCGCCCTTGCCGAAGCCGATGACGAGGAGATCGACATGCATGGTGTCCATGCCCCTGACCTTCCCTCCTGCGCAACGCGATGACAAGGTGAGGATGTCGCATTTTCTGTCGAGGAAGTTTCATGGACGCTCTGAGTCGCCTCATCCGTCTCGCGCGCCTGCGCGGCAGCGTGGACGTCCGCTGCCTGGTCGCCGGCCGCTACACCCTGGACAATCCGGCGTCCGGGGCCGGTCAGGCCCCGTTCCACCTGCTGCTGAGCGGCGCCTGTGAGCTGGAACTGCCCGGCCGGCGGATCGAGGTGGCGGCGGGCGACCTGGTGCTCCTTCCGCGCGGCGCGGCGCACCGGATGCACGTCCGGGGCAGGCGGACGGCAGCGCACGTCGAGCGCCGTGACGCGGGCCCGTACGAACTCGTCGGCAACGCGACGGCCCAGGTGACGGCAGAGACTACGGACGAGACGACGGAGCGTGCCGCGAACGCCCGGCGGAGCGGACCGGATGACCCCGTCGACCTGTTCTGCGGCCACTACGCCTGGGAGCCGGGACCGGGGCAGGTCCTGATGAGCATGCTTCCCGAGGTCGTCCACGTCCGCCTCGGGGCCGGGGCGGGCGACGCACCGGACTCCCTGGGCCGCCTCGGAGCGCTGGGACCGCTCAGCGACCTCATGCGTGCGGAGGCCCGCGCCGCCACCCCGGGCACCGAGGCGGTGCTGGACGCGCTGTGCGACATCCTGCTGGCGATGGCGCTGCGCGGCACACCGGGGCTCGGGCGGACGGTGTGGCTCGCCTCGGCCGAGGACGTCGTACGGACCGTGACCGAGGCGGTGCTCGGCGACCCCGCCCACGACTGGGACATCGAGAAGTTCGCCGCCCTCAACGCCATGTCCCGGGCGACCTTCATCCGGCACTTCGCCCGCGAGGCGGGGATGAACCCGGGCGACTACCTGACCCGGCTGCGGATGCTGCTCGCGGCCGACCTGCTCACAGGCACCGACCGTCCCGTCGGCGCCGTCGCCGGCGCCGTCGGGTACAGCTCGGAGTCCGCCTTCGGCCGGGCCTTCCGGCTGGCCACCGGGAGCACACCCGCGCGGTTGCGCCGGGCGGCCCGTGAACGGGAGCGGCAGCCGGGGAACTGACGTGCGTGCGGCCGGCTCCGGCGGCCGGCCGGCGCGGCCCGTGCGCAGGCCCGTCGAGCGGGCCTGCGGCGGGGTCACTTCCGCAGGAAGGCGAGGAGCGCGGTGTTGACCTCCTCCGCGTGGGTCCACAGCAGACCGTGCGGGGCTCCCTCGATCTCCACGTAGTCGGCGGACGGGAGCGCCTTGTGGAAGGGGCGCGCGGTTCCCTCGACGGGCAGGATGCGGTCGCCCGTGCCGTGCAGGATGAGGGCCGGCACGTCGATGGCCGGGATGTCGGCCCGGAAGTCGGTGTACCAGGTGGACGGCGCGGCGGCGGCCGCGAAGAAGCCGCCGCCCGCCGCGACGTTCCAGCTGTTGCGCACGGCCTCCTCGCTGATCCTGCTGCCGAGGTTCTCGTCGAGGTTGTAGAAGTCCTTGTAGAAGTCCGTGTAGTACGCGTAACGGTCCGCCTTGACCGCCGCGACGACGCCGTCGAAGAACTCCTTCGGGGCGACCCCGTCGGGGTTGTCGTCGGTCTTCAGCAGGCAGGGCTCCAGCGAGGCCAGGAAGGCGACCTTGGCGATCCGGGCGGTGCCGTAGCGGGACACGTACCGGGCGACCTCTCCGGTGCCCATGGAGAAGCCGACCAGGACGGCGTCGCGCAGATCGAGGGTCTCCAGCACGGTGTTCAGGTCGGCCGCGAAGGTGTCGTAGTCGTAGCCGGTGGTCGGCTGGCTGGACTGGCCGAAGCCACGGCGGTCGTAGGTGATCACGCGGTAGCCGGCGTCCAGCAGCACGGCGCTCTGCCGCTCCCAGGAGTGGCCGTCGAGCGGGAAGCCGTGGATGAGGACGACCGGCTGCCCGGTGCCGTGGTCCTCGTAGTACAGGTCGATGGCGGTGGAGTTCTCCTGGCCCACGGTGATGTATGGCACGGGCTTCGTTCCTTCGTACGGAGTGGGTGGCACGCGCAGGACCAGGTTTCGTCTCGGCATGCGCGGCACGGGATGTCCGCACGCTAAGGCGAGCGCCGCACCGCCTGTTGTCCTCCGACGCACCGCTTGTTGCCTGGAAGTGCCAGGCCACCGCCCCCGCTCCTCTCGCGGGCGCGCACGGACCACAGGTGATGCACCGACAGACAAGACGCCTTCCCCGGCCGCTCCTAACGTGCTGTTCGCACCCGCGGTCCGTCCCCGGCCGGACGCCGTATGTGTCGGTCCGGCCCGGTGAAGCGCCTCGGTCGAGGCGGTGGTTCCGCTCTCCGGCGCCGCTCGCTCCCGGCGAAACGGCGAAGCGGCCAGACGGCCAGGCGGCCAAGCGGCCAAGCGGCGGACCCGTTCCCGCCCGGCCGGCCGCGTGTCAGCCGATCACCACGACATTCACAGGGAGTTGTTTCGTGTCCCGTTCCGACCGTCCGACCGTCGTCCTGGTTCACGGCGCCTTCGCCGATGCCTCCAGCTTCGCCCGCGTCATCCCGGAACTGATCGCCCGCGGCCTGGACGTGGTGGCCCCGGCGGTGCCCAACCGCAGCCTGCTGTGCGATTCCGCGTACGTGGCCTCGGTCGTCCGTCAGACACCCGGACCGGTCGTCCTGGTCGGGCACTCCTACGGCGGCGCCGTCATCACCGTCGCCGGGGTGGAGGACAACGTCAGGGCGCTGGTCTACCTGGCCGGTTATGCCCTGGAGGAGAACGAGAGCCTGGGCGAGCTGCAGGGCGGCTTCCCGGACTCCGACCTCGCCTCCGCCCTCGTGTACACGCCGTTCCCGGTCGAGGGTTCGGACACCCCGGGCACCGATGTGTCGGTCGAGATCGACAAGTTCCCCGCCGTCTTCGCCGCCGACGTCGACCCCGGCCTGGCCTCCGTGCTCGCCGTCTCCCAGCGTCCGCTGGCCGCGCTGGCCTTCAGCGAGAAGGCGCCGAGCGCGGCCTGGAAGACCAAGCCCTCCTGGGGGCTGGTCGCCACCGCAGACCACACCCTCAACCCCGATGTGCAGCGTCACGGCTACCGCCGGGCCGGGATGACCACCGTGGAGGTCGACTCCTCGCACCTGGTGATGCTCGCCCACCCCGAGCGCGTCGTGGAGCTGATCGAGGAGGCCGTGCGGGCGACCGCCGAGTGAGCCGGGCCGCCCCGCGGCCGACCGCCGCGGGGCGGTGGCCCGCAGGCCGCCGGTTGCCCTTCCCAGCCGTCCTGGAACCCTGAGACGTCCGCACGCGCGTACCCGTCCCGGTCGGTCCGGGCATGCGCCGCCCTCACCGCCCTGAAGGAAGTCGACGATGAACCAACCGATCCCGCCGCGGGTCGACGTGCTGTCCGCACGGGACGTGCCCCTGGGCGGCCCACGAGCCATGACCGTACGGCGCACGCTGCCGCAGCGGGCCCGGACACTGATCGGCGCCTGGTGCTTCGTCGACCACTACGGCCCGGACGACGTCGCCGACACCGGCGGCATGGACGTCCCTCCCCATCCGCACACCGGTCTGCAGACCGTGAGCTGGCTGTTCAGCGGGGAGATCGAGCACCGCGACAGCCTGGGCGTCCACGCGTTCGTACGCCCCGGCGAGCTGAACCTGATGACGGGCGGGTACGGCATCAGCCACTCCGAGGTGTCCACCGCCGGCACCACGGTCCTGCACGGCGTCCAACTGTGGGTGGCGCTGCCCGAAGCGCACCGGCACACCGGCCGCGACTTCAGCCACTACGTGCCGGGCCCGGTCCGGGCGGGCGGGGCCGGCATCAGGGTGTTCCTGGGATCCCTCGCCGGCGACACCTCCCCGGTGCGGACCTTCACGCCCCTGCTCGGCGCCGAACTCGTCCTCGACCCGGGCTCGACGACCACGCTCCCGGTGAGCGCGGACTTCGAGCACGGCCTGCTCGTCGACCAGGGGGACGTCCGCATGGCCGGAACGCTCCTGCGCCCGGCGGAACTGGGCTGCCTCGGCACGGGACACGACACCCTGACCCTGACGAACGAGACGGACGCCCCCGCTCGTGCGGTCCTGCTCGGCGGGACGCCGTTCGAGGAACAGATCGTCATGTGGTGGAACTTCATCGGCCGCAGCCACGAGGACATCGTCGAGGCCCGGCAAGCCTGGGAGAACGGATCCGACCGCTTCGGCGGCGTCGACGGTCACGACGGCCACCGCCTTCCCGCACCCGCCCTGCCCCGCACCACCATCGCCCCGCGCAAGAACCCGACGCACCACTGAAAGGCGCACCATGGCACAGCCCGCCACCACTCCGACCGTCCGGCGAGTCGACGAGAAGCACCGGTACGAGATCCTCGTCGACGGCACGGTCGCCGGCCTCACCGCCTATCGCGACCACGACGACCAGCGCGTTTTCTACCACACCGAAGTCGGCGACGCCTTCGCCGGGCAGGGCCTGGCCTCGGTCCTCGTCCAGCACGCCCTCACCGACGTGCGCGCCGTGGGGAAGCGCATCGTTCCGGTCTGCCCCTACGTGGCGAAGTTCCTGGAGAAGCACGACGAATTCGCCGACATCGCCGACCCCGTGACCCCCGACGTCCTGCGGTGGCTGGAGACCGTGCTGGGGCGGTGACCGCCCGACGGGGCGAACACCGCGGCCTTCATCTCCATCCGCGATAACCGATATCCCGAACCATCGCACCGAGCGAGGAAGAAGCGAGGGGCGGATCACGCTGAGGCCTGTGTGCCGGCGCCGAGGAAGCCGCCGGCCACTCACAGCACGTCCGCCCGCGCCGGTCCCCCGGCCCGCTCCTTCAAGAAGGCGCACATGTCCGCATCGTCCGAGCCCCGGACCTCTCACCGGACCGAAACCACGACGGCCCCGCACGGCGTGCCGGGATGGCTGGTCGCGCTCCTGGCCGTCGCCTCCGGCATGACGGTCGCCAACCTCTACTACGCCCAGCCCCTGCTGTCCGCGCTGAGCGGTGTCTTCCACACCAGCACGGCCACCGCCGGCACCCTGATCACGCTCACCCAGGTCGGCTACGTGATCGGCATGCTCTTCCTGGTCCCGCTCGGCGACCGGCTGGAGAAGCGCGGCCTGATCACCGTCCTGCTGGCGGTCACGACCCTCGCCCTGGTGGCGGCGGGGCTCGCCACCAGTTTTCCCATGCTGCTGATCGCCTCGCTGGTCAGCGGGGCCACCTCGGTGGTCGCCCAGATCCTCGTGCCGTTCGCCGCCGGTCTCGCTCCCGATGACGCCCGCGGCCGCATCGTCGGCCGGGTGATGAGCGGGCTGCTCACCGGAATCCTGCTCTCCCGCACCCTGAGCAGCGTGGTCTCCGATCTCGCCGGCTGGCGCGTCGTCTTCCTCGGCTCCGCGGCCCTGATGGCGGTGCTCGCCCTGGCCCTGCGCCTGGCCCTGCCGCGGCACGCGCCGACCACGACCATCCCGTACCACCACGTGCTGCGCTCCACCGTCCGGCTGGTGCGCACCCACCCGGCGCTGCCGCGGCGCGGTCTGTACCAGGCGGCGATGTTCGGCGCCTTCAGCGCCTTCTGGACCACGGTCTCCTTCGTGCTGACCGGCCCCCGCTTCCACTACTCCCCGATCGGGGTCGGCGTGTTCGCCCTCGTCGGCGCGGCCGGCGCGGCCGTGGCCCCGTTCGCCGGCCACTGGGCCGACCGCGGGCTCGTCCGCCCCATGACCGGCGCCGCGTTCGTGGCGGCCGCGCTGGCCTTCGCGCTGGCCGGGTTCGGCGGGCACAGCGTCGTACTGATCGCCCTGGCCGCGATCGTCATCGACATGGCCGTACAGACCACCCTGATCCTCGGCCAGCACACCGTCTACCAGCTCGACTCCGCCGCGCGGGCCCGCCTCAACAGCGCCTTCATCGCCATGTTCTTCGTCGGTGGCGCGGTCGGCTCCCAGCTCGGCTCCGCCGTCTACCACGCCGGCGGCTGGGCCGCCCTGACCGTCCTCGGCGCCGCCCTCCCGCTGCTCGCGCTCCTCTACTGGACCACCGAGCGCCGGCCGGGCACGGCGGCCGAGCCGGGCACCGCGAACGCGAACCTCTGACACCGGCCGGCGTCCGGGAAGCACGGCAAGGGGTCCGGCACGGTGGGGCCGCAGGACGCGTCCACGGCCCTTGGACTTCGGACAAGATCATTACTTCGGAGACCGGATATGCTGCCGCCTGGTGCGGGCACTCGTCGGCATCGGGCGGCGTCCGGCAGGCGAGTGTGGGCCGGAAGGGGCACAAGTGTTGGGGTCGGGCGAATCGCTGACCCGTAGCGGTCTGCGCGGCCGGGAGGCCGAACTCGACGAGTTGCGGACGCTGATCGCCTCGGTGGCCCGCACCGGAAGCGGCGGGCTCGCCCTCATCCAGGGGGAACCGGGCATCGGCAAGACCACGCTGCTCGCGGAGGCCGTCAGCAGGGCCGGGGCGGCGGGGTTCTCGGTCGGCCTGGGCAAGGCCGACGAACTGCACCGCATCGTGCCGCTGTCGTCGTTGGCGGCCTGCGTCCTGCGCGGCGAGCAGCCGCTGCTGTCCGGCGACGCCTTCGCCGACCTCGCCCGCAACCAGGACCAGCGGATCTGGCTGGTGGAGCGTCTCGCGGAGGCGATCGAGGCCAGGGCCGGCGACATGCCGGTGCTGATCGCCCTGGACGACGTGCAATGGGCCGACCAGCTGAGCCTGTTCGCCCTGAAGCAGCTTCCGGCGCGCCTGCGGACCTCGCCGGTCCTGTGGATACTGGCCGGCCGCCCGGATCCCGCCGGGCCGGCGGAGGAGATCGCCGCGGCCGCGGCCGACGCGCTTCCGACGGTCACGGTGCCCCTGGGGCCGCTGTCCGGCGCGGCCATCAGCCAGCTCGCCGACGACGTCCTCGGCGCGGCCGTCGACGGGCGGGTGCGGGACCTGCTCGACGGGGCGGGCGGGAACCCGTTCCTCGCGGTCGAGATGCTCGCGGGACTGGACGGCGCCGAGGTCTCGGGCGACTCGGTGCCCTCGACGCTCGTGTTGGGGGTGCGCGGCAGACTCAAGTCCCTGCAGCCCGGCACCCTGCGCTTCCTCCAGATGGGAGCCGTGCTGGGGCGCAGCTTCGGCTTCCACGACGCCGCCGCGCTGTGCGGCCGGACGCCCGCCGCGCTGCTCTCGGAGCTCGAGGAGGCGATGCGCGCCGGACTGCTGGACGACGACGGCGACCATCTGGTCTTCCGTCATGACCTGCTGCGCCAGGCGGTCTACGTCGACATCCCGCCGTCCGCCCGGAAGGCGCTGCACCGGGAGGCTGCCGGCCACCTCGTCTCCGCGGGCCGCCGGCCGATCGACGCGGTACCGCACATCCTCAGGGGCGCCCTGCCCGGGGACGAGGAGGCCGTGGCGCTGCTGCGGCAGGCCGCCGAGGACGTGCTGCCGGTCACGCCGTGCCTCGCCGCCGACCTCATGACACGCGCCCTGGAGTTGGTGCCGTCCGGCCATCCGCTGATGTTCGACGTGGGCGAGCAGGCGATCCTCGTCCTGACCCGGGCCGGCCGGAGCCGGGAGGCCCTGTCGACCGGTGACCGGCTGCTGACCCGCCGGCCGCCGCTGGTTGTGTTCAGCCGGCTGCAGGCCGCCCTCGGCGGGACGCTGTGGCAGATGGACCGCGCCGAGGAACTGCTCCGCAGGACCGAGTCCGCCCTCGCCGTCGCGGGCGCCGCCACGGAGGCCGGGGCGAGGCTGGCCGCGCTGCGGGCGCTGGCTCTGTCCCGGGGGCCCGACCTCGACGCGGCGCGTGCGGCCGGCGAGGACGCGTTGCGTGCCGCCACCGCGATCGGTGACCGGGAGGCGCACGTGCTGGCCCTGTCCGGGCTCGGCGAGATCGCGCAGAACGCGGGTGAGAACGCGCTCGCGCTGGAGCGTTTCGCCGCGCTGACCACCATCGACTCCGCCTTCCTGCCCGAAGAGGTCGTCGCGCACCTGCACCTGGACGACTTCGCGTCCGGCGGGCGACTGCTCCTGCGGGCGGCGGAGAGCGCCGGGGCCACGCGCCAGGCGATGCTGCTGTGGGCGCAGGGACAGCACGATCTGGGGCTCGGCCGGCTCGACGACGCCGATGCCGGCTTCGCGACCATGGAGCGGCTGGAGGACGACGTACACATACCCGTGCAGCAGGTGAACGGTCGGGTGATCCGCTCCCGGATCGCCCTGCTGCGCGGCGACCGGGAGGCGGCGCGCGAGCACCTGGTAGCGGCGCGGGAGCGGCTGGCGGTCAAACCGAACCCGGGCAACACGGCCGCGGTGCGCTTCCTGGAGGCGGTCCACGCCGAGGCGGACGGGGACGTCGGCCTTGCCGTCGCCAGGATCCGGCAGGTGCAGGAGGCAGGCTCCTTCATGCGGTGGCGGCTGCTGCGTCACTGGGTCGATTCCGCGATACGCATGGCCCTGCGCGGCGCGGACCGGGAACTCGCCGAGGACCTGGCCGCGCAGGCCGGGGCCCATGCCCGGCGCAACCCCGCCGTGCCGACCGCCACGGGCATCGCGGCGCAGGCGCTCGGGCTGGTGCGGGACGATCTCGCCCTGTTGGAACGCTCCGTGACGCTGCTCGAGGCGAGCCCCCGCCCACTGGTCCGGGCCGCCGCGTACGCCGATCTCGGACGGGCGCTCCTCGCGGCGGGCCAAAAACGCCGGGCGGCCGCCGCGCTGGCGCGCGCCCGGGGCATGTTCGCGGAGTCGGGCGCCCACGCGGCGGCGGCACGCCTGCGGCACGAGCTGGACGGTGCGGGGGCCGGCACCCGCGGGGCAGCGGCCGTGCAGCGCCCCGTTCAGGGCTGGGACGCCCTCACCGCCTCGGAGCAGAAGGTCGCGCGCCTCATCGCCCAGGGCCACACCAACCGGTCGGCCGCCGACCTGCTCGTCGTCTCCCCGCACACCGTCAACACTCACCTGACCTCCGTCTTCCGCAAGCTGGCGGTCAACTCCCGGGTACAGCTGGCGAACGTGGTCATGGCCCTGCCCGACGGCTGAGTGGATCATTGGTACGTTCACGCGATGCCACGCCCGCCCCGCCCGCGCTTGGCTGGGGAATCGCCACACTCAGTCGGAGGTCACCGGCATGCACCCGCTCACCCCCGCAGCACCGCCGGCCGTCGTGCTGGTGCACGGCGCGTTCGCCGATGCCTCGTGCTGGGCGTCGGTCGTCAGCCTCCTGCACGCCGCCGGGATGACCGTACGGGCGCTGGCGAACCCGCTGCGCGGGCTGGAGCAGGACGCCGCCTACATCAGGAGCGCGGTGCGCGAGATCGACGTGCCCGTCGTGCTGGTCGGCCACGACTACGGCGGCGCCGTCATCACCCACGCCGCCACCGACGACGACAACGTAGTGGCGTTGTGCTACGTGGCGGCGTTCGGCCTCGACGCGGGTGAGTGCGTCCTGGACATCACCAACCGCTTCGCCCCGGTGCCGTCGGCCGAGGCGACCCGGATCGCCGCCCTCCCGGTCCGGATCCCCGGCAGCCGGGAGAGCGAGCTGTACATCCGCAGGGAGCGGTTCTCCCAGGTGTACGCCGCCGACCTGCCGTCCGGCGTGGAGGAGGTGCTGTCCGTGGTCCAACGGCCGATCGCCTGTGGCGCGTTGACCGGCAGATCGGGCCCGCCGGCCTGGGCCTCCAAGCCGTCCTGGTACGCCATCGCGACCGCCGACCGGATGCTCAGCCCCACCGCTCAGCGCTTCATGGCGCAGCGCATGGCGGCCACCGAATACCTGCTGGACGGCTCGCACGCCGTGGTGCTGTCGCAGCCCGACGCCGTGGCGGCGATGATCCGGGAAGCGGTCGAGCAGGCGGATGGCCGCGGCCTATAGCATTCGCCCGAACGGACGACACCGGCATGGTCTGATGACGCCTGCCGGACTCGGGAGACCCTCCCGGCACCGACCCCGGCCACAGACGTGACCTTTACTCGTCACTCGTCACTCGTCACTCGGTAAAGGCAGACGCATGATCTCACCGGCCAGACCGCCGGCGCGGCGGATCGCCGCCCTCGTGACCGGAATCGTCGCCCTTTCACTGGCCGCCACCGGCTGCAGCGGTGGAACCGCCGCCGGATCCGCCACCGGCGAGGTCACCACCATCACGGCGCTCGACTACTACACCGACGCGCGCGAACACGCCCAGTGGGGCGAACTGCTCACCCGCTGCGGCAGGACCGCCGGTGTCAAGGTCGAGCAGACCAGCGTTCCGGGGGCGTCGCTCGTCCCCAAGGTCCTGCAGCAGGCGTCCTCGCGGACCCTTCCCGACCTGCTGATGCTGGACAACCCCGACCTGCAGCAGATCGCGCAGTCCGGTGCGCTGACTCCGCTGGACCGGTACGGCATCGACACCAGCGGATTCGCCGAGGGCATCCGGTCGGCGGGCACCTACCGGGGGAAGGTGTACGGACTGGCTCCCGCCGTCAGCACCGTCGCCCTCTTCTACAACAAGGACATGCTCGCCGAAGCCGGTGTCGCCGTACCGAAAACCTGGCGGGAGCTGAAGGCCGCGGCGGCCGAACTGACCCGCCCCGGGCGCTACGGCATGGCCGTCGACGCGAACGCCACGTTCGAGGGCACCTGGCAGTTCCTGCCCTTCCTGTGGTCCAACGGCGGGGACGAGAAACGGCTGGACACGCCCGAGGCCGCACAGGCGCTTCAGCTGTGGGTCGACCTGGTCAGGAGCGGATCCATGTCGAAGTCGGTGCTGAACTGGACACAGGCCGACGTCCACGACCAGTTCGCCGCCGGCCGGACGGCCATGATGATCAACGGTCCCTGGCGGATCCCCGCGCTGAAGGAACAGCCGGACCTGCACTGGGGCGTCGCTCCGGTCCCCGTTCCCCGGGCGGGGCAGACCGCGGTCACACCCCTCGGCGGTGAGGTGTGGACGGTACCGCGGAGCGCTTCCGAGGCCCGGCAGAAGAAGGCGGCCCAGGTCCTCGCCTGCCTGAACAGCTCCGCCAGCATGCTCACCGTGGCCGAGCAGCACTTCACGGTGCCCTCCCGCCCCGCGGTGGCCGCCCGGTACGCCGAGCGGGTCCCGTCGATGGCCGCCTTCGCCGAGAGCGTCGAAGCGGCCCGGGCCCGTACCGGCGAACTCGGCGTCAGGTGGCCCAGAGCGGCGACCGGGATATACACCGCGATCCAGTCCGCGCTGACGGGCCGGCAGACACCGGAAGAAGCCCTCAGGCATGCGCAGCGGATCGCGACCGACGACTGACCAGGACCGGGACCGGGACCGGGGCCTGGACCTGGACCGGGGCTTGGACCTGGACCTGGGGCGGGCGCGTTCCCGGGCGCTTTCCCGGGAACGGCTCGCCCAGTGGATGTTCGTCGCGCCCGCCGCCGCGTACCTGCTGCTGTTCTTCGGCTGGCCGGTCGTCAAGAACGTCGTGATGAGCTTCCAGCGGTACACGATCACGACGTTCTACACGGGTGCCGCGCCGTTCGTGGGGCTGCGGAACTACTCGGAGATCCTGTCGTCGGACATGTTTCCCGGGGCGCTGCTGACGACGGTCCTGTTCACCGCGGGCTCGATCGGCGGCCAGTTCGTGCTCGGCCTGGCCCTCGCCCTGTTCTTCCAGCGCCGCTTCCCGCTCGGCGGCGTGCTGCGCTCGCTGCTGCTGCTGCCGTGGCTGCTGCCGCTGGTGGTCTCCGGGACCACATGGAGGTGGATGCTCGACCCCGACACGGGGGTCGTCAACGCGGCGCTGCGCGGCCTGGGTCTGACGTCGTCCGGCATCCCCTGGCTCACCGGCACCTCACAGGCGCTGGTGTCGGTGATCCTGGTCAACGTCTGGGTCGGAATCCCCTTCAACACCGCGCTCCTGTACGGCGGGCTGCAGGACATACCGGCGCATCTGTACGAGGCGGCGAAGCTGGACGGCGCCGGCCCGGTGGCGTCGTTCCGCCATGTCACCTGGCCGCTGCTGCGGCCCGTGGTGAGCGTCGTGCTGGTGCTGGGCGTGGTCTACACGGTCAAAGTGCTGGACATCATCCTCGTGGTGACCGGCGGAGGGCCGGCCGACGCCACCCAGACCATCGCCACCCGCTCCTACGAACTGTCCTTCCAGCAGTTCGACTTCGGGCGCGGCGCCGCGATGGGCAACGTGCTCGTCGTCGTCTCGCTGGTGTCCGCCCTCGTCCATCTGCGCGCCGGCCGGCGTGCCCGGAACCTCTGAGAGGCGGTCCCGTGAAGCGCGCACCGGGCCGCGGCCTGCCGTCCACCCTCGTCGGGATCGCCCTGCTGGGGCTGATGCTGTTCCCTGTCTACTGGATGGTGAACGCCTCCCTCCAGCCGGCCGGAAACACCCTGCGGGGAAGCTGGTTCCCGGTCCACCCGGACCTCGGTGGATACGCCACGGCGCTGCGCGACCAGGGACGCAACCTGGTCACCAGCCTCGTCGTGGCCCTCGGAAGCGTGGCGCTCAGCCTCGGGCTCGCCGCGCCGGCGGCCTACGCGCTGGCCCGGTTCCCCCTCCGCGGAACGGACGTGGTGGTCTTCGGCATCCTGATGACACAGACCGTGCCGAGCATCGCCGTGGCCAACGCGCTCTACCCCGCCTACAACGACCTGGGGCTGCTGAACTCCCACCTGGGACTGGTCCTCGCCGATTCCACCGCGGGAATCCCCTTCGCGGTCATCGTCCTGCGTTCGTTCATGCGGAGCATTCCCGGGGAGATCCTCGAGGCCGCGCGCGTGGACGGCGCCGGCCGGCTGCGCGTCTTCTGCCACATGGTGCTCCCGCTGAGCCGGAACGCGTTGATCACCGCAGCCGTCTTCACCTTCCTGTTCACGTGGAGCGACTTCCTGTTCGCCCTCACGCTGACCACCACGGAGGACGTGCGGCCGGTCACCCTGGGCATCTACCAGTACCTCGGCGCCCACACCGATCAGTGGAACGCGGTCATGGCCACCGCGGTCCTGGCGTCCGTCCCCGCGGCGGTCCTGCTGGTCGTCGCCCAGCGCTACGTCACCGCCGGTGCCACCAGCGGCTCTGTCAAGTAGCCGGACGTCCCGTCTCGGTGCCGTACCCCCGATCTCACGGATTCACGCGATGTGCCGCCCCGGTGCCCGCTGGCACGGTGTTCCCGAAGACGCAGCGGTTGGAGGACGGAGAGCATGTCGACGGATGTCCAGGAGAGAAGCGCCCCCGGCAGCTTCCACACCACCGATTCGCTGCCCGTCGGCCGCAGACGGGCGTACTGGCGCGAGGCCCTGTCGCGCACCTTCGGCGCCGTGGACATGACCGTCCCCGACGAGGTGTACTCCGGCACCATCCGTACCGCGTCGATCGGCCGGCTCCAGGCCGTCACCGTGGACGGCGGCGACTGCCTGTCCGCGCTGCGGACGCGCCGGCTCGTCCAGCAGAGCGACGACGACGAGTACGTGGTCGTCAAACTGCTGGAACGAGGGGTCGCCCGGCTGGAGCAGGACGGCCGTGAGGCGATCCTCGGGCCGGGGGACGTCTTCGTCTACGACATGGCCCGCCCCGTGCTGCTGAATCTCCCCCAGTCCTTCCGGACGAAGTCCCTCGTCCTGCCGAGGGACGTGCTGGGCCTGAGCGAGTCCGAGATGGCCCGCGTCACGGCCTCCCCGCTCGGCCCCGACACGCCCCTCGGAGCCCTGCTCTCGCCCTTCCTGGCCGGGCTGGTCGACGGCGCCGGGACCTACCCGCCGCGCACCAGCGAACTGATGGCCCGTAACGTCGTGGACCTGCTCGGCGTGCTGGCCGACGAGGTCCTCGGCCGGCCGGATCCGGACACACCCGGCGGGAACCGGGCGCTGCTGCTGCGGATCCAGGACTTCATCGACCGTCATCTCGCGGACCCCGATCTCACCCCGCAGGCCATCGCCCGGGCTCACCACATATCACTGCGCTACCTGCACAAGCTGTTCGAGGGTGAGGACGCCACCGTGGGCCGGTGGATCCAGCGGCGCCGTCTGGAGGAGTGTCGCCGCGACCTGGCACGGCAGGCGAGCGGCGCCACGATCGCCGCGGTGGCGCACCGGTGGGGTTTCACCAGCGCCGCGCATTTCAGCCGGGTGTTCCGGGCCGCCTACGGGATGGCGCCCCGCGAATGGCGCGACACCCAGGCGTCGACGCCGTGCCCCGCCTCACCCACGGGGCTCGTCGACGCGTGAACCGCGGCGCCGCCCCGCCCCGGTGTCCGGCTCGCGTCCGGCGATGTCCCGGGGCGGGAGCCAGTGGCTCAGGGCGGCAGCCCCTGTCTCATGAGGGCGGCCGTGTCCAGGCCGGGTCGGCGGACGAGAGGCGGTGGGTGGTCACCGAGGTGACCACCAGGAGCAGCAGCGTCAGGCTCAGGGTGAGCACGAGGTGGCCGTGCAGGACCAGTTCGGCCCCGACGAAGGCGCCGAGGAGCATCGCCAGCACGGACAGGATCCGGCGGCCGGGCCGCGGCGCCGCGCCGCCGGCCGGAGTGGAGTCCGCGGCCAGCCCCGTCAGGGTCAGGGTCAGTACGGTCGTGGTGAGGTCCGGGACGCCGAGGCGCCGGGCGGCCGCGTTCTGCAGGCCCATGGCGAGCCCGAGGAACACGATCAGCGTGTACTGGACCCACGTGGTGACGCGGCCGTCGGTGACCGCGGCGGCAGCCACGGTGACGGCGACCAGCACCGTCTGCACGGCGGTGGCCGTCTTCAGCAGGTTTCCGCGGTGGGCGGCGAAACGGGTGCCGAGCCTGCCCCCGGCGAGCGCGCCGGCCAGGAACGACGCCAGCGCGACGACGGAGGCGAGCGCGGACAGGTTCGCGGCTCCCACCAGGGCGAATCCCAGGAACACCACGTTCCCGGTCATGTTGGCGACGAAGACGTGCCCGAGCGCCAGATAGCTCACCGCGTCGACCAGGCCGGTGACCACCGTCAGCGTCAGCATCAGGGGAGGCAGCGGGCCGTGGCGGTCCTGTCCGGGCGGTACGAGCGTGCGTACCGCGTCATTCAGCAGCCTGCGCATACGGCTTCCCTTTCGTTGCGGCGGACGGGCGGTGCAGCACCAGGCGGGTGAGCAGCCCGCTCACCGGGCCCATGACGATCGCGGGGAGAACCACCCACAGCGGCCAGGGCGTGACGCCCAGCGCCTGGTCGAGCGACCACCGGCCGGGACCGGTGAGGGCCAGCGCCGCGGAGACGACGACGAGGACCATCGGGTATTCGTAGCCGTCGTTCTGCACCCACAGGCCCTTGGGCCATTTGACGGTGCCCGCGACCGTCATCACGCCCATGGCCGCCATCGCGGCCAGGGGCGTGAGCAGTCCGGCGGTCAGGAACAGACCGGCACCGATCTGACTGGCTCCGGCGACGATCGCGGTCAGCCGGCCGCCGCGGAACCCGTCGTGGCGGAACTCCTCGGTCCCGCCTGCCAGTCCGTGGCCCCCGAGCCGGAAACTCACCTTCTGCACTCCGTGGCCGGCGACGAGGAGCCCCGCGACCAGCCGGAGGACCAGCAGTCCAGCGTCCATCTCTTCCTGCCTGTTCCTGACCGTTCTTGACTGTTATTGGCTATGAGCGGCGGGTCAGCCGGCGGCGTGGTCCCCGATGACGGCCTGCGCGTAGACCACGCCGAGGCCGTAGGCGCCGGCGTGCTCCTTCACCACGTCCATGACGGACAGGTAGGTCTCGGCGCGGGCCCAGTCACGCTGCAGCTCGAGCAGTACCTGCACCCAGGTCACCGGAACCGCGCCGCCCTGGATCATGCGCTGCACGGCGTGCTCGTGGGCCTGCGGGGTGACGCCGCCGGACGCGTCGGTGACCACGTAGACCTCGTAGCCCTGGGCGAGGGCGGAGAGCGTGGGCAGGACGACGCAGACCTCGGTCCACAGGCCGGCGAGGACCAGCTTCTTGCGGCCGGTGGCCTTGACCGCCTCGACGAAGGCGGGATCCTCCCAGGCGTTCATCGTGGTCCGGTCGATGATCTTCTGGTCCGGGAAGACGTCGGCCAGCTGCGGCATGATCGGGCCGGAGAAGGACTCGGCGGCCACGGTGCTCAGCACGACCGGCACGTCGAACGCCCTGGCCGCCTTCGCCAGGCCGACGGTCGAGTTGATGATCGCGGTGCGGTCGCCGCTGCCGGTGCCGAAGAACATCTGCGGCTGGTGGTCGATGAACAGCACCGCGCAGTTGTCCGGGGTCAGCAGGTCGGGGCTGGGGGCAGCGGTGACCTCGGAGATGTTGACCATGAAAGGACCCTTCCAGGTGTGGGGTTGGTCGCGGACGGGTGTCCGCTGTCGAGCGCGACCGCGCGGCCGGCGGTGCGCGTGGAAGTGGTGTCCCGGGAGGGGCGGCTCCTGACCGGGCCCCTCCCGGGAGATCAGAGGGAGAAGCAGGGGTCGAAGAACGTGCTCGCGGATTCCTGGGCCAGACCGCGCCGGGCGCGCCACTGACGGTGCTGCTCCGACTCGGCGACGGCCTGGCCGAGCAGCTCGGCCTGGCGCGCGCCCGACAGGCCGGTGCCGGGCGTGGCCTGATAGCCGCCGAAGTGGGCCACCGGGCTCCAGTCGGGGCTGACCGGCGGCAGTTCCTCGTCCAGGCCCTCGTACTCGGCGGTCGCGTAGACGATGCGGCCGCCGACGACCGTCAGCAGGGACTCGATGTGCGCGATGGCCGGCTCGGGCACGGTGAAGTAGTCCTCGGAAAGGACCGCCAGGTCGCCGAGGAAGCCCGGGCGCAGGACGCCCTTGACGCCCTCCTCCCCGGTCAGCGCGGCACCCGCCTGGGTGAACATGGCCAGCGCGGTCCGGCGGTCGACCCGGTTGTGCGGCGGGCGGAGGACCAGGTCGCCCACGGTGCGGCCGGTGATGAGCCAGTGCAGGGCGACCCACGGGTTGTAGCTGGACACCCGGGTCGCGTCGGTGCCGGCGCCGACGGTCAGGCCGCGCTCCAGCATGGCCCGGACCGGCGGGGCGTCCGCGGCGGCGCCGGGACCGTAGCGGCGCAGGAACGCCTCGCCCTGGAAGGACAGCCGGTTCTGCACGGACATGGCGCCGCCGAGCGCGGCGATGCGGTCCAGACTGTCCGCGGAGACGGTCTCCGCGTGGTCGAACAGCCACCGGTTGCCGGCCGGGAAGAGCCCTTCCGCGGCGAGTTTCTCGAACACCGCCAGGTCCCGGCGGATGGTCTCGTCATAGGTGGCGTGCAGCCGGAATCCCCAGCCGTTCTCCATGAGAAGACGTACCGCTTTCTCGAATTCCGCTTCATAGTCGGCCAGGTGCGGGCGCGGCTCGGCGAAGTTCTCGAAATCCGCCGCGGCCCACGTCAGATTCTCCCCCGCGCCGTTGAGGCGCAGCCATTCGTCCCCGTCCTCGGGGCGGGCCATTTCGATCCAGCGGGTGAGATCGTCGATTTCCTGGCCCGCGGTCTGCGGGAAGAGGTGATAGGCGATGCGCAGCGACAGCTGACCGGCCTTCGCCAGGCCGACGACCGTGCTGTAGTTGTCGGGGAAATTCTGGAATCCTCCGGCCGCGTCGATCGCCGAGGTGAGACCGAACCTGTTCAGTTCCCGCAGGAAGTGACGGGTGGAGGTCTTCTTGTCCTCCCCTTCCAGCACCGGGGCCTTGGCCAGGGTGGAGTAGAGGATGAGGGCGCTGGGGGCGGCCAGCAGCATGCCCGTGGGCTCGCCGTCCCGGCCCCGTACGATCTGGCCGCCCCGGGGGTCGGGGGTGTCCCGGGTGAACCCGGCCGCCCGCAGAGCCGCCCGGTTGAGCACCGCCGCCTGGTAGAGGTGCAGGACGAACACCGGGGTGTCGGGCGCGGCGGCGTTCAGTTCGGCGACGGTCGGCAGGCGCCGCTCGGCGAACTGCTCGGCCGACCATCCGCCCACCACGCGTACCCACTGGCCCTTGGGGGTGCGGGCGGCCTGCTCGCGCAGCATGGCCAGGCCCTGGCGCAGGGTGGGGACACCGTCCCAGCGCAGCTCCAGTACGTAGTTGAGGCCGCCTCGGATGACATGCAGATGCGCGTCGTTGAGCCCCGGAACGATCCGGCGGCCGAGCGCGTCGACCACCCGGGTGTCCGGGCCGACGTGGGCGGCGACGTCGTTGTCGTCGCCGACGACGGTGATGACACCGTCGCGGACGGCGATCGCCTCGGCCTGCGGGCGGACCGGGTCTCCGGTGTGGATCTTCGCGTTGCGGACGACCAGATCCGCGGCGTTGTCGGTGGCGCGGGGAACCAGCCCACCGACCGGCATCGTGGACACCTTGCGACAACCTCCTGCGGGATGAACGGCGTCGATCGCCTCTGCATCGACGTCCATGTGCGCCGGCAGCGGCGGGCGGGAATAATGTGGCGCATGCGCAATCTCTGCGCTCGAAGCTGGACCGATCCGCATTCCGGGCGGGCTTTCTTTGTGTTGCACGGCCCGTACCCGGCGCCCTCGACTGCTGCGCCGCCAGGCTATTGCGCGCCGGAGCGCCCGTGTTTCCCGGCAGTGCACTCGATGCGTTCCGACAGTGCACTGCCGCTCCGTGCACTGCGGGGTCACATCCGGTGCGCCCGTGGTCAATTGCGGGCGCCGGTGCGGCCTAGCGTGGTGACCGGCGGCTCCGCAGGTTTCCGTGCCTGCCCCGAAGCCGCGTCATCCCGCCGGAAAGACCGGCGCACCCCATGAACCCGGGAGAACCACATGTCCGACTCCGAAGCCGTCGTACCGGTCCGGCCGGTCCTGGAACCGGCCGCGGCCGCGTTCGCCGAGGCCACGGCCAACCCGCCCTACCTCTTCGACCTGGCCCCGGCGGAGGGGCGCAAGGCGGTCGACGAGGTGCAGTCCGGCGACATCGAGAAGCCGCAGATCGACGAGGAGTGGATCACCGTCCCGGGCGGTCCGACGGGCAGTGTCCGGGCCCGTGTCGTGAGGCCCGCCGGCGCCGAGGGGACCCTGCCGGTGATCCTCTACATCCACGGCGCGGGCTGGGTGTTCGGCAACGCCCACACGCACGACCGCCTGGTGCGCGAACTCGCCGTCGGCGCGGGCGCCGCCGTGGTGTTCCCCGAGTACGACCTGTCCCCCGAGGCCCGCTACCCGGTCGCCATCGAGCAGAACTACACGGTCGCGAAGTGGGTCGTCGAGGAGGGCGCCGCCAAGGGGTTGGACGCCTCCCGGCTGGCCGTGGCCGGCGACTCCGTCGGCGGCAACATGACGGCCGCGCTCACCCTGATGGCCAAGGAACGCGGCGACGTCCCGCTGGTGCAGCAGGTGCTGTTCTACCCGGTGACCGACGCGAACTTCGACACCGGCTCCTACCACCAGTTCGCCACCGGCTACTTCCTGCGCCGCGACGGCATGCAGTGGTTCTGGGACCAGTACACGACCGACGAGGCCGAGCGCGCCCAGATCACCGCGTCCCCGCTGCGCGCCACCACCGAGCAGCTCACCGGCCTGCCCCCGGCCCTGGTCATCACCGGCGAGGCCGACGTGCTCCGCGACGAGGGCGAGGCCTACGCCAACAAACTGCGCGAGGCCGGCGTCCCGGTCACCGCGGTCCGCTTCCAGGGGATCATCCACGACTTCGTGATGCTCAACGCCCTGCGCGAGACCCACGCCGCCGAGGCCGCCATCACGCTGGCGACCGGCGTCCTGCGCGGCGCGCTGCACGCGGGCTGACACCGGGCCGCGCACACCCCCGGGCGGGCACCGGCGCCCCGCGCCCTCCGCGGTGGCGGGCGCGACGGACCGACCGGGCCCGGGCGGCAAGGCGGCCGCGCGGACGGGCTTCCCCTACGGTGCCCGTCCCCGCGGCCGCCCGGTCGTGCCCGGGGCTGGTCACCGCCGCGGGCACGATACCGCCGCGGGCCGGTCACCACCGCGGGCCTAATACCGCCGCGGGCCGGTCTCCGCCGCCGGCCCGGTCACCGGCGCGGCACCGTGACCACCGCGACCAGGCCCGCCAGGAGCACACCGGCGAGCAGCGCGGGTGCCGGGGACCAGGCGGCCGCCAGGACACCGGCCGCGGCGACGGGAAACGGCATCCACTCCCCCAGGCTCCTCTGGTGCGGCCGCAGGTGCACGCCCCACACCGTGATCAGGAAGACGGCCGCCGGGACGGTGACCGCGGCGCCGGCCACGATCGGCGAGGCCCCGCCGTGACCCGTGACGTGATCGGCGTACGCGGCCAGCCCGGCGCCCTCCGCGGTCGCCGACCCGAAGATCAGGTAGTGGCCGTAGGCCCAGGGGAATCTCCGGTGGCGAGCCTGGTACGTGGTGGCGAGCAGCGTGTGCGCGGGTCGGGCGAAGTACAGCCACCACATGGCGTAGGCCATGAGCAGGCCGCCGGCCGCCAGCGCGTACAGCGAACCGGTGCCCTGGTGCCGGTCGAAGGCGCCGCGGACGGCCACGGTGGCGGCCGAGACGGACTCGCCGAGGACGATCAGGGTGAACAGCTCGTAGCGCTCGGCGATGTGGCGCGGATGCCAGGGCGTCATCCCGGCGGCCTGCGCCCACACGGGAACGGACAGTTCGGCGAGGACCATCACCACGATGCCCGGCAGCCGCACCGGCGCCGGGACGAAGAGCAAGGCCACCCAGCCGAGCTGACAGGCGGTCACCCCGGCCGCGAAGCGCAGCGCGGTCCTGCGCCGGGCGGGGTCGGACAGCGCGGCACGCAGCCAGAGCGTGGCCAACGCCGTACGCAGCACCACGTACCCGAGCGTGATGACGCGCAGATCCCCGTCCTGGAACGCACGGTGCACCCCGGCGGCGAGCACGAGCGAGCCGGTGATCTGCACCAGCACGGTCAGCCGGTACGCGATGTCGCCGGGGTCGTAGGCGGAGGCGAGCCAGGTGAAGTTCATCCACGCCCACCAGATGGCGAAGAAGACCAGCGCGAACCGCAGTACGCCGCCGGCCTGGTCCCCCTCCGTCAGCGCTTCGTGCAGACTCGTGGACGCCTGCGCCACCGCGACGACGAAGCACAGGTCGAAGAAGAGTTCCAGCGAGGTGGCGGCTCGGTGCGGCTCGCCCGGGTTGCGGCCCACCATGGTGCGCCACCGCCCGGGACGCGGGGCCGCCTGCGGGGTCGGGGCGCCGTTCAGCGGAGGGCTCCCAGGGCTGTCTCGATGGTCCGGTGGAAGGTGGGATACGTGTAGATCATATGCCGGAGCCGGGCGACGGGAACCTCGGCGTGGACGGCCACGTTCAGCCCGTACAGCACCTCCCCGCCCACCGGCCCGGCCGAGGTCGCTCCGATCAGCACGCCCCGGTCGGCGTCCTCGACGAGCTTGACGAACCCCTCGTTGCCCGGCCCGTGGATCCAGCCGCGCGCGGAGGAGGCGACGGGCACCACGCCGGTGCGCACGCGCAGGCCGCGCTCCCGGGCCTGGCGCTCCGTCAGGCCCACGGCCCCGATCTCCGGATCGGTGAACGTGACGCGGGGCAGCGCACGGTAGTCGGCATCGGGTCCGGGCTGCCCGAGGATGTCCCGGACGGCGATCTGCGCCTGGTACATCGACACGTGGGTGAAGGCGCCCCGGCCGGTGATGTCGCCGACCGCCCACAGCCCCTCCGCGGCCCGCATCCGCCCGTCCGTGGGAACGGCGCCCGCTTCCGGGTCGAGCCCCACCGTGTCGACCGCCAGCGGGCCCAGGTCGGCCTGGCGTCCGGTGGCGACCAGCAGCCGTTCGGCGCGCAGCGGCCGGTCGTCGCCCTCGATGTGCACGGTGAACCCGGAGCCGTCATGGCCCACCTGTCGCGCCCGCACGCCCGTCAGCACGGTGACACCGTCCGCGCGCAGCACGTCCGCGGCCAGCTCCCCCGCCTCGGGCTCCTCCTGCGACAGCAGCCGCTGCTGCCCCTCGATCACGGTGACCGCGCACTTGAAGCGGGCGAAGACCTGGGCGAGTTCGACGCCGATGGCGCCCCCGCCGAGAACGAGCATCGACGCCGGCAGCTCCTCGACCGCCATGGCGTCCCGGTTGGTCCAGTACGGCGTGCCCTCCAGCCCCGGCACCGGGGGGATCCGGGGCCGGGTACCAGTGGCCAGCACGACACCGCGCCGGGCCTCGAACGTGCGGTCGCCGACCGTCACGCGGCGCGGCCCGGCGAGGCGGCCTTCACCCCGGACGAGCCGGCCGCCCTTCGCCGTGAAGCGGTCGGCGGCCACTTTGTCGTTCCAGTCGTCGGTGGCCTCGTCGCGGATCCGTCCGGCGACCCTGGCCCAGTCCGGAGTCACGGCGGCCTCACCGGCGAGGGCGGGTGCCCGGCCCGCCTCGGCGAGCAGGTTGCCGGCCCGGATCATCATCTTGCTGGGCACGCACGCCCAGTACGGGCACTCGCCGCCGACGAGGTCCGCCTCGACCCCCACCACGTCCAGTCCCGCTTCGGCCAGCGTGCCGGCGACGTACTCGCCGCCCGGCCCCAGGCCGACGACCACCACGTCCGCCTGCTCGTTCGCGCTCATGCCTCTCCTCGTTCCGCCGGCTCTCCGCGCACGGACTTCCCGGCCGACGCTAGGTCGGCCCGGACAGCGGCCCGAGTCCGCCGACGCACGGATGCTTGCCCGAGAGCGAACGCCGGGAGCGGCGGGACCGGGGGCGGGGGCACGGTGCGCTGGCGGGCAGCACCGCATGCACTGCCGGTCAAGACACCCCCCGACCGTGCGCCTAGCGTCACCGGGGTACGCACAGCACGGCACCGCAGGAGGCGGACCATGACCACCAACTCTCCATCCGCGCACGGCAGTCAGCCCTGGCTGCACCAGAAGGGCGAGGTGATCCAGGAGTTCGGGACCGTCAAGCAGTTCCCGGTCGCCCTGTCCTACGAGGCGCGGATGTACTCCTGCCAGCGCATGAACAAGGTCCTCGCGGACACGCAGATCCTCTACGGCCTCTACAAGAAGCACCACTGGCTGATGCGCGGCGCGACCTTCTACCAGCTGCACCTGGTGCTGGACAAGCACGCGGGCGAACAGCTCGAGATCATCGACACCCTCGCCGAACGCGTCCAGTCGCTGGGCGGTGTGGCGGTGGGAGATCCGCGGCACGTCGCCGAGATCACGTCGATCCCGCGGCCCCCGGACGGGGTGGAGGAGGTGCCGGCCATGCTGTCCCGGCTCCTCGAGGCCCACGAGACGATCCTCATCGACACCCACGACGCCGCCGCCCGGACCGCCGAGTACGGTGACGACGGCACCATCGACCTGCTGGTCTCGCAGGTGATCAGGACCGGCGAGCGGCAGGCGTGGTTCCTGGCCGAGCATCTGGTCGACACCCCGCTGGTCCGCGCCTGAGGAACGGCCGCGGGCCGGCTCCGCCCGTCCGCGGACTTTCCCCGTACGATGCAGCGAAGATCGACGCCGGTCGCCCTCGCGCCGGCCGTGAACGCTGCTGGACCGGGAGCGGATGATGGATCTGCGGCAGATGGAGGTCGTCGTCGCGGTGGCGGACACCGGCGGGTTCACGGCGGCGTCACGCCGGCTGCACGTGGTCCAGTCCGCCGTGTCCAGCACGGTCCGCGCCCTCGAACGCGAACTGGGCACCCCCTTGTTCGACCGCACCACGCACCGCGTCGCCCTCACCCCGGCCGGCGAGGCGTTCGTCCCCGCCGCCCGTGCGACGCTCCGGGCCGCCGAACTGGCCCGGGAGGCCGTCGACGCCGTACGGGGGCAGTTGTGCGGGCGGGTGACGGTCGGCACGATGCAGGGGGTGTGGGCGGGGCTCCACCATGCTCTGGCCGCGTTGCGCGCGGAGCATCCGGGCGTGGTGGTGCGGCTGCGGCAGGCGGCCGTCGCCGACATCCGGCAGGCGCTGCGTGACGGCACCGTGGACCTGGCCGTGGTGGCGCTGGACCGCCAGCAGCAGCGCGGGCTCGCGACCCGGCTGCTGTCCCGCGAGGACATGGTGCTGCTGGCGGCGCCCCGGCGGGTGCTCGCCGGCGCGGCGCCGAACGGCGAGGTCCGGCTCGCCGACGTCGCGGGGCTGCCTCTGGTGGACTTCACCCCCGGGTGGGCCATCCGCTACGCGGTCGACCGGGCCTTCCGCGCCGCGGGCGTCGACCGCAGTACGACGTTCGAGGTGAACGACATCGGTGCGGCGGCCGAACTGGTCCGCAACGACCTGGGCGTCTGCGTCATGCCCAAGTCGATCGCGGACGGTTTCCCCGATCTGCCCCAGTACCGCTTCGACCGGCACGCCCCGAGCTGGAAGGTCATGGTCGTACGACCCCCCGGCGAGCCCCCACCGGCCGTCGCCGCCCTGCTGCGCCACATCACCTGACGTCCCCCGGGCTTTTCCGTCCCGCGCGGGGGCGTCGGCCGTCGGGGGGCACGAGTGTGGTCGTGCGTGGACGGCTGACGCCCCCGTGAGGCCCGTCGGGGTGCTTCACACGGTCGGCTGCGGTGCGGAGTGCCGGGCCATGAGGTGTTCGATCAGGGCGAGCAGGACCTCTCGGGCGTCGGCCGGTTCACGGGCGTCGCACATCACCAGCGGAACCTGAGGGTCCAGGTCCAGGGCGGTGCGGACCTCCTGGGGCGTGCGGTCGCGGACGTTGTGGAAGCAGTTGACCGCGACGACGAACGGGATGCCTCGGCTCTCGAAGAAGTCGATGGAGGCGAAGCTGACCTCCAGGCGGCGGGTGTCGGCCAGTACCACCGCTCCCAGGGCGCCGTGCACCAGGTCGTTCCACATGAACCAGAAGCGTTCCTGGCCGGGGGTGCCGAACAGGTAGAGCACCAGCTCGTCGCTGATGGTGATGCGTCCGAAGTCCAGCGCGACGGTGGTGGTGGTCTTGGCGCCGATGCCGACCAGGTCGTCCACGCCGACGCTGGCACGGGTCAGGTACTCCTCCGTGTGGAGGGGGGCGACCTCGCTGACCGCGCCGACCAGGGTGGTCTTGCCCACCCCGAAGCCGCCGGCGATCAGGATCTTCACGGCCTGGGCCGTCTGCGCCGGATCAGAGCCCGCGGAGCCCATTTCTCACCGCCTCAAGGATGGTCATGTCGGGGAGGTTGCCGTTGTGCGCGAAGGCCAGCGGCGGCCGGGCGCGTACCCGTCCGGCGTCGATCAGGTCGCCGATGAGGATCTTGGTCACCGAGACCGGCAGGTCCAGTTCGGCGGCGATCTCGGCCACCGCGACCGGCCCGCGCGCGCACAGCCGCAGGACGGTGCGGTGTTCCGGCTGCAGTGCCTGCCGGTCGGCCGTGGTGTCCGCGCTGGAGACGGTCTGCGCCGTGATCAGAGTGATCAGGGTCAGGTCGTCACGGCCGGCGGTGGTTCGGCCACCGGTGATGGTGTAGGGGCGGACCAGTGGTTGGTCGGCGTCGTCGTCGGCTTCCTCCGTCCAATGCCTCATGCGCCGGCCCCGGGACCGGCGGGCGGTGTCGGGCCGGACTGCGGGGTACGTGCGTCGGTGCCCAGTTTCTGGCCCACCTGCTGGACCAGCGTGTGCATGGCGACCGCCATCACTTCGGCGTCGACCTCCTGAGAGGCGACGACGGCCAGGTGGGTGCCCCGGCCGGCCGCGGTGACGAACAGCCAGAGGTCGGCCATCTCGACGATGACCTGGTGGACCGGTCCGCCCCGGAAGAGCTGTCCGACGCCGCGGGCCAGGCTCTGCTGACCGGTGGCGATCGCGGCCAGACGCTCGGCGTCGGAGCGGTCGATGGTTTTCGAACGGCTGATCACCAGGCCGTCGTCGGACAGGACGACGGCATGCCGGGTGCCGGCGACCTGGTCGACCAGTCCGTCGAGGAGCCAGTCCAGGTCTGCGTCGGTGGCGATGGTTCGCTGAGTCATCCTCGGTCTTCCGTCGTGAGCGGTTCGGGCTGGTCGGTGCCGGGCACGGACGGCCGGGCGCCGTCGGCGCGATTCTTGCGGGACTGCCGCTGGAAGGCGCCGATGGTGGCGCCGGAGCGGGCCGGGGCACTGGGCGGGGCCTGGAAGGCCGGGGGGTCCTGCGGGGTCGGCGCGCGCAGCTCGGCCACCAGGCTGGCCTGACGTGTCCGGCGAGGCAGCGGCGCGGGCCCGGCCTGCGCGTCCGGCGCGGCCGGCGTGTCCGCGGCGGACGGCTCGGGCGCGGCAGCCGGCTCGGTCGCGGTGACGCCGGCCATCGCCTGTCCCCGCGACCGCACCGGCAGGCCGTACGGGCCGTCCGCGCGGTGAGAGCCGTCCGCGGGACGGGAGTCGACGGGCCGGCGCGGCGGCGGCAGGGCGGCGCCGGTGTCGTCCGGCGACGGGCTGTCGGCGGCGTCCGCCACCGACCGGGGCCGTTCGGCCACGAGGTCCTGCGGCACGAGGACGATGACGCGGGTGCCGCCGAACGCCGAAGGCCGCAGTTCCACCTGCAGGCCCAGGCCCGCCGACAGGCGGGCCACCACGTACAGGCCCAGCCGCACGTCGTCGGCGCGGGTCATCACGTCCAGCTGCGGGGGCGCCTGCATGAGGGCGTTGACGGCCTCGTACTGTTCGGCGTCCATGCCCAGTCCGCGGTCCTCGATCTCCACCGCGATGCCCCGGCTGACCGGCGCCGCCTTGATCTCGACCGGAGTCGGCGGCTTGGAGAAGGCGGTCGCGTTCTCCATCAGCTCGGCCAGGATGTGGATCAGCGGTCCCACCGCCCGCTCGGAGACCCAGGGCCGGCCCTCGACGTCGATCGCGATGCGCCGGTAGTCCTGCACCTCGCCCTGCGCGGCGCGCAGTACGTCCAGCAGCGGTACCGGCCTGCGCCAGTGGCGCCGCGGCTGGCCGCCGCCGAGGATCACCAGGTTCTCCTCGTAGCGGCGCAGCCGGGCGGTGAGGTGGTCCAGGTCGAACAGGCCCTCCAGCAGCTGCGGGTCCTCGTGCCGGCGCTCCAGCTCGTCCAGCTTCTTCAGCTGCAGGCCGATCAGCAGCTGGGTGCGGCGCGCGATGCGCTGCAGCAGGCGCTCGAAGCCACGGTGCTGCTCGGCCTGGCGCACCGCGGTGCTGACCGCGCTGCGGCTGGCGGTGTTCAGCGCCCGGACCAGTTCGCCGAACTCGTCCGATGCCGGTGTGAGCGTCGGCACCTCGGCGTCGACGTCCACGTCCTCGCCCCGTTCGAGCCGGGCGACCACCTGCGGCAGCCGCTGCCCCAGGTCCTGCGCCAGGTCGCGCAACGCCGTGACCCGTCGGCGCAGTATCGCGGTCAGCCGCCAGGCCACCAGCACGACCAGGGCGATCGCGACCAGGCCCAGAGCGGAGGCGGAGAACAGGAACAGCCGCAGCCGTCCCACTTCGGCGGCGCCGGCGGCGTCGGCGACGCCGAAGTGGACGCGGGTGAGCCGGCCCAGGGCGTCGACCGAGGCGTCTGTCGCGGCCCGCCACTGGTCCCGGGCCCGCGGCAGCGTCACACCGTCCGCGCCGTCGGCGGACTGGAGCCGCTCCTCCAGCGCGACCCGGCTCTTCCACTCCTTGCCGGCGGTCATCGCCGCGTACATCCGGCTCTCCGCCGGGGTGAGGTTGGGCGCCACGCGGGAGTCCAGCAGGAACTCGTGGGTACCGATGGCGTCGGTGACCCGGTCGTATTCCTCGGCCGACAGCCGGCCCGACGCCCAGCCCCGGGCGAGCAGCGCGTCCTCCCGGCCGATCATGTCCACGACCCCGTTGAGGTCGAGCAGGACCTGCGACAGGCCGGTCACTTCGCCGTTGGTGCCGTGGGACAGCACGGCGAACACCTTGATGCTGGCCTCGACGGCCTCCGTGTAGTAGGCGAAGGCGCGGTCCTGGCCGACGGTGCCGGCGTCCACCGCGCGGCGTTCCTGCGCCAGCCGCCCGGTCGTCTTCATGGTCCGGGCGAGCGCGTCGCCCAGTCCTCGCTGACCGTCGCCGGTGTCCAGCGAGGTCAGCGGCCGGAAGGCCTTGACCGCCCGGTCGGTGAGCGTGCGCTGCCGGGCCAGGGCCGCCCGGGCAGTCCGGGGTGAGGCCAGCGCCTCCGCGGTCAGCCGCCGTTCCTGCTCCAGGGCGCTGAACAGGGCCGCGTTGACCGGCGCGACAGTCGCGCTCAGGTCCTGCTGGGTGCTCTGCTTCCGGTACTGGTCGCCCAGTTGGTACGTGGCCACGCCCCACAGCGCGACCAGCGCCACACTCGGCACGAGCAGCAGTACCAGCAGCACCGTGCGCAGCGGCAGGCGACGTTCACCGGCCGTGGACGGCTGCATGTCGGTCGGGTCCGTACGTCGCCGGCCGGCCCGCGAACCGCCTGATCCGCGGCGTCCGATCCTGCTCGATCCACTCACGCGCGAGACACTCTCCTCGTCACTGTTCAGCCGCACCGTGACGAGATCGCGCCAGGCAGTAGCGGTTGGTGGCCTGATATTAGCCATAGAGCGCCCGAAGATCGAAAGGCCATTCGGCGACGCACGCGAACGAATCGTCGGGAAAACGGATCTATTGCCTCGTGGGGGGATATCGCTTCCCACGCGCCCGCCACGACGATCGGCCGACGCGGGTGGCGTCCCGCCCGGTGCTGTAGGCGATCAAGGCGCCGGAACCCGCAGGCCGGGAGCGGCTGCTCCGCCGGCACGGGCGTTGAATTCGCCTCAGCAGGCCGGAATGTGTCGCACTTGGTCCCCTACACCACTTCGCGGGACGCGATCCCGACGCGGCCGGACAGCCGGGGCATCGGCGTCGGCTGTGCGGCGGCGGGAAGACACCCTTCCGGCCTGGGCGCGCTCGGCGGCGAACCGGTTCCGCGACTGTGCACGCACACCGCTCGCAGGCACGCCGGAAGCCGCCGGGATCACACGTCCGAGCGCGCGGGGCGCACGGCGCCCAACGCCGGGCGCGGTGGGCGAAGCGCCAGACGCGGGGCGCGGTGGGCGAAGCGCCAGACGCGGGGCGCGGCGCCGGACACCGGGCCCCGGACGCCGGAAGCCGGGCGGGACAGGCGGAGCGCCAGATGTGCCGGACGCGGGGCGCGGGGCAGCGTCCGCCGACGCGCGCGGCGCCGTACACGACGCAGGCATCGCCCCCGGCGTGGGGCGGGTCCGCGAGGGCGCGGCGGACGAGCCGGCCCCCTGCCGGGAGGCGGGGCAGGGGCGGGCGGGTCTAGCCGGCCGAGGAGCGGGAGGCGGGGAAGCGGCGGCGTTGCCAGGCCTGCTCGATGTGGGCGGCCATGGCGCGGGCGGCGCCCTCGGCGTCGCGGGCGGTGAGCCGTTCCACGATGCGCCGGTGTTCGGCGTTCGCGGTCGCGCAGGCCCGCTCGTCGGGGGTGCCGTTGTAGAGGCTGGTGGTCCGTGCCTGGGTGTGCACGATCCGGACGATGGACTGCCCCAGCCGGTTGCCTGATGCTTGCATGACAGCGGCGTGGAAGGCCACGTCGGTCTCGATGAACCGCTGCGGGGTGCCGGTCTCCTCGTCCATCCGCCGCAGTACCTCCTCGATGGCACGCAGGTCGGCCTCGTCGGCCACCGCGGCCGCCTGGGCGGCCATCTGCGACTCCAGCGCCGAGCGGATCCCGACCAGCTGGTCGAGGACGACGAGCTCGTCGTCGTGCTGGAAGGTCGCCGCGAGCACCACCGGGTCCAGCAGGTTCCACTCCTCCTGGGCGGCGACCGTGGTCCCCGAGCCCTGGCGGGCATGGACCAGCCCCTTGGCCTCCAGCGCCTTCACGGCCTCCCGGATGGTGGTGCGGCTGACGCCGAAGGTCTCGCACAGCTCCGGCTCGGACGGCAGCACCGAGCCGGGTGGGAAGAACCCGGCGACCACCCGGTCGGTCAGCGCCTCGACAACGGCGTGCGCGAGACGGGCCGGCCGCCTGGGCCAGGGCGCGAGCTCGGCGGAACCACGGGCCTCGCCGGTGCTGATCTGCGCCATCATCTGGTCCTTTCGTCGTCGGATCGCCGCCGCTCAGTCTAGCGTGCGCACACCCTTGACAGCAGTCGTATGACGACTTACGTTACCCGAACATTTCGCCGGAGAGACGAATGAATGAGGTACCGCACGGTGCGCATTGCCGAAGTCGAGAGCCACCCCGTCCGCGTCCCCGCGGCCGATCCGCCGTTCGTCTGGAGGCGGGGACTGCACGGCAGTCCGGCCGAGGGTGAGGCCGCGGTCCTGCGGATCCGCACCGACGAGGGGGTCGAAGGGGTCGCCATGGCGCCGCGCCGCGGCACCGCCGTCATGCTCGCCGACCTCCTGGACCGCGTACTGCGGGAGGAGCTGGTGGGCCAGGACCCGCTGCAGCGCGAGTGGCTGTGGCACCGGATGTGGGAGCTGGACCGTACCGAGGAACTCCCCCTCTATCTGCTCGGCCTGGTCGACACCGCGCTGTGGGACCTGGCGGGACGGCTCGCCGGCCTGCCCACCTGGCAGCTGCTCGGCGGCTACCGCACCTCGATCCCGGCCTACGCCTCCACGGTCACCTACTCCTCGACCGAGGAGTACCTCGACATCGCCGACCAGGCGCTGGAGCTCGGCTACCCCGCCATCAAGCTGCACGCCTGGGGGGACGCCCGGCGCGACGCCCGGCTCTGCCTCGCCCTGCGCGAGCACGTCGGCGACGACGTCCCGCTGATGTACGACGGCTCGGCCGGCTTCGACCTGCCCGACGCCATCCACGTCGGCCACGCACTCGCCGAGGCGGGCTTCCTCTGGTACGAGGAGCCGATGCGGGAGTTCAGCGTCACCGCCTACAAGCGCCTCGCCGACGCGGTGGCCGTCCCGCTCCTGGTCGCCGAGACCTCCGACGGGGCGCACATGAACTCCGCCGACTTCATCCAGGCGGGCGCCGCCACCTTCGGGGTGCGCGCCTCCACCCAGCTGCGCGGCGGCTTCACCGGAGCCATGCGCACCGCCCACCTCGCCGACGCCTACCGGCTGCGCGCCGAGGTGCACGGGCCGGAGATCCCCAACCGCCACCTGTGCATGGCGATCTCCAACAACACCTACTACGAGTCCCTGGTGCTGGGCAATCCCATCACCCGCGAGAGCGGCATCGACGAGAACGGCCTGGTCCACGCGCCCAAGGGACCCGGCGTCGCCCTCCCGGCGGGGCTCGACTACCCCGCGGCACTCCAGCCCTACGTCGACGACGAAACGGTAGTGCCACCCAAAGCCTGAGCAATCCGGCCGATCAGCATACTTTCCTTCGAATCAGTGCAGCTCGACGTCCCGATACTCCGCACACTTCGCACAAGAGGTCAGCCATGAACAACGGTGTTCCCTTCGCGCTCTCCCGTTCCCGCAGACGTGCCATCGGGGTGGCCCTGTCCACCGCGGCCCTGCTGAGCGTCGCGGCCTGCGGCAGCGCGGACCCCACGCCGTCCACCGACGCGGCGTCCGGCGCGTTCAAGCCCGTCACGCAGAAGGCCGGGAGCGAAATCACCGTCTGGGCGGACGCCACCCGCGTGCCGGGGGTGCAGGCGTACCAGAAGGCGCACCCGGACGTGAAGCTCAAGATCGTCACGTACAGCGGTGACGCCAACGGCGCCAACGACCTCCAGACCAAGGTGCAGCTGTTCGACCGCACCGGCAGCGGCTGGCCGGACGTCGCGTTCAGCACCAACTACAACGACGTCACCTGGGCCGCACAGGGCAGCAAGGCCTACGCGGCCCCGCTGAACCAGGACATCGTCTCCGACTCCACCATCAAGGGATTCGCCGACAACGCACTGGCGCCCTGCACGGTCGGCGGCGACACCTACTGTCTCCGCAACGACCTCGCCCAGGGCGTCCTCTGGTACAACAAGAAGCTCATGGACTCCTTCGGGTACTCCGTGCCCACCACCTGGGAGGAGTACCAGGCCCTGGGCAAGAAGGTCGCCAAGGAGCACCCCGGTTACCTGGTCGGCACTGCCGGCGACCCCTGGACCCCCGAGGTGTACTTCTGGGCCTCCCAGTGCCCCGCCAGCACCGTCAGCGGCGCCAAGAAGGTCACCGTGAACCTCCAGGACGCCAAGTGCACCCGCATGGCGAAGCTCCTGGACGGCCTGATCGCCAAGGGCTCGGTGTCCAAGGACAGCGTCTTCGGCGCCGGCTTCATCAAGAACAAGGCGAGCAAGGTCCTGATGCTCCCCGGCCCGTCCTGGTACGGTCAGACGCTCTTCAACTCCACCTTCAAGACCCCCGCCGGGCAGATCGCCGCGGCCGCCCCGCTGAAGTTCGAGGGCGACTCCACCGCCTACACCGGCAACGTCGGCGGCGGTGTGTGGTTCGTCTCCTCGCACAGCCGCAACCTCAAGGCCGCCTCCGACCTGGTCACCTGGATGACCACCTCGGACGACTACCAGGCCACCGCCGGCACCTACCCCGCCTACAAGCAGGCCGCCACCGCCTGGCTGGCCAACCAGAAGAAGACCGGCTACTTCGCCACCGACGTCAGCGACGCCTTCCGCTCGGCGGCCGGCGCCGTGTGGCCCGGCTGGTCCGCCACCCAGTACAGCCAGGAGGCCGTCTACGCCTCGACCGTGATCCCCGCCCTGAACTCGGGCAAGACGATCACCGGCACGCTGGACACCTGGCAGACCGCCATCACCGACAAGGCCAAGTCGCTCGGCTACACCGTCAACAACTGAGGCACCACATGACCACCGCACCGGCACAGCGCGTCCGGCGGGGCGGGCGAACCGCCACCAACCCCGCCGGACGGGCCGGATACCTCTTCGCCTCCGGCTACGTCGTCCTGCTGCTCGCCTTCGGCGTCCTGCCCACCTGCTACGCCGTCTGGCTGGCCCTGTCCAACTCCCGCGGCCAGCTCGTCGGCCTCGGCAACTTCACCCGCACCTTCGCCGACTTCCGGTTCGGCTCGGCGTTCGTGCACATCGGGGTGTACCTGCTGATCTGGCTGGCCGTCCTGATGGTCCTGGTCGTGCTGCTGGCGCTGCTGCTGCACGGCAGGATGCGGCGCTCCTCGGCCACCCTGCGGTTCCTGTTCTACCTGCCGGGCGCGCTGGCCGGCGTGGCGAGCGTGCTGCTCTGGCTGATCCTCCTCGACCCGGCGGCCAGCCCGGTCGGCCGGCTCCTCGAGGCCTTCGGCTGGCACACCCTCGCCCAGGTCATCGCCCCGGGCCACCTGCCGGTGCTGTTCACCGTCATCGCGTTCTGGACCGGCGCCGGCGGCTGGATCGTCATCATGTACGGGGCGCTGAACAACATCCCCCACGAGGTGCTGGAAGCCGCCCGGATCGACGGGGCGAGTCCCCTGCAGATCGCGCTGCGCATCCAGATACCCATGCTGACCAAGTGGATCGCCTACATGCTGATTCTCGCGTTCGCCGCGGGCACCCAGCTGTTCGTCGAACCGCAACTGGTCTCCACCGCCAGCTGGGGCATGATCCCCGACAGCTGGTCACCCAACCAGCTCTCCTACCAGTACGCCTTCCAGGCCGGCGACTTCAACGGCGCCGCCGCGCTCTCCGTCGACCTGCTCGTCCTCGGCCTGGGCTGCGCCGCGCTCGTGGTCTTCCGCGCCGGCCTGTTCGACCGGGACTGAAAGGGCAGAGGTCACCATGTCCGCCACCACCACCCGCCTCGCCGCGAGCGATCCGGCGCCGGCCCCGCCCGGCGCCGGCCGCCGCACCGCGCCGGCCGCCCGCCGGCTGCGGCCCAGGTCCCTGGCCGCCCGGACGGCCTGGATCGTCGTCATGGGCCTGTTCACCCTCTTCTTCCTGCTGCCGGTGGTCTGGCTGCTGCTGGCGCCGACCAAGACCGACGGACAGATCCTGCGCGACAGCCCGTTCGCGTTCGGATCGTTCGGCGGCCTGTCCCGGGCCTGGCACAACCTGTACGCCTTCCAGGACGGGGTCGTCCTCACCTGGCTGAAGAACTCCGCGCTGTACTCCTTCGGCGCGCTGCTGCTGACCCTGGTCACCAGCATCCCGGCCGGCTACGCCCTGGCCCTCACCCGGTTCGTGGGCCGTCACGTGCTGCTGACCGTCACCCTGCTGGTGATGCTGATGCCCTCGGCGGCGCTGGTGCTGCCGCTGTACCTGGAGGTCAACGCCGTCCACCTGGACGGCACGATCTGGTCGGTGATCCTGCCGTTCTCGTTCTTCCCCTTCGGCGTGTACCTCACCTACATCTACTTCTCCTCCAACGTCCCCGCCGACCTGCTGTCCGCCGCCCGCATGGACGGCTGCTCCGAGTGGCAGGTGTTCCGGCTGGTCGCGATGCCGCTCGCGAAACCGGTCGTCGCCCTGGTCGGGTTCTTCAACTTCGTCGGCAACTGGAACAACTTCTTCCTGCCGTTCGTGATGCTGCCCGACAGCTCCCAGTACCCGGCGCAGGTGGGCCTCAACAACCTGCTCACCTCGTCGTCGGTCTTCAACACCTCCAGCGGGCTCGGCGACCAGATCATGCGGCCGGAACTCGCCCTGGCGACACTGCTCACCATCGTCCCGGTGCTGGTGGTGTTCCTGTTCTCGCAGCGGGCCCTGGTCTCCGGGATGCTCGCCGGCGCGACCAAGGAGTGACCGCCGTGGCCGAGCCCCGCCGCATCGCCTCCGTCATCCGGCTGCGGCCCGAGCAGGAGGAGCGGTACCGCGCACTGCACCGGGCCGTCCCGCCCGCCGTGCTGGACACGCTCAGGCGCGCGCACATCACCCGCTACTCGATCTTCCTGCGCGACCACACGCTGTTCGCCTACTACGAGTACACCGGTGACGACTACCAGGCCGACATGGCCGCCATCGCCGCCGACCCCGCCACCCAGGAGTGGTGGCAGCTCACCGACCCCTGCCAGCTGCCGCTCGACACGGCCGCCGACGGTGAGCGCTGGGTCGACGCCGAAGAGGTCTTCCACCTCGACTGAGACCGGCCCGTCCCGCGACACCACCGCCGGCCCCGCGGCGGCTCGCGCCCGGCCGCGGACCACCGCGGGGCACCGGCGGCGGCCCGCCGCGACGACCGTCCCGCGACACCCCCGTACAGACCACAGACCGCAGACCACAGAAGAAAGGCCGGTCCGCCATGAAGTTTCTCCGCGTCGGTCCCCCCGGAGCCGAACGGCCCGTGCTGTCGGACGGCGCCGGAGGCCACGTCGACCTCCGGACGCTGACGGACGACATCGACGGCGCGTTCCTGGCCTCCGGCGGTCCTGCCCGGGCCGCCGAGGCGCTCGCCATGGGCGCCCTGCCGTCGGCCGACATCTCCGGCGAGCGCGTCGGCGCGCCGATCGCCCGGCCCGGGAAGGTCGTCTGCATCGGCCTGAACTACTCCGACCACGCCGACGAGACAGACGCCGCCCACCCGGACGAGCCGGTCGTCTTCATGAAGGCCGCCAACACCGTCGTCGGCCCGAACGACACCGTGCTCATCCCGCACGACGGCGTGAAGACCGACTACGAGATCGAACTCGGCGTCGTGATCGGCAAGCAGGCGCGCTACCTCCCCTCCCCCGAGGCGGCCGGGGACGTCATCGCCGGATACGTGCTCTCCAACGACGTCACCGAACGCGCCTTCCAGCACGAGCGCGGCGGCACCTGGGACAAGGGCAAGTCCTGCGAGACCTTCAACCCGCTCGGACCCTGGCTGGTCACCCCGGACGAGGCCGGCGACCCGCAGGCGCTCGGCATGCGGCTGTGGGTGAACGGCGAGCAGCGGCAGAAAGGCACGACGGCCAAGATGCTCTTCGGCGTCCACCACGTGGTGTGGTACCTGAGCCAGTTCATGGTCCTGGAGCCGGGCGACCTGGTGAACACCGGCACGCCGGCGGGGGTGGCCTTCGGCGCCAACGACTACCCGTACCTGGTGGACGGGGACGTGATCGAACTGGAGATCGACGGCCTGGGGCGGCAGCGGCAGGTCGTCGGCACGGCCTGACCGCGCTCTCCGCAGCTCCCCCGTCCCCAGGACACTCCCAGCCGCTCCGCCCCAGTAAAGGAAGACGCACATGACCCGCCCCGTGCCGAGCCCGGAACAGCCGCCCCCGCCGCCCCCGCCGCCCGCCGACCTGGCCGGGCTGGCGGCCGTCGTCACCGGCGGCGCGTCCGGCATCGGCCTCGCCACCGCCCGCCTGCTGTCCCGGCGCGGCGCCCGGGTGGTGGTCCTCGACCGCGCCCCCGAGACGCTGCCCGCCGAGGACCGGGCCACTCTGCCCGCGCTCACCTGCGACGTCGCCGACGACGACGCGGTCCGCGCCGCGATCGCCGAGGCGGCCGAGCGCCTGGGCGGGCTGGACATCCTGGTCAACAACGCGGGCATCGGCGCCCAGGGGACCGTCGCCGACAACGACGACGCCGAGTGGACGCGGATCCTGGACATCAACGTCCTGGGCATCGTACGGACCACCCGCGCCGCTCTCCCCCACCTGCGCCGTTCGCCGGCCGCGGCCGTGGTCAACATGTGTTCCGTGGCCGCCACGGCCGGACTGCCCGAGCGCGCCGCCTACTCGGCGTCCAAGGGCGCGGTGCTGTCGCTGACCCTGGCCATGGCCGCCGACCACGTACGGGAGGGCATCCGCGTCAACTGCGTCAACCCCGGTACGGCGGCGACTCCGTGGGTCGACCGGCTGCTGGCCGCGGCCGAGGACCCGGAGGCCGAGCGCGCGGCGCTGAACGCCCGCCAGCCGCTGGGCCGGCTGGTGACGGCCGAGGAGGTCGCGGCCGCCGTCGTCTACCTGGCGAGCCCGGCCGCCGCGTCCACCACCGGCACCGCGCTGCCGGTGGACGGCGGCATGGCCGGCCTGCGGCTGCGCCCCGCCAGCGCCCCGGGCGCGGGCGCGGCGGCTGCGGCCCCGGCCGGAGCCGCCCGGTGACCGGCGGTCTCCCGGCGTCCGTCGCCACCCGCCCGGACGTGCTGCACCGGCGCACCGGGCTGCGCCTGGGGCCGCTCGCCCTGGGGACCGCGCCGCTGGCCGGGCTGTTCAGCCCGGTCGGTGAGCGGGCCGCGTACGACGCGCTCCGCGCGGCCTGGGACGCGGGGATCCGGGCCTACGACACCGCGCCGCACTACGGCGCCGGGCTCGCCGAGCAGCGGCTGGGCGCCTTCCTGCGCGGCCTGCCGGAGACCGAGCGGGCCCACGCGGTGGTCTCCACCAAGGTCGGCCGACTGCTGGTGCCGGCCGACGACGCGCCGCACGGCGCCCACGGCGCGGAGTTCGCCGACGAGGACGGCGGCCTGGTGCGGATCCGTGACTACAGCCGCTCCGGCGTACGGCGCAGCATCGAGGACAGCCTGCGGCGCACCGGGCTGGACCAGGTGGCGATCGCGCTGGTGCACGACCCGGACGACCACCTCGACCAGGCGGTGTCCGAAACGGTCCCCGAACTCGTCCGGATGCGCGAGGAGGGCCTGGTGCGGGCGGTGGGCGCCGGGATGAACGACGCGACCCCGCTCGCCCGGCTGGTCCGGGAGACCGACGTCGACTGCGTTCTGCCGGCCGGCCGCTGGTCGCTGCTGGACCGGACCGCGGCCCGGGAACTGCTACCGCTGTGCGCCCGCCGCGAGGTGGCGGTGCTCGTGGGCGGCGTGTTCAACAGCGGGATCCTCGCCGATCCACGCCCCGGCGCGATGTACGACTATCAGCCGGCGCCCGAGCCGGTACTGTCCGCGGCGCTCGAGATGCGGCGGCTGTGCGAGGAGGCAGGGGTCGAGCCGGCCGCGGCGGCCCTGCAGTTCCCCTTCCGTCACCCGGCGGTCGGCACCGTCGTCGTCGGCGCCCGCAGCGCCGAAGAGGTCCGGCAGAACGCCGCGCACCTCACGGCGCACGTGCCGGAGCGGCTGTGGGAACGGCTCGAGGCGCTGGCGGTGTTCCGGTGAGCCCGGCCGCGACGGACACGCCCGCCGGGCCGGCCTGGCGGATCGACGCCCATCACCATCTGTGGGACCTGTCGGCGCGGCCCCAGCCGTGGATCGACCCGGCGACCATGGCGCCGCTGGCCCGCAGCTTCACCCTGGACGACCTGCGGCCGCTGCTGGCCGCCGCAGGGGTCGGCTCCACCGTCCTGGTCCAGTCCTCGGCCTCGCACGAGGAGACCGTCGACCTGCTGGCGATCGCGGCGGCCGGTGGTTCGCCGGTCGCCGCGGTCGTCGGCTGGACCGACCTGACCGCCCCGGACGTCGCCGAGCGGCTCGCGGCGCTGCGTGCCGCCCCCGGCGGTGAGCGGCTGGCCGGCATCCGCCATGTGGTGCAGGCGGAGCCCGACCCCGACTGGCTGAACCGGGCCGACGTACACCGCGGCCTGCGGGCCGTCGCCGACGCCGGTCTCGTGTACGACCTGCTGACCGCCCCGCACCAGTTGCCGGCCGCCCTGCGGGCCGCGCGCGCTCTGCCCGGGCTGCGGCTGGTCCTGGACCACCTGTCCAAACCGCCGCTGACCGGCGGGGACCTCAGTGGCTGGGAGCGGGACGTGCGCGCGCTGGCCGCCCTGCCGGACACCTACTGCAAGCTGTCCGGCATGGTCACCGAGGCGCACTGGGAGCGTTGGACGGTCGACGACCTGCGGCGCTGCGCCGAGATCGTCCTGGACGCCTTCGGTCCGGAGCGGGTGATGTTCGGGTCCGACTGGCCGGTCTGCCTGCTCGCCGCCTCCTACGCCCAGGTGGCCGAGGCGGCGGAACAGCTGACGGCGTCCTTGACCGCGTCGGAGCGGACGGCGGTGTGGGCCGGGACGGCGGCGTCCGCCTACCGGCTGCCCGCCGCGGTGGGCGTACCCGCCGGCGAGGCCTGGGAGCGGACGGCCGGCTGATGGGAGCGGCCGTCCGCTCACTCCGCCGCGCGGTCGGTGGGCGGACGGCCGTCGGCCCGCACGGAATCTCTCTGCAGGTTCAGCCGCGGTGGCACCGGCGCCGGTCGTGGCCGCCGCGGCCCCCGGGCCCGAAACCGGGCCCGGCAACGTCCCGGCGGCTCACTGGCAGCCGGTGCCCGGTCTCCGGCGAACCGGCGCTCGCCGGTGGGCCCTCACCGGTCGCCGGATGTCTGCCGCCCGCCCCGGTGTCGACGGCCTCAGCTGCTGGGCGGGGGCGGAGGGAGGGGCAGGCAGGCTGCCGCGAGGCCGGGACGGCAGACACCGGGGCGGCTTCCGCAGCCCGACGCGGATCCACCGGCGGCCGCGGTGGCAGGGGCCGAGCATGCGCGGCCCCTGCCACCGCGGCCGCTGTGTCGTCGTCCGGCGCGTTCCGGCGCGTCATGTGCCGTAGCTCGGCGCGTGCACGTGCTGCGTGTGCGTGCACGTGCTGCGTGTGCGTGCACGGCGCCCGCCAGGCCGGGCAGAGGCAGCGCTGTTCAGCGGCGCCTGGCAGCCCCGTCCGGACCAGGCCGGCCCGCGCCGCCGCATCGGGTGTGGTCCTGGGGCACGGGGTCATGCCCGTCCGCCGGCCTGCTCGTGCGGGCCGGTGGGCCGCGGGTGCGGGGCCGGGTGACCCGGCCCTTCGCCGGACGGACGCCGTGCCGGCCGTCCGGCGGCGGCGCCACAGCCGGCCGGTCCCGGCCGCGTCGGCGACATCCACTCCGGCGGCCCGGCTCCGGGCCGCCCGCACCGAGTGAGACAGGTGAGACGTGAAGCGGGTGAAGCAAGTGACGCAGGCGCCACCGAGGCGGGTCGGGCGGCCGATGCCGACAGGGGCCGCCTGCCCTGTCGGCCCTACCAGGTCAGCCGGGTCAGCCGGCCCTGCCCGGTCAGCCGGGTCAGCCGGGTCAGCCGGCCGCCGCGTACGCCGGGCCGGTGAGGGTGTCTTTGCCGATCACGACCGGGTTGGCGAGTTCGCCGATCTCCCCGACCCGGATCCGCACCTCGTCGCCGGCCAGCAAGGTGAACGGCAGTTCGGGAACCAGGCAGGTGCCGGTCGCCAGTACGGCGCCGGCGGGGAAGACGTCGGCCCTGAAGAGGTGCTCGACGAGTGTGTCGTAGCGGCGGTTGAGCTGGGCGGTGCTCGCCTCGCCGTGCCAGACCCGGGTCCCGTCGCGGTGGATGGCCAGGGTGATCGGGAGGTCGTAGGCGTCGGCGACCTCCCAGGCCGGGCGGATCGCCGGTCCCAGCGCGCACCCGCCCAGGTACACCTTGGCCTGCGGCAGGTACAGCGGGTTCTCGCCCTCGATGGACCGGGAGCTGACGTCGTTGCAGACGGTGTAGCCGACGATCTCGGCGTGCCGGTTGAGCACCAGGGCCAGTTCCGGCTCGGGGACGTTGACGGCGGAGTCGACGCGGACGGCGATCGGCGCGCCGGGGCCGGCGACGCGCCAGGCGGTGGACTTGAAGAACAGCTCCGGGCGTGCCGCGCCGTACACGCGGTCGTAGACGTCGCCGGAGTGCAGGCTCTCCTGGACCCGGGCGCGCTGCGAGCTGCGGTAGGTGACGCCCGCGGCCCACACCTCGGTGAGGCCGTCCACGGGCGCCAGGATCTCCGCGGAGTCGACGGCGCAGACGGTGGTGACCGCCTCGGCGCACAGCTCGCGGATCTGCTCCACGGGCAGGGAAAGCAGGTCGGCGACGGACGAGGCGGTGGTGATCTCGGCGATTTCGCCCGATCTGACCACGCCGGTCCTCGGGTGCGCCTGGCCGGGGAGGCGGAAGCGGACGATCTCCATGGGCGGTCTCCTGTGCTGCGGGTGTCCGAGGGACCTCGACAGCCGGGGAGCCTAGGAAGCCAAGCCCGACATGTCAACGACTTCATCAGATGAACGAGCCACTTCATCTGATGAAGTTCTTGACGGGAGAGGATGTCGTGATTAGCGTCGGCACCCAAGTCCAGGAGGCACCCATGGCAGCAACCAGCGCGTACCCCGACGGCGTTCGGCACGGCCGCGTCGTCCACGCACTCGGAGAGCGCATCGTGCGGGGCGAACTGGCACCCGGCACGGTCCTCCCCACGGAGGACCAGCTGGTCGAGGAGTTCGCAGTCGGCCGTTCGGCGCTGCGCGAGGGAGTGAAGGTCCTCGCCGGCAAGGGACTGCTGGAGAGCCGGACCAGCGCGGGCACCCGGGTACGCGACCGTTCCTCCTGGAACCTGCTGGACACCGACGTCCTGCGGTGGCGCTTCTCCGGGGACGTCACCGACACGGACGTCGCGACCCTGGCCGATCTGCGCGTCGCCCTGGAGCCCGGCGCCGCGAGGCTGGCCGCCGAATCGGCGGACCAGGCCGCGCGCCACCGGGTGGAGGCGGCCATGGCCCACCTGTGGGCGACCGTCGACGACCCCGAGGCGTTCGTCGAGGCCGACCTGGCCTTCCACCGCGCGGTCTTCGAGGCCGCCGGCAATGACCTGCTGCTCTACCTGCACGACGTCGTCAGCGTGGCCCTGAGCTGTGTGCGCCCCCTGCACACCCACTCGGTGGGCCACAACAAGGAGACGCTGCCCAACCACGAACGCGTGGCCACCGCCATCCGCCGCGGGCACCACCGCCGCGCCGAGGAGGCGATGCGGGCCGTGGTCGAGACGGCCCGGGAGGACGCCGTGCACCACCGGAACGGAGACACACACCCATGACACCCGCACCCGGACCGACCCCGACACCGGCCGGAGCGCCGGCCGGCGCCGGAAGCGTCCGCAGTGAACGCGACGGCCATGTCCTCGTGCTCACCCTCGACCGTCCCGCGAAGCTGAACGCCCTCACCCCCGGGATGACGGACGGGCTCGCCGACGCCGTACGCACCGCCAACGCCGACGACGACGTCCGGGCCGTGGTCCTGACCGGCGAGGGCCGCGCCTTCTGCGCCGGCAGCGACATCGCCGGCCTCGACGGCTACGCCAGCCCCTGGGAGTTCGGCGAGCGCACCGACTACGGCGACATCCTGCGCGGTCTGCGCAAGCCCGCCGTCGCCGCCGTCAACGGCCACGCGCTCGGCGGCGGCCTGGAACTGGCTCTCGCCTGCGACATCCGGCTCGCCGCCGCCGAGGCCACGTTCGCCGCCCCGGAGATCAAACTCGGCTGGATCGGCGGCAGCGGCCAGTCGGCGCTGCTCGCCCACAACATCGGTGCCGGCAACGCCGCCTGGATGGTCCTCACCGGCGACCCGGTCGACGCCGCCACCGCACTGGCGTGGGGCCTGGTGAGCAAGGTGACACCCCGCCAGGACCTCATGCCGGAGGCGCTGGAACTGGCCCGGCGCATCGCCGCCCGCGCCCCGCTGGCCGCCCGCACCGCCAAGCGGACCCTGCGCGCCGCCCACACCATGCCGATCGACGACGCCATCGCCCTCGAACGGCACCTGCAGACCATCTGCTTCGCCACCCAGGACGCCGCCGAGGGCCGGGCGGCCTTCAGCGAGCGGCGCACCCCCGACTTCAAGGGACGGTAGACACCTCATGGGAGCCCTCGACGGATACCGGGTCGTCGACCTGTCGATCGCCATGGCCGGGCCGCTGGCCGCGATGCGCCTGGGCGACCTGGGCGCCGACGTCGTCAAGGTCGAACCGGTCACCGGGGAATGGCAGCGCCACGCACCCGCCGGAGGCGCCACCGGCAACCGGGTCAACGCCTCGTTCCTGTCCCTCAACCGCAACAAGCGCAGCCTCGCGGTGGACCTGAAGTCCCCCGAGGGCCGCGAGATCGTCCTCGAACTGGTCCGCACCGCCGACGTCTTCATCCAGAACTACCGCGCGGGGGTCGCCCAGCGCCTCGGCCTGGACTACGCCGCCGTCCGCGCGGTCAACCCGTCGATCGTCTACGTCTCCATCTCCGGGTACGGCGACGACGGCCCCTACGCCACCCGGCCCGGCCAGGACCTGCTGCTGCAGGCCATGAGCGGCGCCATGGCCAACACCGGCCGCGACGGCGACCCGCCCTCACCCTCGGGCACCTACGCGGTGGACGCCATCACCGGCCACAACGCCTTCGAGGCCGCCCTCGCCGGCCTGCTGCACCGCGAACGCACCGGCGAGGGCCAGCAGATCACCGTCAACATGCTGGACGCCGCGATCGCCGTACAGGCGCAGGAACTGTCCATCTACAGCGTCGGCGGCGTGCCGCAGCGCCGGGGCAGCGAGCCGCACGGCCACACCTACATACGTGCCCCCTACGGCGCGTTCGCCACCAAGGACGGACACCTGGCGCTGGCCATGCCGCCGCTGGCCCTGCTCGGCCGCCTGCTGGGCAGCCCCGAACTCGCCGCCATGGACGAGCACACCGACGGCCACACCCGCCGGGACGAGATCACCGCCATCGTCCGGGAGAAGCTGCCCGCCAGGACCACTCAGGAATGGCTGGACCTCCTCCAGGAGAACGGCATCTGGGCCGGCCCGGTCTACTCCTACGCCGAAGTCATGGCCGACCCGCAGGTCCGGCACAACGGCTCCTTCGTCACCTACGAACATCCCACCGAGGGAACCGTCACCACCCCCGGCTTCCCGTTCCGCTTCAGCCGCACCCCCGCCGAGGTCCGGCGGCCGGCACCGCTCATCGGCGAGCAGAGCAGGGAGGTGCTCGCCGAACTCGGCCACACCGCCGAGGACATCGACGCGCTGCTCGCCGCGGGCGTCGTCGCCGCCGAAACCGCCGGAACCCAGGAAGCAGCGGTACGGCCATGACCGCCCCGCTCACCGGGATGACCTGGGACCACCCCCGCGGATACCGGGTGCTCGACGCCCTCACCGAAGCCGACCGCCGTGCGGCCGCCGCCGGCCGCACCGCACCGCGCCCCGTGGTCTGGGAACGGCACTCGCTGGAGGACTTCGAGGCGCGCCCGCTGCGTACCTTCTGCGACGACACCGACCTGGTCGTGCTCGACCACCCCGGTCTGGGCGAGGCGGTCGCCGACGGCTGTCTGCGCCCGCTGGAGACCCTCCTCACCGCCGGGGAACTCGCCGCGCTGCGCCGGGAATGCGTCGGACCGAGCCACGACAGCTACCACCTCGACGGCAGCCAGTGGGCGCTGCCCATCGACGCCGCCACCCAGGTCTCGGTCGCCCGCCAGGACACCGCGGGCGGGCGGCCCGGCAACTGGGAGGACGCCCGCGCGGAAGTCCGGCGCACCCCCAGCACCCTGTGCCTGGGCGGCCCGCACGCCTTCCTGATGTTCGCCGCGCTCTGTGTGGCCCGCGGCGCCGCGCCGTTCCCGGACGGGGACCCGGACCGGGTGGCGGACCTCGCCATCGGCACCGCCGCCCTGGAGCTGATGGCCGAACTGCTCGCCCACAGCGACCCGGACCTGTCCTGGCGCAATCCGATCGCCGTACTGGACGCCATGTCCGGCGACGGCGGCCCGCACTACTGCCCGCTGGTCTACGGCTACGTCACCTATCAGACGCCCGGCGGCCCCGGCCGGACCGGGCTGCGGGCCTTCGACGCCCCGCGCGGGCCGGGCGGCGCGCGCGGCAGCGTCCTCGGGGGCGTGGGGCTGGCCGTCACCAGGTCCTGCCGGGACCTGCCGGCCGCCCGAGAGCAGCTCCTGAGACTGCTGAGCCCAGGCGTCCAGACCGACGACTACCGCCGGTTCGGCGGCCAGAGCTCACTCGCCGAGGCGTGGGACGACGAGACCGTCCACCGTGCCGTCCACGGCTTCTACCGGGACACCCGCCGCACCATGGACGCCGCCTGGACCAGGCCGCGGTTCCCCGGATACATCGGTTTCCAGCAGCAGGCATCGGCGGCGGTCCGGGACGGACTGTCGCACCGCACACCGCCCGCCCGGGTCCTGGCGCAGCTCGACACGCTGCTGCGTACGGCCCGCGAGGGCACCCGCACAGGAGGCATGTCATGAGAACAGCCGTGGTCACCGGAGCCGGCGGCTCCCTGGGCCGCGCCATCGCCGCGCGGCTCGGCGCGGACGGCTGCGCGGTCGTCGTCACGGACGTCGTCGAGCCGGACCTGCACGCCACCCGCGACCTGCTCCTGGAGCGCGGTGTCACGGTCAGCGCGCACCTCGTCGACCTGCGGGACGAGACGGCCGTCGCGGACCTGTTCACCGCCGTCGCGGCCGAGTTCGGCGGCACGGACGTGCTGGTCAACAACGCCGCCGTCTATCCGGCCGCGCCGTTCCTCGACGTCAGCGTCGACATCTACGACCAGGTCCACGCCGTCAACCAGCGCGGGTACTGGCTGGCCGCCCAGCACGCGGCCCGCCAGATGACCGGGCGGGGCGGCGGCGCCATCGTGAACATCGCGTCGATCACCATGCACGGCGGCTGGTCCGACCTGGCCGCCTACGTGGCCACCAAGGGCGCCGCCACCGCGCTCACCCGGGCGCTGGCCCGGGAACTCGGACCGCACGAGATCCGCGTCAACACCGTCTCGCCCGGCGCTTTCCCCACCGCCGCCGAGTCCATCCACGACGATCCGCGGGCGTACCAGGAGCACGTACTGGCCAACCAGGCGCTCAAGCGGCGCGGCACACCCGAGGAACTGGCCGCCGCGGTGGCATTCCTCAGCGGTCCGGACGCCTCGTTCGTGACCGGGCAGACGCTGGAGGTCAACGGAGGGTGGGTGATGGCATGAGGATCAACGGCCGCGACTACACCAGGCGGCAACTCGCCGAACGGGCCGGCGACCTCGCCGCCGTCGGCGGGGTGCGGGCCGTCGTGCTCGACGACGGCACCGAGCGCGGCATCCGCGCGCTGGAGTTCCGCACCGGCGCCGGGCTGCGCTTCGAGGTCCTGGTCGACCGGGCCATGGACATCGGGGTCGTCGAGTTCGACGACGTCACCGTCGGCTGGCGGTCGTCCACCGGGTTCCGCCACCCGGGGCTGCACGAGCACCACGACGAGTCCGGGCTGTCCTGGCTGCGCAGCCTGTCCGGGTTCATCGTGACCGGCGGCCTGGACCACACCCTCTTCGGCGACACCGTCGACGCCGCCGACTACCACTACCCGCCCAAGACGTCGGTCCGGCACGGCCTGCACGGCCGGGTCGCCAACATCCCCGCCCGGCTGACCGGCTACGGCGAGCGGTGGACCGGCGACAGGTGCGTGCTGTGGGCCGAGGGCGAGGTGCGGCAGGCGGCGGTGTTCGGCGAGCACCTCGTGCTGCGCCGGCGCATCGAGGCCGACCTGGGCGGCACCGAGATCCGGTTGCACGACACCGTGGTGAACGCCGGGTTCGAGCGGACCCCGCACATGTTCCTGTACCACATCAACGTCGGCTGGCCGCTGCTCGACGAGGGCTCGCGGGTGGAGGCGGACATCGAGCGCACCCTCTGGACCTCGGACAGCGTGCGTGAGCAGGGCGTCTCCCACGCGGTGATGCCGGCGCCGCTGCCGCACTTCGTGGAGCAGGTCTACGAGCACGTCCTCGGGCCCGCAGAGGACGGGCGCAACCGGGTCCGGGTGGTCAACGACGCCCTGGGCCGCAGCCTGGAGGTCGACTTCGGCCGGGAGGAGTTCCCGCACTTCTTCCAGTGGCTCAACCTGCGCTCCGGCGGCTACGCGGTGGGCCTGGAACCGTCGACGCACGCCGTGGCCGGCGACGCCGCGGCGCGCCGGGACGGGACCATGACCTGGCTGGAGCACGGCGACGAACGCTCCTACCGCACCGTCTTCCGTTTCGGCCGCGCCCAGCCGCCGGCCTGACCGGAGCGGCCCGCCGGGCCCGGGTTCCATGCCCCGGCGGGCCCGGGTTCCACGGCTGCGCCCCCGCAGGCAGGGAACCCGGGCCCGCGTCCTCGGGCCGGCGCGCGCTCAGTGGCCGCCGACGAGGAGTTCGTAGTCGCCGATCAGGTCACCGAGCAGGGTGCCGGCCGTGAGGTCGCCGGTGACGTGGCCGGCCATGTAGAGGCGGGAATAGAGGACTTCGTCCTGCATCCACCGGTAGTCCGCGGCGCGGTGCGGGGAGAGGGCGCTGAGGAAGGTGACGGCCGCCGCGGCGCGGGTGGCGTGCCGGGAGGGGTAGGAATAGGGGCCCTTGGCGCCGGGCTTGATGTGCTTTTCCGGGCGCAGGCTCGGGTCCAGGACGAAGGGGGCGGGCTGCCTGTCGCGGGCGGCGACCTGGTCGCTGATCGTCTTGGAGAGTTTCAGGGCGGCCTTGAGTTCGGCCTTCTCCGCCGCGCCGCGCCGGGCGGGGATCAGTTCCCGCTGGTCGTGGAGGTAGAGCTTCCAGATGTCCTTCTTGCCGTGGAGTTCCAGCCAGGTGGCGGCCTTCTCCCCGGCGGCGGTGCGGGTCTTGGCGAGTCGCTGGACCTGGTGGAGTTCGGTGGTGCGCTCGGTCGCCGCGGGCGGTGCGGGGACCTGCCGGGCGGCCCAGGCGGCGAACGCCCGGTCGTCGCGGGTGGTGCCGTGCGCCTTCTTCCACTGGGCGAACAGGGCGTCGGCCTTGCCGCGCTGGGCCGCGATCTGCTTGCCGATCCCGGCGGTCTCGGCGTCGGTGAAGAGCGTGGGCGGCGGGCTCTGCCTGATCCGTTCGGTGGCTCCGGGCTTCTTCTTCCCGGAGGTCGAGGCGGCGGCCGGGTACAGCAGGCCGAAGGCGGCAGCGGCGACGGCGAGCAGTGCGATCACGGCGTAGGGCCAGCGGATACCGCGCGGGGCTTTCATGCGGCGGACGTCCTTTCGAAGAGCGCTTCCGTGCTGGTGCGCGCGGTGAAATGGGTGCGGGCGAGGCGGCGCACGTCGTTGTCGGGCAGGCCGGGGGTGAGCAGGGACCGGCCGACGACGTACTTGCTCAGCGACACCGGGCGGGCCCCCAGGCGCAGCAGCAGCCGGTCGGCGAAGGCCGGCCGCGCGCCTCCCTTGGTCTCCACGAGCACCTGCCCGGGGTCGAGGGCGGCGCTGCGGTCGCCGTGGTGGCAGGTGAGGGCGGCGTCGAGGGTGACGCGGGTGCCGTGGTCCAGATCGGCGAGGGCGGCACGGACGTAGCGGATCTCGGCGGAAGGAGACAGGTCCGCGGCCGTGACGGGGATGCCGGACCGTTCCAGCACCTCGTCCACGAAGGCCGCGGCCTCCCCGCCCAGTTCGCCGTACGCGGCGGCCGGAACGCGCAGCGCGTGCTTGACGGTGGCGCCGCGGCCGTCCTTGGTCTTCACCTCCACCCGACACAGTCCGTCCTCCGCGTACAGGCGGGTGCGGACCTTCCAGCGGCGGCGCCGGCCCTGGACGTGGGCACGCCAGGCGGCCAGCCGCTCGGTGTCGAAATAGGTGCTGAGGTAGCTCGTCGTACGGCGTCCGGCGAGGTCGAGGACGTGGTGGCGGTCGGCGAGCAGGCGGACCGCGTCGCGGGCCCGGTCCAGGGGGACCAGGTACTTGCGGTCGGTGCGGTGCTGCAGCGCGGCGGCCGCGTCGACCTCGGCGAGCGCGGCGCCCCGCAGGGCGGACAGACCGAGCGCGGCGGTGAGGGAGGACGGCTGCGTCACGGCGCCGTCACCCGCTCACGCGGCTCGGTCTCCGGGACGGTGGCGGGCTCGTCCGGCGGCGCCGGGTAGCGGGCGGAGACCCGGGTGGTCTCCCGTACGTAGTCGACCTCGTCGACGACCACGGACAGCGGCGCCTGCCCGAAGCGGAACGCGACGTCCTGTGCGATCAGGGAGGGGTCGTCGTAGATCCGGTCCAGTGTGAGCTTCACGCCGCGGGTCGGCGGCTGGTACGACCTGGGGTCGTCGACCACCAGGACGGCGACCAGGACCACCACGACCAGCGCGATGACCAGCCAACTGTCGCGCTGCGGCAGCCCGGTGCACAGGGCGATGACCAGCGTGACGAAGGTGTAGGCGACGTCGCGCAGGGGGAACGCCGCGCTGCGCAGCCGGACCAGGGAGAGGATGCCGAACAGCCCGAACCCGACCCCGGCCGGGAACTTCCCGGCGCTGATCGTGCTCATCGCGGCGAACAGGCCCACGTTCAGCGCGACCAGGACCAGCGGCATCGCCGGTACGCTGGGCCGTCGCCGGTAGAGCCAGCCGACCAGGACGAGCAGGGCGACGACGTCGAGGCCGCCGCGGGTCGTCAGGTCCACGGGGGCGATGTGGGCGGTGATGCCCTTGGCGGCGAGCATCGAGGCCGCTACGTGCATGGCTGTCCCTTCCGTCACGGCACCTCGGACGGCGGGCCGGTCGCGGCCCGCGGAGCACCGCGACGCGAACGACGGTAGGGACGGCACATGAACAGACCATGAAGCCTCCGCGCCGGACGGCGAAGCCTCCCCTCCGCCCGGGGCCGGTGTCGCGGGCGGGTTAGCCTGACGGGCATGCACTACCTGGTCGTCGACGACGAGACGCGCCTCACCGACCTGGTCGTCCGCTACCTCGGCGAGTCCGGCCACAGCGCCGAAGGCCGCTACGACGGCCCGGCCGGACTGGCCGCCGCCCGCGACCCCCGCGTCGACGCGGTCGTCCTGGACGTCATGCTGCCCGGCATGGACGGGGTCGAGGTGTGCCGCACGCTGCGCGCCGAGGGCATCGACGTGCCGGTGATCCTGCTGACCGCACGCGGCGCGATCAGCGAGCGGGTCGCCGGGCTGGACGCCGGCGCCGACGACTACGTGGTCAAACCCTTCGCCATGGAGGAGCTGATGGCCCGGCTGCGGGCCCTCTCCCGGCGCCGCCCCGACAGCTCCGTCCGCCTGCGGGTCGGTGATCTGGTCCTGGACCCCGAGCAGCAGCGGGCCTGGCGCGCGGACACCGAACTCGACCTGTCCCGCCGCGAGTTCGACGTCCTGCGGGTGCTGATGGAGAACGCCGGCCGGGTGGTGACCCGCCTCCGGCTGCTCGACGAGGTCTGGGACGGCGAGACCGACCTGCGCAGCAACGCCATCGACGTCCACGTCTCCAAGGTGCGCGCCAAGGTCGACCGCGCCTTCGGCCGTACGACGATCACGACCCTGCGCGGACGCGGCTACCGCCTGGAGACCGCGCCGTGAAGCGGCGCGGCCGGCTGCGGACCCGGCTGCGGCGGCTGCCCGTCGTCACCCGCCTGGTGCTGGCCGTCGCCGTGACCATGTCGCTGGTCCTGACCGGTACCGCCGGACTGGTCTACTGGCGGGTCAAGACCGCCCTGGACCAGCAGCTCAACGACGACCTCACCACCTACCGGAGCAGCCTCGACCAGGCCGTGGGCGCCGGAGCGGAGCTGCCGCCCGGCCCCAGCGGCAGCCTCCGGCAGGTCCTCGACGGACAGGGCCGCGTCCTGCGGTCCAGCGACGCCCTGCGCGACCAGCCGCTGCTCACCCCCGCCGAGCTGGACGCCGTCGTACGCGGTGCCACCGTCCGGCGTGACGTCGGCTCGCTGCTGCCCATCACCGCGGACACGCTGCGGCTGCAGGCCAGGCGCGTGACGGCGGACGGCCGACCCCGGATCGTGGTCGCCGCCGTCCGGCGCGGCCACCGCGACGAGGCGCTGCGCGAACTCCTCGCCCAGCTCGCCTTCGCCTCCGCCCTGACCCTGATCGCCGCCTCGTACGTCGGCTACCGCACCGCCCGCGCCGCGCTGCGCCCGGTCGAGCGCTACCGCGGCGGGGCCGCCGCCCTCGCCGACGGCTCCCCGAACACACGGCTCGACGTGCCCGCCGACCGGGACGACGAGATAACCCGGCTCGGACACACCCTCAACCACATGCTCGACCGCCTGGCGGCGTCCGCCGAACGCGAGCGCCGGTTCGTCGCCGACGCCAGCCACGAACTGCGCACCCCGCTGACCCTGATGCGCGCCGAGCTCGACGTCGCCCTGCACCGCCCCCGCTCCGCCGGGGAGCTCACCGAGACCCTGCGCTCCGTGGACACCGAGGTGCAGCGCCTGATCGACCTCTCCAACGCCCTCCTCGACCTGGAGGAACTCGGCAGCAGCGACCACCTCACCCGTGCCTCCGTGCGCCTGCCCGACCTCGTCGAGGCGGCCGTCGCCCCGCATCTGCGCACCGCCGAACGGGCCGGGCGGACCGTGCGCGTCGAGGTGGCCGACGCGGACGTCGACGCCGACGCCCGCTGGCTGCGGCCCGCCCTCGGCAACCTGCTCGACAACGCCCTGCGCCACGGCACCGGGACCGTCCGCCTCACGGCCGCCGTCCACGACGGCAGGCTGCGGCTGCGGGTGACGGACGAAGGCCCCGGCTTCCCGCCCGAGTTCCTGCCCCGGGCGTTCGACCGGTTCGCCCGCGCCGAGGCGAGCCGCACCGGCGAGGGCTCCGGCCTGGGGCTCGCCTTCGTCCACGCGGTGGCCGTCGCCCACGGCGGCACCGTGCACGCCGAGAACACCGGGCATGGGAGCGCCGTCACCCTCGACCTGCCCTGCTGAGCGGCGGGCGGCCCGTCGGCGGCGGTGATCAGCTCGCGGGTCCGCCGTCGACGAGCCGTCTCAGCGAGGGAAGCAGCGCGTCGAGGTCCTGCGCGGTGCGGAAGGCGACGATCGTGGTGCCGGCGGCGTCGACGGCGGCCTCATGCGCCGAGCCCGTCGAGTGCGTCGAGGGCGCCGGGAACAGCGCGAGGACCTCGCTCATCGCCTCGTCCATCTCCGCCACCGGTTCCTGGGACTCGCCCCGCAGCCAGCGGCGCAGCACGTGGTTGTGCGCCGCGACCACGGAGGCGGCCATGAGTTCGGCCTTCAGCGAGGCCGCGGTGGTCGGATCCCCCATCCACTCCGCGATGAACTCGCGGAACAGCCGCTGATAGCGCGCGACGCTGGCGATCTCGCGGTCGCGCAGGGCCGGCACCTTGCTGGTGAGGCCGTAGCGGCGCCGCGCGAGGTCGCCCTCCTCGATGTAGTGCAGCAGGACCAGGCGGACCGCGTCCGACACGGCGACCAGGGCGGTGCTGTGGCTGGAGGTCGCCAGCCGGTCCCTGATCAGTTCCAGCAGCCGGTCGTGATCGGGGAAGATCACCGCTTCCTTGGACCGGTAGTGCCGGAAGAACGTGGTGCGTCCCACTCCGGCCCGTTCTGCGATGTCGTCGACGGTCGTCTGCTCGTATCCGCGCTCGTCGAAGAGCGCGAAGGCGGCGTTCGCCAGCCGGATCCGCGCGGGTTCCTTGCTCATGACCGCCCATCCTTCCCTGACCCGAGACCCGGTGCCCACTTGCCCACCGCAATGGTACTGAGTACCGTCTAGGAAGTATTCAGTACCGAAGGAGGTCGGGGCGTGAGTTCCGCAGCAGAGAGCGAGTCCGGACTGCCGATCCGACCGGTGTACGACGACTGGTCGCCGGCCGGCCTCGACGCGGACACCGAGCTGGGCGCGCCGGGGCGGTTCCCGTTCACCCGGGGCGTGTATCCGTCCATGTACACCGGCCGCCCCTGGACGATGCGGCAGTACGCCGGCTTCGGCACGGCGAAGGAGTCCAACGAGCGCTACCACGAGCTGGTGAACGCGGGCACCGGCGGTCTGAGCGTGGCCTTCGACCTGCCGACGCAGATGGGCTACGACTCCGACGAGCCCATCGCCCGGGGCGAGGTCGGCAAGGTCGGCGTGGCGGTCGACTCGATCGAGGACATGCGGACCCTGTTCCAGGGGCTGCCGCTGGACAAGGTGTCGACGTCGATGACGATCAACGCACCCGCCTCGACGCTGCTCCTGCTGTACCAACTGGTCGCCGCCGAACAGGGCGTCGCCGGCGATCGGCTGACCGGCACGATCCAGAACGACGTGCTGAAGGAGTACATCGCCCGCGGCACCTACATCTTCCCGCCCCAGCAGTCCCTGCGGCTGATCAGCGACATCTTCGCCTACTGCCACCGGGAGCTGCCGCGCTGGAACACCATCTCCATCTCCGGCTACCACATGGCCGAGGCGGGCGCGACGCCCGTGCAGGAGATCGCCTTCACCCTCGCCAACGCCAAGGAATACGTGCGCACCGCGATCGCCGCCGGCCTGGACGTCGACGACTTCGCCCCGCGGCTGTCCTTCTTCTTCGTCGCCCGGACCACCCTGCTGGAGGAGATCGCGAAGTTCCGCGCCGCGCGCCGCATCTGGGCCCGCATCATGCGCGACGAGTTCGGCGCGAAGAACCCCAAGTCGCAGATGCTGCGCTTCCACACGCAGACCGCGGGCGTGCAGCTGACCGCGCAGCAGCCCGAGGTCAACCTCGTCCGGGTCGCGCTGCAGGGCCTGGGCGCGGTACTCGGCGGGACGCAGTCCCTGCACACCAACTCCTACGACGAGGCCATCGCCCTGCCCACCCAGAAGGCGGCCCGGCTCGCCCTGCGCACGCAGCAGGTCATCGCCTACGAGACCGACGTGACCAAGACCGTCGATCCGTTCGCCGGGTCCTACGTCATGGAGTCGATGACCGACGACATCGAAGCCGCGGTGCTGGAGCTGATCCGGGCCGTCGAGGACCGCGGCGGGGCCGTGGCCGCGATCGAGCAGGGCTTCCAGAAGTCCGAGATCGAGAAGTCCGCGTACCGCATCGCCCAGGAGATCGACCACGGGGAGCGCACCGTCGTCGGGGTCAACAAGTACGTGCTCGACGAGGAGGAACCCTACGAGCCGCTCCGGGTCGATCCGCAGATCGAGATCGACCAGTGCGAACGTCTCGCGACGCTGCGCCAGGACCGTGACAAGGACGCCGTCGAGCGTGCCCTCGACGCCGTGCGGGAGGCCGCCCGGGGCACGGACAACGTGCTGCCCCCGATGCGCGAGGCGCTGCGGCGGCGCGCCACCGTCGGCGAGGTGTCCCACGCCCTCCGCGACATCTGGGGCGTGCACGTCCCCCACGACACTTTCTGACCATCAAGGCTCGGGTGAGACAACCAGTGAACGACATCGACATCCGCACGACCGCGGGCAAGCTCGCGGATCTGCAGCGCCGTATCGAGGAAGCGACGCACGCCGGCTCCGCACGCGCCGTGGAGAAGCAGCACGCCAAGGGCAAGCTGACGGCCCGTGAACGGATCGAACTCCTGCTGGACGATGGCTCGTTCGTCGAGCTGGACGAGTTCGCGCGACACCGCTCCTCCAACTTCGGCCTGGACACCAACCGCCCCTACGGCGACGGCGTCGTCACCGGCTACGGCACCGTCGACGGCCGCCCCGTCGCGGTGTTCTCCCAGGACTTCACCGTCTTCGGCGGCGCGCTGGGCGAGGTCTACGGACAGAAGATCGTCAAGGTGATGGACTTCGCCCTGAAGACCGGCTGCCCGGTCATCGGCATCAACGACTCCGGCGGCGCCCGCATCCAGGAAGGCGTCGCCTCCCTCGGCGCCTACGGCGAGATCTTCCGCCGCAACACCCACGCCTCCGGCGTCATCCCCCAGATCAGCCTGGTCGTCGGCCCCTGCGCGGGCGGCGCCGTCTACTCCCCCGCCATCACCGACTTCACCGTCATGGTCGACCGGACCAGCCACATGTTCATCACCGGCCCGGACGTCATCAAGACGGTCACCGGCGAGGACGTCGGCTTCGAGGAACTCGGCGGCGCCCGCACCCACAACGCCG
>NZ_JBVIIE010000018.1:0-160207 GCF_055569945.1 Streptomyces sp. NPDC031340
TGGGGGTTGTGGCGGATGGGAGGGTGGGTGTGTTTTTTCGTCCCCCCCCCCCCCCCCCCCCCCCCCCCCCACCCGCGCCGAGACGTCCGGCGGACCGGCCGCGACGCAGGTCACGTCCTCCTGCCTCCCTGCCGGTACACCGCGACCGCCACCGCCAGGTCCTCCCATGCCATTCCGCTCGTCTTCACGACCAGGGGACGGTCCGCCGGGGGACGGTCGGCGCGGACGGCCGCTCGCGGGCCGAGCCGATCGGCGATGGTCTCCAGCGACTCCGGGTCGAGCCTGCCCTCCCGCACCGCGAGGACGACGTCTCCCGCCTCGCGGAGCGCGACTTCGCGGCTCTCGACGACGACCGTGGCGCGTCCCATCAGCGCACCGTCGAGCTCCCGTACCGTCGGCTCGTGGGAGCCGACGGCGAGGACGACCGCCGAGTCGCGCACCAGAGTCCCGTCGAGGACCGGTTCGCGGGCCGAGGTCGCCGCGACGATCACGTCCGCGCCACGGACGCGACCGGTGACCGCGGCGTCGTCCGCCGTCAGGTGGCGGTCCGCCCACGCCGGGACGGCACCGCCGCGGCGGGTGACGGCCGTGACGTCGGCGACCGGCACGTGTGCCTGGATCGTGTGCACGTGCCCCTCGCCCTGCGGGCCCGTGCCGAAGACCACCAGCCGCAGCCCGTCCGGCGAGCGGGCCGCGACGGCTCGCAGCCGGTCCAGACAGGCCGCGACCGCGACCGCGGGCGTGCGCAGGGCCGTCAGCGCGACCCCGTCGAGGATCGCGGCGCAGGTCAGCGTCTCGCTGTCGTACAGGAGGTAGGTGGCGTCGATCCGGGGCAGGCCGCGCGCGGCGTTGCCGGGCGCGACGGTCGCGACCTTCACCCCGAACCAGCCGCCGCTCTCCGACGGCATGAGCAGCCCCTGGCCGCCCGCGAGGTCGAGGACGACGCGCGGCACGTCGGCATCCGGGTCGAGTCCCCCGGCCAGTACGTCACGGATCGCGGCGACCGCGGCGACGGGCCCGAGCGCGAAGACGTCCTGGGCGTCGAGGAACACGCTCATCGCAGCACGAACCCGGGCAGCAGGGCGTCACGGGAATCGACGGTGAACCGGCAGGTCCCGGTCGCATGGGCGGTGCCCGTCACCGCCGTGATCACGGCCGGCCCTCCGTGTGCCGTGGTGGACTCAGTGACCCGGGCGTGGAAGACGGAGCCCACCACCGACTCGTGCCGCAGTTCGTCACCGGGACGCATTTCCCCGGTGCCGGCCAGCAGCGCGACCCTGGCCGACGTGCCCGAACCGCACGGGGAACGGTCCACCTGGCCGTCGGCGAACACCGTGATGTTGCGCTGGTGCAGCAGCCGGCTGCCGTCGGTCCGCGGCAGTGGCGGGCGGACCTCCTCGGTGAGGATCGTCCCGTAGACGCCGGAGAGCCGGGCGTCAGAGGGGTGTTCGGCGGCGCCCGTGGCGTTGAGGGCGTCGCGGATCTCACGGCCGACCGCGATCAGCTCGGCAAGGTGCTCCGGGCCGGCCCGCAGGCCGACCGCCGCCGCCGGCAGCACGGCGTACATCGCACCGCCGAAGGCGATGTCGACGGTGACCGTTCCGCGGGACGTCGCGACCTCGACGCCGCGGGCGTGGACATGGCTCGCGACGTTGGTGAAGGTGACGTCCTCGACCAGGCCCCCTCGGGTGCGGACACTCGCCGTGACGCGCCCCGAGGGGACGTCGATCAGGACGTCGGTCACCCCGTCGGCGGGGGCCGCCACCCGGCCCGAGGCGACGGCCCAGGCGCCGAGGGCGATGGTGCCGTGTCCGCACGCCGTCGAGAACCCGTCCTTGTGCCAGAACAGCACTCCCAGATGGGCGCCGTCGTCGTCGGGCGGTACCAGGAAGCCGCCGTACATGTCCGCGTGGCCACGGGGCTCGCCGCACAGGAGCGCGCGGACCCACTGCGCCTCGTCGCTCCGGGTGGCGAGGATCCGGCGCTCGGCGACGGTGAGCCCGTCGCCGGTCAGCGCGGCCGGGCCGTCGGGCACGATCCGGAAGGGCTCACCGCCGGTGTGCCAGTCGATCGTCTCGATCGGTGCGCTTGTCGTCATCCGTCACGCTCCCAGGTATGCCTCGACGACCTGCGGGTCGGCGCGCAACCGCTCGGCCGGCCCGGTCAGGGTGACCCGGCCCGAGTCGATGACATACCCGCGGTGCGCGATCTTCAGCGCGGCTCTCGCGTTCTGCTCGATGAGCAGCACCGACGTGCCCGTCCGGTTGACGGACACGATGGCGTCCATGACCTGGGCCACGATCAGCGGCGCCAGGCCCATCGACGGCTCGTCCAGCATGATCAGCCGGGGCCCGGCGACCAGTGCCCGGCCGATGGCGAGCATCTGCTGCTCACCGCCGGAGAGGGTACCGCCCTGCTGATCGCGGCGCTCGGCCATGCGCGGGAACAGCTCGTAGACCTGTGCGATCCGCTTGTCGATCGACGCGCCGTCGCGCACGGTGTAGCCGCCGAGCTGGAGGTTCTCGTGCACGGTCAGCCGCGAGAAGATCCGCCGGCCCTCGGGTACGTGGACGATTCCGCGTTCGACGATCGACCAGGGCGTCGCCGCTGTGATGTCCTCGCCGTAGGCCGTGACGGTTCCCGCCCGGGACCGGACCACGCCGGAGATCGTCGAGACGGTCGTGGACTTGCCGGCGCCGTTGTTGCCCAGCAGGGCGACGATCTCCCCCTCGCCGACGGTGAGGTCGAGGCCCTTGAGTGCCTCCACCTTTCCGTAGGCGACCTGGAGTCCGCTGATGTCGAGGATCGTTCTCACCACTGCACCTCCGCCGTGCCGGCCGGGCCCGCCTGGGCCGCGATACGTTCGGCCTCCGCGTGCGCCTCGTCGTCCTCCGCGCCGAGGTAGGCCTCGATGACCGCCGGGTCGGACCGGATCGCCGCCGGTGTGCCGTCGGCGATCTCCTTGCCGTAGCTCAGTACGACGATCCGTTCGGACACCTCCATGACCAGGCCCATGTCGTGCTCGATGAGGACCACCGCGATGCCGAGGGCGGCGATCCGCCTCATCAGGCCGAGCAGTTGCTCCTTCTCCCCGTGGTTGAGTCCGGCGGCCGGCTCGTCGAGCAGCAGCATGCGCGGCTCACGGGCCAGCGCACGGGCGATCTCGACGCGCCGCTGCTCGCCGTAGGGGAGGTTGCGGATCTGCGCGGTCCGGTCGGCTGCCATGCCGACGAAGTCGAGCCACTTGTGCGCCTCGTCGGTCGCCGCGTCCTCACTGCGCCGGTAGCGCGGCGTGTGCAGCATCGCGTCGAGGAAGTTCTGCCGGATGCGGACGTGCATGCCCGCGCGCACGTTGTCCAGCACGGTCAGGTCGCCGAAGAGCCGGAGGTTCTGGAACGTGCGTGCGATGCCGCTCGCGGCGATCACGGCCGGCCGCTTCCCGGTGATGTCGGTGCCGTCGAACGTCACCGAGCCCGCGGACGGCTTGTAGAAGCCCGTGATGCAGTTGAACGCGCTGGTCTTGCCGGCGCCGTTCGGGCCGATGACCGACAGCACCTCGCCCGCGTGGACGGAGAACGTCAGGCCGTCGACGGCGCGCACTCCGCCGAAGGAGACCGCCATGTTCCTCACATCGAGGAGCACCTTTTTCACGACGTGCCTTCCTGTGCTCGGCGGCCGCGCCGCCCGGGTTCGCCGGTACGGGCCGGCAGCAGTCCCTGCGGCCGGAAGATCATGACGACGATCAGCAGCAGACCGAAGATGAGATAGCGCCAGTTCTCCGCACCGCGCAGCAGCTCGGGCAGCAGCGAGATGACCACGGCGCCGACCACGACGCCCGGCGTCGACCCCATGCCGCCGAGCACCACGGCCATCAGGATGAGCGCGGACCAGAGGAAGTTGAAGCTCGGCGGGGAGATCGCCGTCTGGTGCGCGGCGAACAGCACGCCCGCGACACCGCCGAAGACCGCGCCCGCGATGTACGCCGCGAACTTCGCCTTGTAGGTGTGGATGCCCATGGCCTCGGCGGCGTCCTCGTCCTCGCGGACGAACCGCCAGGCCCGGCCGATCCGGCCGCGCCCGAGCCGGCTGGAGAAGAGCACGGCGACGATGACGACGGCCGCGGTGACCCAGTACAGCGCGATGTCGGAGCGCAGGCCGAAGTCGCCGAAGCCGGGGATGCCGTACAGGCCGTTCGGTCCGCCGGTGAAGTCCAGGTTGTTCGCCGTGATCCGGATGATCTCCCCGAAACCGAGGGTGACGATGGCCAGGTAGTCGCTGCGCAGCCGGAGCGTCGGCCCGCCGATGACGAGCCCGCCGACGACCGCGGCGGCCACCACGACGGGGATCGTCGCGATCAGGGGCCAGCCGAACCTCGTCGACAGCAGCCCCGCGGTGTAGGCCCCGATCGCGAAGAAGGCGGCGTACCCGAGGTCGAGCAGCCCGCAGAAGCCGACCACGATGTTCAGCCCGACCGCGAGCATCACGAAGATGAGGGCGTCCACCGCGATCTGGATGACGTAGGTGCTGGAGTCGAGGAACGGCAGGGCCAGCGCGGTCACGGCCACGACCAGGCCGAGCCACTTGCTGGCCAGGACGCCCGACACGGCGTCCGCGACCGGCGCACGGCGGGACCGGGGCGTTCCGACGCCCTGGCCGGCGGGCGCGACGTTCGCGGGTGCGCGTTCGTCGACGGCGCTGACGTAGGCCGAGGGCTCTTCGGCCGGGCGGAGGGTGGTTTCGTCTTTCATCACACACGCTCCGTGACGCGTTCGCCGAGCAGCCCGGTGGGGCGCACGGTCAGGAAGAGGATGAGGAAGCCGAACGCGAAGACGTCGCGCCATTCACTGCCGAGGTAGGCGACGCCGAAGGATTCCAGCAGACCGAGCACGACGGCGCCGAGAACGGCTCCGCGCAGGTTGCCGATGCCGCCGATGACCGCCGCGGTGAACGCTTTCAGCCCGATGACGAAGCCCATCAGGAAGTCGATCTTCCCGTAGTAGACGCCGGCCATGACGCCTGCGGCGCCGGCCAGGGCCGAGCCGAGGAAGAAGGTGCGGGAGATGACCCGGTCGACGTTGACGCCCATGAGCAGGCATGCCTTCGGGTCCTGCGAGATGGCCCGCATGGCGCGGCCCGACCGGGTCTTCCGCACCAGGGTGTCGAGGGCGACCATGAGCACGACCGCGATCACCATCATCGCCAGCTGCGCGTAGGTGATGTGCGCGCCCGCCAGGTTCAGGGCGCCCGCGCCGACGCTGATCTGGTACACCTCCGGGTCGGCCCCGAAGGCGACCGCGATGCCGTACTCGAGCGCGAAGCTGGCTCCTACGGCGGTGATGAGCACGGACAGCCGGGGCGCGCTGCGCAGCGGGCGGTAGGCCACCCGCTCCAGGACCATGCCGAAGGTGCCGGTGGCGATCATCGCGATGATCATGATGGCGATGAGCGCGACGAGCCCGCCGCCGAGCGCGCCGGCGCCGGCGCTGAGGACGGTGAAGCCGACGAACGCGCCGAGCATGTAGATGTCGCCGTGCGCGAAGTTGAGCAGTTTGATGATCCCGTAGACCATCGAGTAGCCGAGTGCGACCAGGGCGTAGAAGGAGCCGATGAACAGGCCGCTGAGCACGAGTTGGATGAAGTGGTCCATGCGGTGTTTCCCGGTGCGTGAGGGGAAGCGGCGCCGGGCGGGTGGCCGGCCGGTGTGAACCGGCCACCGGCCGGCGTCACTTGTCGAGGACGAAGTTGTCGTCCTTGACGACGAGGATGTCGAAGCCGCCCACGCTCAGCGTGTGCTGGATGGTGAACTTCAGCGGGCCGGAGAAGATCTCGAAGCCGTCGATCTGCTCGAGCGCCCGGATCACGTCGTCGCCGTCGGTGGAGCCGGCCTTCCTGACCGCCTCCGCGGCGACGCGCACCGCGTCGTACGACTGTGTCGAGTACGGTCCGGGCTCGGAGCCGAACTTCTTCTTGTACTTGTCGACCCACGCCTGGCCGTCGGGGATGGTCTGGGGTGTCTGGGTCATGGTCGCGAACACGCCCTGCGCGTTCTTCCGGCCCGCGATCTTGACGAGCTTGGCGTCGACCGAGCCGTCCGCAATCATGATCCGGCCCTTGTACCCGGCGGCCTTGAGCTGCTTGATGAGCAGTCCGCCCTCCTGGTAGTACCCGGTCCAGTAAACGAAGTCCGCCTTCGAGTCCAGCACGGCGTTGACGGCCCCGGAGTAGTCCGACTCTCCCGCGGTGACCGACTGGTGGTCGGCGATCTTGACGCCGAGCAGGCCCAGTTCGTCCCCGGTGCGGTTGGCGATGTCGGTCGAGTACGAGGTGTTGTCGTCGAGCAGCGCGACGCCCTTGCTGCCCTGCTTCTTGATGAACTTCGACGCCGCCTCGGCCTGCTGGATGCCCGTGCCGTTGATCATGAAGACGTTCCGCTGCTCCGGCGCCAGCAGGTCCGTGGAGTTGGCCGCCGGGATGAGCATCGGGATGTTCGCCTTGTCGAAGATGCTCAGCGTCGGCAGGGTCGCCGAGGAGCAGTAGCCGCCGACGGAGATGTCGATGCCGGCGCTGACCAGCTTGGCGGCGCCGGCGGCGGCCGTCTTCGGGTCGCAGGCCTCGTCCTCGACGGTGAGGGAGAGTTTGCGGCCGTCGATCCCGCCCTTGGCGTTGATCTCGTCGACGGCGAGCTGGGCGCCGTCCTTCATGTAGGGGCCGATGGCGGCGGAACTGCCGGTCAGCGGCGTGAGCATGCCGAGCTTGATGGGGCCGGAACTGTCCTTTCCGGAACTTTCGCCGGTGAGATCACCGCATGCAGTCAGGGTGAGCCCGAGTGCCATGGCGGCGGCCGTCATGGTGCCGCGACGGATGAATGTCATGCCTTACTCCATCTCGCACGGTCCGTGTGCAGAGGGACCGTTCGGTGACCGAAAGTCGCTCCCGGCTGCGCGGTGCCACACACGACAAGATGATGTGTGACATTGCACAGAGGGGCTGTTGTTGGCGTCGGGGACGGAGGTTCCCTGCCCGCGCTTGCGGTGGGCGTTCACCTCCGCCGAGTACTGCTGCACCCTGCTGTGTAATGTGTGACATTGCACAGCAGGGCGCCGACGTGGGCCGAGTTTCGCCGGCACTCGTGGTGGGACACGCGACCCCGCCCACGGTTCTTCTTCAGGTTTCACCGACACACGATGTGGTGTGTGACATTGCACAATCTAGCCGTTCGTGCCGCATCACGGGAGCCCTGTGCACCCTCGTGATGGACACGTGACTTTTTGGCCAACTCCGCCTGTCTCGCAGATGACGTGCGGACGGCGACCGAGCCGGTCAGATCGTGAAGCCGGCCGGGTAGGGGTCGGACGGATCCAGCAGGTACTGCGCGGTTCCGGTGATCCAGGCGCGTCCGGTGACGGACGGCAGGATGCCCGGCCGGTCCCCGACCGTGGTCTCGCCGAGGATGCGCCCGGTGAACCGGGAGCCGATGAACGACTCGTTGACGAAGTCCCGGCCGACCGGCAACTGACCCCTTGCGTGCAACTGCGCCATCCGGGCGCTGGTGCCCGTGCCGCACGGCGACCGGTCGAACCAGCCCGGATGAATCGCCATGGCGTGCCGGGAGTGTTCGGCGGTCGAGCCGGGCGCCTCGAGATAGACGTGATGGCATACGTCGATCTCGGGGTTCTCCGGGTGTGACACCGGGTTCTGTGTGTTGATCGCGTCCATGACGGCCAGCCCGGCGTCGAGCAGCCGCTGCTTCTCCGCCCGGTCGAAGGGGATGCCGAGTTCGTCGAGCCGGACGAAGGCGTAGAAGTTGCCGCCGTAGGCGATGTCGTAGCGCACCGGTCCGTATCCCGGAACGTCGACGACCTGATCCAGCGCGTGGCAGTACGACGCGACGTTTTCCAGGGTCACCGACTCGGCGTGGCCGTCGCGGACCCGCACCCGGGCGGTGACCAGGCCGGCCGGGGTGTCGAGCCGGACCAGGGTGTACGGCTCGGTGACCTCGACCATGCCCGTCTCGACGAGGACGGTCGCCACACCGATGGTGCCGTGCCCGCACATCGGCAGGCAGCCGGAGACCTCGATGTAGAGCACACCGAAGTCGGCGTCCGGCCGGGTCGGCGGCTGCAGGATCGCCCCGGACATCGACGCGTGCCCGCGCGGCTCGCACATGAGCAGGGTGCGCAGGTGGTCGCGTTCCGCGACGAACCGCTGCCGTCGTTCGAACATGGTCGCCCCGGGGAGGACGCCGACACCGCCCGTGATCACACGGGTCGGCATTCCCTCGGTGTGCGAGTCGACGGCGTGGTAGCAGACGGTCGAGCGCATCGTTCAGTTGACTCCGGCGTCGATGAGGGTCTGGGTCGCGGCGCGCACGATCGCCTCCGTCTCCGGGCCGAGCGGCTGCCGGGGCGGGCGGCAGTGGCCACCGCGGCGGCCGATCATGTCCTGGCCGAGCTTGATGGCCTGGACGAACTCCGTCTTGCTGTCCCACCGCAGCACCGGGTGCAGTTGGCGGTACAGGGGCAGGGCGGTGGCGAGGTCACCCGCGACCGAGGCCTCGTACAGCGCGAGGCAGGCCCGGGGGAAGACCTGCGGATAGCCGGCGACCCAGCCCTTGGCGCCGGCGATGCCGACTTCCAGCACGGTGTCGTCGGTGCCGATCATGAGGTCGAGGCCGGGGGCGAGCTCGGCGATCTCGTAGCAGCGCCGGACATCGCCGGAGAACTCCTTGACTCCGACGATGAAGCCCTCGGCGTGCAGCTTGGCCAGCAGTTCCGGGCGCAGGTCGACCTTGGTGTCGATCGGGTTGTTGTACGCGGTGACGGGAAGGCCGACCGACGCCACCATTTCGTAGTGCTCCAGGACCGCGCGGTCGTCGGCGCGGTAGGCGTTGGGCGGCAGGCACATGACGGCCTGGCAGCCGGCGTCCTTGGCGAACTGGGCGTGCCGCTTGGCCTCACTGCCGCCGTAGGCGCCGACGCCCGGCATCACGGTGAACCCCTCGGGCGCGTTGGCCACGGCCGTCTCCACGACCCGGTCGCGCTCCTCCCAGGTGAGGGTCTGGTACTCGCCCAGCGACCCGCTCGGCGCGACACCGTGCAGGCCCTGCTCGGCCAGCCAGGCGACGCTTTCCCCGTAGGCGCCGAAGTCGACGGTGAGGTCGTCGTGGAAGGGGAGGCTGGTCGCCACGATGACGCCGTGCCAGGGCTTGCGGTTGTCGGTCATCTGTACTCCTTGTCGGTTTCTTGCTGGTGTTCATCGAGGTCGGCGAGGGCACCGAGAGTTACCGGCGTCGCGACCAGTCGTTCCGCGGGCGTGTAGGCCCGCTGGTCCCCTGCGGCCAGGCAGTGCACCGCCGGTCCGCACATCCGCCCCTGGCACCAGCCCATGCCGGCCCGGGTCAACTGCTTGACCTGCCGGTGGTCACGTGCCCCGCCGTCGGCGCAGGCGGCGCGGACCGTTCCCGCGGTCACCTCTTCGCACCGGCACACGACGGTCTCGTCGGTCAGCCACGAGGACCATCCCGGCGGGATCGGATGGGCGAGGGCCAGCGCCCGGGCGAAGGCGCGCTGTCGGGCCACCGTGGCACGCAGCGCCTTGAGCGTCCGGCTGCCCGGTACGGGGCCGGCCGAGGAGTCGGTGAGGACGGATGCGGCGGCCAGGCGCCCCTCGGCCACCGCGAGCGGTGCGCCGCCCACCCCGCACGCCTCGCCCGCCGCGTAGAGTCCGGCGACGGTGGTGCGCTGCCCGTCGTCGACGGCGACGGCCGTGTTGCCGTCCTCCTGGTCCGCGAGCTCGCAGCCCAGGGGGATCAGCAGGTCGAGTTGCGGTGTGAAACCCCAGCCGACGCCGATGGCGTCGGCCTCGATCCGTCGTTCCGTGCCCGGTCGCGGGCTGCCGTCGGGGGCGAGGGAGGCGATCCGGACCGACGACACCCGGTCGCCGCCGTCCGCGGCGATGATCGCCGTACGCGGACGGACGCGGACACGGTGGCGCGCGAGCGTGGCGGCGTACCCGGCTCCTTCCGCCCACTTGCCCGGGTTGCGCAGCAGGGCGCCCGGGTGCCGGAGCCAGGCCAGCGGGCCGGCCGCCTCGCAGACGGTGACCACCTCGACCCCGCGTGCCGCGAGACCCGCGGCCACCGGGAGCAGGAACGGGCCGGTGCCGCCCAGCACGACGCGGCTGCCGGCCGCGACTCCGCCGCCCTTGAGCAGTGCCTGGAGCCCGCCGACGGTGAGCACGCCCGGCAAGTCCCACCCGGGGAAGGGCAGTTGCCGGTCGTAGGCGCCCGTCGCCACCAGGAGCCTGGGCGCGCGGAGGGTCACGGCGGTCTCCTGCGGGGGCTCGCGCCGGTCGACGGCGTGGACCGCGAACCCGTCTTCCTCGCGGACGGCGGACCACACATGGTGCGCCAGGCGCAGGTCGAGCCGTCCCGCTGCCCGGGCCGCCGACAGCTCACGCTCCAGAGCGCGGTACTCGCGCAGCCCGTGGTGGAGGTCCTCGGTCGCGATCGCCGCTCGCGCGTTCTCGGGCGGATGCCGCCAGAACTGCCCGCCGACGGCGGTGCCGGAGTCGACGAGCACGACGCGCAGTCCACCGGCCACAGCCGTGGCCGCCGCCGCCATGCCGGCCGGGCCCGCGCCCACGATGATCAGGTCGCCCGTCTCACTCATCGTCGCTCTCCCCTGTCGTGACGGTCATGCCCGCACGTGCCAGGACCAGGCAGGCGCGTTGCCCGCCCGCTCCGTCGATCGTCACCAGGCAGTCGAAGCAGACACCGATCCCGCAGAAGACGCCGCGCGGGCGCCGCCGGACGCGGGTGGTGCGCCAGGCGACCCGGTCCGCGGCCACCAGGGCCGCGGCGACGGTCTGGCCGTCGACGAACGGCAGTGGTCTTCCATCCATGATGAATTCGTTCATCGGGGCGCACCTCGGGAGGCGAAGAAGCGGTCGGGCAGGAAATCGGTGTGTGCCGCCGGGTCGGCGCCGCGCCAGGGGCGGCCGAGCAGGTGGGCGGTCACGAGCGCGCCGGTCGCGGGAGCGAGACCGATCCCCGCGCCCTCGTGGCCACACGCGTGGATGATCCCCGGGACCCGGGGGTCGGGGCCGATGACCGGCAGGTGGTCCGGACAGTACGGCCGGAATCCGCGGTAGGCGCGGATCAGGTGGACCTTCCTCAGGAAGGGGAACAACCGGCATGCCTGCGCGGCGAGTCTGGTGACCACAGCGGCGTTCATGGTCATGTCGAAGCCGACGCGTTCGCGGCTGGCGCCGATCAGGATCGTGCCGCCCGGCGTGCCCTCGACGACACCGGAGGTCTCCAGTCCCGCGTCGGACGAGGCGACGTTGGCGACGTAGTCGGCGGAGTAGACCTTGTGCCGGACCATGGGCGGCAGCGGTTCGGTCACCAGGACGAAGCCCCGGCGGGGCAGCACCTCCAGGGGCGCGCCGAGCCGGCGGCCGAGCTCACCGCCCCAGGTCCCGGCGGCGTTGACGACGGCATCGGCGGAAACGGTGTCACCGGCCGCCGTCCGGACACCGTTGATCCGGCCGTCGCGGTCGGTCGTCGCCGCCACGACCTCACCCGTCCGGAAGCGGGCGCCGCGTGCCATGGCGGCGCGCAGTAGTGCGGCGGCCGCGAGAACGGGCTGCACCTGGGCGTCCTGGGGGTAGTGGACGCCGCCGGGAATCCCCGGCGCGAGGTGGGGTTCCAGGTCGTGCACGTGCTCGACCGGTTCGACGCGGACGCCGGCTTCCGCCTGCCGTGCGGCGAACGCGCGCAGCGCCGCGAGGCCCTCGGCCGAGCTCGCGACGACCAGGCCGCCCTTGGGTTCCAGCTCGAAGGAGTCCCGTCCGAGCTCCTCGCCGGTCTCGTCCCACAGCGTGCGGCTCAGGCGGGCCAGATCGAGTTCGGGGCCGGGTTTCTTGTCGGAGAGAAGGACGTTGCCCTCTCCCCGGCTCGTCGTCCCGGCGCCGACGGGCCCGCGGTCCACGACCGTGACGTCCATCCCCGCCGAGGCGGCGTGGAAGGCACACGCGGCGCCGATGACACCCGCGCCCACCACAACGACCTTGAGGCTCACCGGCCCGCCCTCCTCGACATGTCTGTGCAATGTCACATGCTATTGCTTAGGCTATACATCCGATCGCCCCGAAGACAACGACAACGTCAGCGTGACTTTGTCGAGACGTTCGTCCTGGACGGACGAAGGGATGGAGCACTGTGAACCCGACCGGAAACTCGATCGTCGCCGGCCAAGACGTCCCTGGCACGGGGGAAGCGTGGCGGGCCGTGGTGGCCGCCACCGGCGAACCGTCGGGCCCCGAACTGCGGGACGCCGCACCGGACCAGGTCGCGCGGGCAGCGCGGCAGGCCGCCTCGGCCGCGCGTGAGTACCGCGCCGTGCCCGCGCACCGGCGGGCCGCCTTCCTCGACGCCTGCGCGGAGGAGATCGAGGCCCTCGGCGACGGCCTCCTGACGCTCGCGGCGCTCGAGTCCGGACTGCCGCCGGCCCGCCTGACCGGCGAACGAGCCCGCACCTGCGCGCAGTTGCGCATGTTCGCCGACCTGGTCCGCGGCGGGGACGCGCTCGGGGTCCGGGTCGACTCCGCGCTTCCCGAGCGCCGGCCGCTGCCGCGACCGGACCTGCGGCTGCGCAAGATACCCGTGGGACCCGTTGCCGTTTTCGGGGCCGGCAACTTCCCGCTGGCCTTCTCCGTCGCCGGCGGGGACACCGCCTCCGCCCTCGCCGCGGGCTGCCCGGTCGTCGCCAAGGCGCATCCGGCTCACCCCGGCACCTGTGAACTCGTCGCACGCGCCGTCACCGCCGCCGCCCGGCGCACCGGGATGCCCGCCGGCGTCTTCTCGCTGCTGGTCGGCCGCGGCGTCGAAGTCGGCCAGGCGCTGGTGCGCGACCCACGGATCGCGGCCGTCGGATTCACCGGTTCCCGCAGCGGCGGCCTCGCGCTCCTCGCCGCCGCCAACGCCCGCCCGGTGCCCGTCCCGGTCTACGCCGAGATGTCGTCGGTCAACCCCGTGATCGTCCTCGACGGCGCGCTGGCCGATCCGGAACCGCTCGCCGACGCGTACGTGACGTCGCTGACCAACGGCTCGGGACAGTTCTGCACCAACCCCGGCCTGCTCCTGCTGCCGGCGGGCGACGCCGGCGACGCCTTCCGCGAGGCCGTGGCGGATTCCGTGGCCGGCACCACCGGCCAGGTCATGCTCACCCCCGGCATCGCGGACGGCTTCGCCCGGGGAGTCCGGCAGTGGGCCGCCGTCGACGGTGTCCGCGTGGTGGCCCAAGGGGCGCCCGGGGAAAGCCCGTACGCCCCCGGTCCGCTCGTCCTCGAGTGCGACGCGGCGACCTACGCGGCCCACGAGGACCTCACCGGTGAGGTCTTCGGCGCCGCGGGGCTCATCGTGCGGTGGTCGGGAGCCGACGAACTCGTCACGCTGATGGAGCGCATGGAAGGGCAGCTGACAGCCACCGTGCACGGGACCGACGCCGACCTGGCGACGGCCGAACGCCTCCTGCCGGTCCTGGAGGACCGCGCCGGGCGCGTCGTGTGGGGCGGCTGGCCCACCGGCGTCGAGGTGTCCCACGCCATGGTGCACGGTGGCCCGTGGCCGGCGACGTCCGCACCCGGAACGACGAGTGTCGGCACCCTGGCCGTCGAACGCTGGCTCCGGCCGGTCTGCTACCAGTCGTTCCCCGACGCACTCCTCCCCCAGGAGCTGCGTGCCGGCAATCCGCTGGGGGTCGCCCGGCTCGTCGACGGGGCGCGTGAGACGCGAGCCGAGTGACACCGTCACCGACCCGGGCGTGCTCACACCGCCAGACCGCGTCGGCGCCCGGCACGGACGTACCCGTGCCGGGCGGCTCGCGGGTCAGGCGGTCTTGGCGACGGTCAGCAGGACGGCCGCGTCCTCCAGCGCCTCGAGGCTGTGGCGGGTCTGGGGGATGACGATCAGGTCGCCGGCGCGTCCGTCCCAGGAGGTGTCGCCGCTGACGAGTCGTACCCGTCCGCGCAGCACCTGCAGGGTCGCCTCGCCGGGGCTGTCGTGTTCGGCCAGCACGGTGCCGGCGGTCAGGGCGAGCAGGGTCTGGCGCAGCGTGTGCTCGTGACCGCCGTACACGGTCGCGGCGCTGCGTCCGGCGGGGGCCGCCGCGGCACGTTCGAGGTGTTCGCGGGCCTCGGCGTCGAGGGAGAGCTTCTGCATGGGTGCGGTCTCCGGGGAGTCGGGGGCTGCCGGGTTCTCACCCTACGTGCCGGTCAGTGCCGCACGCCGGTCCCGGCACCGTCCGGCTCCGCACGGCCTTCCGGCTCCGGACGCCCTGCTGCCTCCGCACGGCCGTCCGGCTCGCCCCGGCCGTCCGGCGGCTGCGGTGGTCGGGGCGCCGCCTCCGGGAGGTGCCGCCGCCGTCGCGGAGGGTTCAGCGCCGTCCGGCCGGTGCCGGGGAACCCCGGCGTCGACACGCTGCGGATCTCCAGCGGGCCGGGCAGGCGGCGGAGCAGTTCGCGTTCCAGACGGTTGTGCAGGGTGAACCAGGCGGCGGGGCAGCCGTGGCAGGCGCCGCCGAGGCGGACGGTCACCACGCCGTCGCGGACGTCGACGAGGTCGATGGTGCCGCCGTGGGAGCGGGCGAAGTCGCCCACCGGCCCGGCGAGCACGTCGCGCGCCGCCGCGTAGGCCGCCGTGTCGGCGTACGAGCCGTCGTCGGCGGCGGCCGGGGTCCATCCGGCGGGGTCGTCGAGGGCGGCGTGCAGCGCGGTGCGCACCCGGGCGCCCTCCTGGGACCAGGAGCGGCCCTCCGTCAGGTCGGTGACGACGGCGGACGGCTCGACGGTGATCCGGCTCAGGGTGCCGTCGGCGAGCAGCGCCGCCAGCGGAGCGGGGACGGCGGCCATCGGGCCGGCGCACGGCAGGGCGTCGGCGGGGACGATCCAGCGCAGCCGGCCGGGCTCGCCGGGGACCGGCTGGGGGTGCATGGGGATCACGGCCGTGCCTCACCCGCTCAGCAGGAGGGTGAGGGTGCGGGCCAGGTAGGCCATGAGCCAGGCCAGCGTGGTGAGGTAGGTGAAGGCGATCGCGGGCCATCGCCAGGTGCCGGTCTCCCGGCGCAGCACCGCCACGGTGGCCATGCACTGCAGCGCGTAGACGAACCAGACCAGCAGCGCGGCGATGGTGGCGGGCACGAACACCCGCTCCCCGGCGTGCGGCCCGTCGGAGTAGGTCATGTCCCGCAGCGCTTGCGTCGGGTGCTCGGGGTTCTCGGCGGCGGCGACCTGGCCGATGGTGGCGACGAACGTCTCCCGCGCGGCCTGCGCCGACAGCACGCCGACGTTGACGCGCCAGTCGAAGCCGAGCGGGTCGAAGACGGGGGCGGCCAGGCGGCCCAGGCCGGCCGCGTAGCTGTGATCGACGGTGTAGGCGGACACGGCCGTCCGGTCGGCGGTGTCGACGCCGTCGGCCCGCATCTGGGCCGTCGAGTGCACCGGCAGGTTGAGCAGCAGCCACAGCACGATGCTGGTGGCGGCGATGACGGTCGAGCACTTGCGCAGGAACGACCGCGCCGAGGACCACATCGCCACCAGGACCGCGCGCGGGGCGGGCAGCCGGTAGGGCGGCATCTCCATGAAGAAGGGGATCGCCTCGCCGTCGCGGTCGCCGAGCTTCTTGAACGCCCAGGCGGCCAGCAGCGCGGAGACGGCGCCCAGCAGGTACAGGCCGAACATGACCAGGCCCTGCGCCCCGAACGGGCCGACCCGGTCGGACGGGTCCACCAGCAGGCCGATGAGCAGCACGTAGACCGGCAGCCGCGCGGAGCAGGTCATCAGCGGGGCGGCCATCATGGTGGCCAGGCGGTCCTTGGCGGAGGGCAGCGTGCGGGTGGCCATGATGCCGGGGATGGCGCAGGCGAACGACGACAGCAGCGCCACGAAGGCCCGGCCCTCCAGGCCGAAGCGGGCCATCACCCGGTCCATCAGGAACGCCGCCCGCGCCAGGTAGCCCACCCCCTCCAGCAGGGCCAGCAGCAGGAACAGCAGGGCGATCTGCGGGACGAAGACGAGGACGCTGCCGACGCCGCCGATCAGCGCGTCGCCCAGCAGCCCGGCCAGCCACCGGTTGCCGACGTGGTCGGACACCAGGCCGCCCAGCCAGGAGAACAGCGACTCGACCGCGCCCTGCAGCGGGGCGGCCACCGTGAAGACGGTCTGGAAGAACGCCGCCATCACCGCGAAGAACACCGCCGTGCCCCACACCGGGTGCAGCAGGACCGCGTCGACCCGCTGGGTGACCCGGTGCCGTTCCGGCGGCCGGTAGCCGGCGAAGGCCAGCACCGACCGGCCCCAGGCGTCCCGCTCGTCCGGCTCGGTGGGCGGCGCCACCGCGGGGACGGTCCAGGAGCGCCATTCGGCGATCTGCTCGCGCAGCCGCGCGATGCCGTGTCCGCGGTGGCCGACCACCGGCAGCACCGGCACGCCCAGCGCCTGCTGGAGCGCCTCGACGTCCAGCCGGCCCTGGCGGCGGGCCAGCTCGTCGGTGAACGTCACCACCACGCAGGTGGGCAGCCCGCGGGCCAGCAGCTGGGCGAGGAACCCCAGCGAGCGCCGCAGGGTGGTGGCGTCCACGACGGCCAGCAGCGCGTCCGGACGGTCCACGCCGTCGATCCGGCCGTCCAGCACGTCGACGGCGATCTTCTCGTCCGGGCTGACCGGCTCCAGGCCGTAGGTGCCGGGCAGGTCCTCGACGACGAAGCGCTGCCCGCCCGCCCGGCAGGTGCCGACGAAGCGGGAGACGGTCACGCCGGGGTAGTTGCCGGTCTTGGCGCGCAGCCCGGTCAGGCCGTTGAAGACGCTGGTCTTGCCGGAGTTGGGGGCGCCGACCAGGGCGATGTGCGGCGCCTCGGTGAGGGTGGTCCCCCCGCCCTCGGCGTCGTGGCAGCCGGCGCTCACCGCGCTTCCTCGGCGACGCGCACCCGCACGCAGCCCGCCTGCGCCCGGCGCAGGCACACCTCGTAGTCCCGGACGCGGTAGACGACCGGATCGCGCAACGGCGCCCGCCGCACCACCTCCACCTCGGTGCCCGGGACGAACCCCAGGTCGTGCAGCCGGCGGATCACGTGCGGCGGCTCGGCGCCGCCGACGTCGGCCACCACCGCGCGGGCACCGGGCGGCAGGTCCGCCAGCGGGCGCGACGTCACGTCGTCGGCGGCCTCCCGGCCGTCTGTCTCCTCGCGGACCCCGCCGATACCAGTCATGCGCCTCTCCAGCAGCCCGTGCCCCATGAGACCCGCCTCATGAGGGGCCTCGGTAAGGGAAGGCTAACTTATCGACATGGAGACAGCCGAGGCCCCTCGGCCCGCGGCTTCGGGCCCTTCGGCCCTGTCGGCCGCGTGCTCGCGGCGTCAGCGGGTCAGGAGGAGATCCGTTCCGGAACCCGCCGGCCGTCGGCCAGCGGGTTGGGCAGCGGCAGGTAGCGCGCATCGGCGCCGTCCGCGCCGGTCCAGCGCAGCAGCAGGTTGGTCTTGCCGGGAAGGGTGGGCGAGGTGAGCAGGGCGGCCGACTCGGGGAGCCCGGGGCGGGTGAGCGCGCGGCGGGCGGCGGGCCAGGGGTCGAGGCCGGGGTGGTGTTCCACGAGGGCGGCGGCGACCTCGGTGAGGTGGTTGACGACCAGGCAGTACACCAGCCGTTCCCAGCCGGCCGCCCGGTCCGTCCCGGGCAGCAGTTTCACGCCCTCGGCGTCCCGGAACAGGGCCTGCACCGGCGTACCGGAGGCGTCGACGGCGACCAGCGTGTTCTGCAGGTGCGCCTCCAGGACGACGCCGTGGTCGGCGAAGGCGGCCAGGGCCGGGGGGACGACGGCGGCCAGGTACGCCTCCCACCAGGCGGCCGGGTCGGCCGCGTGCGGCAGCGGGCTGCCCGCGAAGCCCTCCACGAGACCGGCGGCGAGCAGCGGGGTGGCGCCCGGCAGGAGGTGGCCGCGCAGCCCGTCGCGGACCAGGACGGCCAGTTCCTCGTAGGCGAAGCGGGCGGTGCGGTAGCCGCGGTCGCCGATCCAGGCGGCCGGTCCCGGGAGCGCCGCGAAGGCGGCCGTCACCGCGCTGTCCGTGCCGCGCAGCCTGACCAGGTCGTGGCGCCACAGCCGCCGGATGTCGTTGGTGATGCGCACGTCGAGGCTGAACTTCAGGAAGAGGTCGGCTTCGGGGGCGTACAGAGTGCGGATCGCGGCCGTGGGCCAGGCGTCGAAGGAGGTCGTGCCGAGCCGGACCAGGCGGCCGTCGGCGAAGGCGTCGGCCAGGTCCACCAGGCCGAGCTGCCAGGGGTGGGCGGGCAGCAGCCGGTAGCCGGGCGGGGCGTCGCCGAGGGCGTCGAGCGCGGAGGTGTCGCCCTCCTCGACGACCGTGTCCGCGCGCACCCCGAGCAGCACCAGCGGGAAGCGGGCGTGCGCCTCGGGGGCGTACGGGAGCCAGGCGCCGGTCGGGCCGCCGCCGCGCGCCTTGGGGGCGGGGTGGTGGGGGTGGCCGGTGATGAGGGACTGCTCGGAGCGCAGGTAGGGGTCCGCGGGCGACGTCGCCCGGGCGCGCGCGGCGAGCAGCGCGGCCACCGCGTCCCGGCTGTCGATCATCTCGGCGGGCAGTTCGTGGTTGGACCGGCCGGTGTGCCGGCGCAGTTCCTCCGCGACGAGCTTGACCAGTTCGGCGTGGCCGATGCGGTGCCAGCGGCCTCCCGCGTACAGCTCGGGCTCGGTGGGCCGCCGGGTGCCGCGGACGCGCAGCAGCCGGTCCACTCCGGGCAGCCGGTACACGCCGGGTTCCGGGAGGGGGTGCGCCACCTCGCGCAGCAGGCAGTTGAGGAGCGGTGCCGCCGCGTACGCGTCGGCGCGTTCCATGACGTCGTCACCGCCGGACGGGGGCATGAGGTCCACGCGTTCCATTCGTTCCCTGGAGGTCCGTTCCGGGCCGGGACGATCAGTATGTATGCGTCAGCCCTGGACCGTGACGCCCTACAGGTACCCGAGGAGCCCGCCCGTGCACCGTCCCCACCCCGTCGAGGCCCGGGTCGCCGGCGAGCTCGCGGCCGTGCGCCCCGGCCTGCTGCCGCGCTACGAGGCCGAGCTGCCGGGCGCCCGGGCGGCCGTGCTGACCCGGCTGTGGCGGGCGCTGTGCCACGAGCCGCTGCCGTGGATCACCGGCCGCGCGCCGGACGGCGAGGGCCTGACCCTGCGCCTCCGGGACGGCCGCAGACTGCACGGGCCGGCCGCCGACCCGTACGCCACCGCCGGGTACGTCACCGAGGTCCGCCTCGACGGCACGCCGTACGCGCATCCGGCCCTGCTGATGGCCGCGCTCGCGGTGGAGCACGGCGACGGCTTCGCGGCCGAGCTGGCGCACAGCGTGGCCTCATCGGCGCTGTCGCGGGCGGACGCCCGGTCGTCGGCGGACGCCCCACCGCACGCTGACCGTGAACCCCGCCCGGAGGGGTGGCCGGTCACGGGCTGGGAGTGGGAGCAGCGGGTGGTGGACGGGCATCCCTACCACCCCAACTGCCGTGCCAGGCCGGGTTTCTCGGTGGCCGAGCAGTTGGCCTACGGGCCCGAGCACCGGCCGCTGGTGACGCTCGGGGTGCTGCCGGCACCGGTGGACGAGTGCCTGGTGACCGGGGCGTGGCCCGCCGAACTCCGCGACGGGTCAGCGCTGTTGCTGCCGGTCCACCCGTGGCAGGCGGAGCATGTGTTGCGGCGGACGGGCGAGGCGTGGGCCGCCGGGCATCCGCTGATGTCCCTGCGCACCCTCGCGGTGCCCGGCGGCCGTCACGTCAAGACCGCGCTGAGCGCCCGGCTCACGTCGTCGGTGCGGGACATCTCCGTCCGCTCGGTCGCCCTGTCGGCGACCCTGTCGGCGTTCGCGGAGGCGCTGGCGGCGCGCACCGACGGCCTGCTGCACGTCACCCGCACACTGGGCGCGGCGGCCGGTTCGCCCGATCTCGCGGCGGTGCTGCGGGAGTCGCCGGACCTGTACGCGGCGGGCAGCGGTGAGCGGGTGGTGCCGGTTGCCGCGCTGCCGGACACCGGGCTGACGGACTCCCCCGCCTGGCTCGCCGCCTTCGCGCGCCTCGCGCTCACGGTGGGGCTGCGTCTGCTGGACCTCGGCGTCGCCCTGGAGGCGCACGGCCAGAACCTGCTGGTCGTGCTGTCCGCCACCGGCGCCCCGCTGCGGCTGGTCTACCGCGACCTCGCCGACATCCGCGTCGGCCCGGCCCGGCTCGCCCGGCACGGCATCCCGCTCCCGGAGCTGACCGGTCGGAACGTCACCGACGACGAAACGGCCCTGCGGCGCAAGCTGTTCGGCTCGCTGGTGGCGGGCGCGCTGGCGAGCACGGCGGGCTCGGCGGCCGCCCTGCACGGGGCGCTCCAGGCGGTCGTGGGGGACCTGCCGCGCACCCCCGACCTGGCCGCGCTGCGCGACGAGCCGCTGCCGGCGAAGGCCCTGACGCTGATGCGGCTGTCGCCGTCGGCCGACGGTGACCAGTGGACCGCGCTGCCCAACCCCCTTCGGCAGGGTCCCGTTTTGGAGCCGGACACCCTGGATCAATAGGATCCGCCGATGATCAGAACACAACGGCTGGCGGCAGGGGTCTGCGCCCTGCTGGCCGCCCTCACGGCCGGGTTGGCCTTCCCGGCCGCGGCGGCCGCCGGCGAACCCACGGGCGAGAACGCCCCGAAGGTCGACCTCGTCCTCGACGTCAGCGGTTCCATGCGGACCCGGGACATCGACGGCGGCACCCGGATGGCCGCCGCGAAGCAGGCGTTCAACGAGGTGCTGGACGCGACGCCCGAGGAGGTTCAGCTCGGCATCCGCACGCTCGGCGCCAACTACGCGGGCAACGACCAGAAGACGGGCTGCAAGGACACCGCGCAGCTCTACCCGGTCGGCCCGCTGGACCGCACCGAGGCGAAGACGGCGGTGGCGACGCTCTCGCCCACCGGCTGGACGCCGATCGGTCCCGCCCTGCTCAAGGCGGCCGACGACCTGGGCACCGACGTCGGTTCGAAGCGGATCGTGCTGATCAGCGACGGCGAGGACACCTGCGCCCCGCTGGACCCGTGCGAGGTGGCCCGCGAGATAGCCGCCAAGGGCATCGGGCTGACCATCGACACCCTCGGCCTGGTCCCGAACACCAAGCTGCGCAAGCAGTTGAGCTGCATCGCGGAGGCGACCGGCGGCACGTACACCTCGGTCGAGCACACCGACGAACTCACCGACAAGGTCAACCAGTTGGTGGACCGGGCGGCCGATCCGGTGGTCACCCCGGTCGCCACCGAGGGTGCGGACGCCTGCACGCAGGCGCCGGCGCTGAAGTCGGGCCTGTACACCGACCGCGAGGAGTTCGGGCAGCAGCGCTGGTACAAGGTGGACGTCGAGCCGGGCAAGGAGCTGCGCGCCTCGGTGAGCGTGGCCGCCGACCGCGCCGTCAACCCCGACTACGGGGTGCTGCTGCGGGCGGTCACCGTGCACGGGCGCGAGATCGTGCGCGGGGAGGCCGCGGGCGACGGCCGTACGGACGTGATCTCGACGGGGCTGCGCTACCCGAAGGCGGAGAGCGACGACGACGAGGCCGCGGCGGAGACCGTCTGCCTCCAGGTCACCAACAGCTTCTCGGCGGCCTCCGGGGTGAAGGCCACGCCCGGCATGCCGCTGGAGCTGACCGTGGACGTGGTGGACGGGCCGGGCACCTCCCGTGACGTGGCCGCGTTCGGCCTCGGGCGGGGCTGGTGGCTGCTCGGTGTGCTGATCCTGACCGGCTTCCTGGCCGGCGTGCTGTGGGGCTGGCTGTCGCGCTGGCGGGTCGCGGTCTGGAGGACCAACTGATGCGGATCACACGTGTGCTGAGCGCGGCCCTGCTGACGCTGGGCCTGGCCGCCGCGCCCGCGGCCGCCGACTCCTCGCCGTCGCCGTCGTCTTCGGCGGACGGTGACGCGCCCACCTCGGCCGGCACCTCCTTCCGCACGGCGGCCGAGATCGACCAGGGCCAGGAGGCCACGGCGAGCGGTTCCACCGGCGACTACCTGTACTGGTCGTTCCCGGCCGACGAGGGCCAGCGCCCCACCGTCGAGGCGACGGTGAAGCTGCCCGATTCGCACGCGGACCAGACCTGGCAGATCGACGTCTACGACGGCCTGCGCCGCCGCCAGGCCTGCCAGTACGGCGCCCAGACGCGCACCGCCGCCCAGGGCGCGTCCTCCGTCGAACTGGCCTGCACACTGCGGACCGTGCGCGCCTGGTCCGAGCCGTGGGCGAACGACCCGCTGCCGGGTACGTACTACGTCCGGCTGACGGCGGTGAAGCTCGCGACGGCCGACCTGGGCCTGCCGGTGACCACCTCGGTCCGGGCCGACTCCAAGGACATCGGCGGTGCGGCGGCCGTGGACGGCTCGCTGGGCAAGCCGCTGGTGCCGGGGATCGCCGTCACGTCCGCCCAGGACGACGAGGACACGAAGTCGTCCGCGGTGCTCTCCGCCATCGAGCCGGAGGACGGCTGGGCGTCCGGCTGGTGGTCCGACCGCTGGGTGTGGACCGGGATCGGCGGCATCCTGGCCGCGCTCGCCGGAATCGGCGGCTACGCCCTCACCCGCGGCTCGGGCCGCCCGTCACAGGTGCCCCCGGGCGCCTGACCGTCTCCGCGAAGTCCCGAACCCCGAAGGCCCGCCTGCCCGGCGGGCCTTCGCTCTTCTCCCGCCAGGGGCGGGGCCACGGGCGGGTCGCCTTCGCGGCCACGGCTCGCCGGCCGAGGACGTCGTCAGGGCAAAGTCGGCCGCTCCCGCCGCGCCGGCGGCTCCCCGCGCGGCACACCTCGCGCGCCGCCGGGGCCGGACTCCGCGCAGCCGGGACCGCATGACCCCCGCCCTCCCCCACCGCACCCGGGCCTTGCCGCGGCCGAGACCTCCGGCGCGCGGCGGCCGGGTGGCGTCACCGGAAAAGCGCCGCCCTTCCGTCCCCTCACCCTCGCGGCGGACGGCTCCCGGCGGCAGCGGCAGCGGCGCGCGCCGGAGCCGCCGGTCCCGCAGCACGCCGGAGCCCGCCGCTCACGCCTCGCGCAGCGCCTTCGCCAGGGTGCCGTCGCCGGTCACCTGTATCCGGCCGGCGCGCACCGCCTCCGTCAGCGTCAGGTCGGCCCGGCCGACCGCCGTGCAGGTGTCCACGTCCATGGCCAGCCGGGCGTCGGGTTCGACCGGGGCCGGTCCCTCACGGTAGGCGGGGCCTTCGTCGCCGCCGACGTACAGGTGGAACTGGCCCTCCTCCAGACGGACTTCGACGATCCCCTCGCCCTCCAGCGTCCGCAGCAGCGGCAGCGCGAACCAGTGCGCGCGCACCGCGTCGGTGGGCCGCCGCTCGCCCAGTTCCGCCTGCCCCCACTCCCCCAGCGCCTGCAGCACCGGCAGCAACTCGCTTCCGCGGTCGGTGAGTTCGTACACGTAGGCGGAGGCGGGCGGGGGCAGCCGGCGCCTCGTGGTCAGGCCGTCGCGCTCCATGTCCTTCAGTCGCGAGGCGAGTACGTCCGTGCTCACGCCCGGCAGGTCCGCGTGCAGGTCCGTGTACCGGCGGGGTCCGGCCAGGAGTTCGCGGACGATCAGCAGGGTCCAGCGGTCGCCGACGAGGTCGAGGGCGCGGGCGGCGGAGCAGTACTGGTCGTAGCTTCGGCGAGGTGACATGCGACGCAGTCTAGACATGTTGTTGGACTTTCCAAGCGTCCACTTGGTAAAACCAAGCAGAACCAGTCAGCAGAGGGGAAGCGGCGCATGGAGTTCCGGCAGTCGAACAAGCTCAGCGAGGTCTGCTACGAGATCCGCGGCCCGGTGATAGAGCACGCCAACGCGCTGGAGGAGGCGGGGCACAGCGTGCTGCGCCTGAACACCGGCAACCCGGCGCTGTTCGGCTTCGAGGCCCCGGAGGAGATCCTCCAGGACATGATCCGGATGCTGCCGCAGGCCCACGGCTACACGGACTCCCGCGGCGTCCTCTCCGCCCGCCGGGCCGTCGCCCAGCGCTACCAGACCCTCGGCCTGGAGGTCGACGTCGACGACGTCTTCCTCGGCAACGGCGTCTCCGAGCTGGTGTCGATGGCCGTGCAGGCACTGCTGGAGGACGGCGACGAAGTCCTCATCCCCGCCCCGGACTTCCCCCTCTGGACGGCCGTGACGACCCTCGCGGGCGGCAAGGCGGTGCACTACCTCTGCGACGAGCAGGCCGACTGGTACCCGGACCTGGACGACATGGCGGCGAAGATCACCAGCCGCACCAAGGCCGTCGTCATCATCAACCCCAACAACCCCACCGGCGCCGTCTACCCGAAGGAGATCGTCGAGGGCATCCTCGACCTCGCCCGCCGCCACGGGCTGATGGTGTTCGCCGACGAGATCTACGACCAGATCCTGTACGACGACGCCGTGCACCACTCGGCCGCCGCGCTCGCCCCCGATCTGGTGGTCCTCACCTTCTGCGGTCTGTCGAAGACGTACCGGGTGGCCGGCTTCCGCTCCGGGTGGGTGGTCGTCACCGGCCCCAAGCAGCACGCCAAGGACTACCTGGAGGGCCTGACCATGCTGGCCTCCATGCGACTGTGCGCCAACGCGCCCGCCCAGTACGCCATCCAGGCCGCGTTGGGCGGCCGCCAGTCCATCCGGGAGCTGACCGCGCCGGGCGGGCGGCTGCACGAACAGCGCGACGTGGCCTGGGAGAAGCTCAACGAGATCCCGGGCGTGTCCTGCGTGAAGCCGAAGGGCGCGCTGTACGCGTTCCCGCGCCTGGACCCCAAGGTCCACAAGATCCACGACGACGAGAAGTTCGTCCTGGACCTCCTGCTGCGCGAGAAGATCCAGGTCGTGCAGGGCACCGGCTTCAACTGGCCGGCCCCGGACCACTTCCGCATCCTCACCCTGCCGCACGCCGAGTCCCTGGAAGCCGCCATCGGCCGCATCGGACGGTTTCTCGGCGGCTATCGCCAGTAGCGGCCCCTCGCCTGGCCTCACCTGCCTCAACACTGACGGGGGCGTTGTCGGTCCCGCGTCGTAGCCTTCGGAGCAGGCCGAGCGAGGCCCGCGGCCGTAGCGGCCGCCGCACGGGAAGGAGGACGCCGTGACACGACCGCCGACCGCTGCTCAGCAGCGGGTGATCGAGGGCGCCGATCCCGTCACCGGCCGGCTGCGGGGGACCGAGGCGCAGCTCGCGGCGCTGGTGAAGCGGGGGCTCGCGTTCCGGCACCCGCGGCCGCCGCACGACCACTTCCTGACGCCGGCCGGGCACCGGCTGCGGGAGGCGCCTGCCGAGGACGCTGCGACGGCGGCCCCGGCCTCGGCGGACACCGGCGTGTTCGCGGCGCGGGTCGGCGGGGAGGCGGAGCCGCCGCCCGCCGGACCGGCCCGGGTCCGCGAGGTGCAAAGCGCCTGGCAGGGGCTGCTGGAGCTGCGCCGGATGACCAATCCGGACGGCGCCGCCGACCGGCCGTGCGGCTGGGAGCGCACCCATCTGGTGCGGGCCGCCGCGCTCGCCCTGGAGGCGGCCGGCCACCGCCCGGCCGGACCGGACCCGGCCGGCTACCGGGTGCGCGGGACGCCGCAGCCGGAGGCGGTCGCCGTGCACGAGCCGGACCCGGAGGCGCTGCGGGCCTGCGCGGCCACCCTGGAGCGGGCGGGCTGGCAGGTCGGCGAGCACACCGAACCCCGCACGCGTGAGCGCTATCTGCTGGCATCGCCCCGCCGTACGTGATGGACTCGGCATCCCTGCCGTGGACGACGCAGACTGAGCTGCGGCTCGGCCCTGCTCCTCCGCGCGGCTACTGTGCTGCCGGCAGCTCGTTCACCGACGAGGGGGTTGAGGTCGTGCCGACCGCTTCGCACCCGCCGTAGGTACCTCTGGAGAGCCCAGAGGGCCCTACGGAGGCTCTCGATGTCCAGGACTGTCCGCACGACTCCCCGGCGACTCCGCGTCCGAGACGGCGCGTCGGAGTCCATGTCCCTGTACGACCTGCGCTACACACACGCCGAATCGGCCCAGGCCGCCCGCGAAGGCCGTCGCCCCGCTCCGACGAAGACACTGCGCCGGATCACCTCCTGGCAGCCGATGGTGCTCGACTGCAGAAAGGGCTCGTTCTCCGCCGAGATCGCCACGGCTGAACGTCGCGCCCGGCTCCAAGGTCGGCTCGAAGCCCAGCGGGTCCGCGGACTGCACCACGCCGGCCACGACCTTGCCGACGCGGACATCCCTCCGGTCCGCCACCGTCACGGCGAACTCTGGCATGCGTGGTAGGCACGAAGCAGCCAGGAGAGGTCGGCGAGCACACCGAACCCCGCACGCGTGAGCGCTGTCTGCCGGCATCGCCCCGCCGTACGTGACGGACATGCCAAGATCGGCGGGCAGGTCAACGCATGCGAAAGCGAACGCGAGAGGGGAACGCAATGAGCGAGCCGTTTGCCGTCCCGGTGACCGTCCGCGGGTACGAGACCGACGTGCAGGGCCACCTCAACCAGGCCGTCTACATCAACTACGCCGAGCACGCCCGCTGGTCGATGCTGCAGTCGGCCGGGATCAGCCAGGCGGGCCTGATCTCCCGGGGCGTGGGACCGGTGGCGCTGGAGACCACCATCCGCTACCAGCGGGAGCTGCTGGCCGGCGAGGAGGTCGAGGTGACGTGTGCCTTCGACTGGAGCGGGGGCAAGACGTTCCGCATCGAGCAGACCATCCGCAAGAAGGACGGCACGGTGGCCGCCGAGATCACCGCGGTGGGCGGCCTGCTGGATCTCCAGGAGCGTCGGCTGATCACCGAACCGCAGAAGATCTTCGAGGAACTGGCTTCGGACCCCAGCCTGTTCGGCATCTGACCGCTGCCCCGGCCGTCCACCGGCCGCCTACGCGTCGAGCGGCCCAGGCCGGTGCTCGGCGTCGTAGGCGGCGCGGGACTCGGCGATGTAGACACGGTTGTGCTCGGCCCACTCGGTGAGGCGCTGCAGGGTCTCGTGCAAGTCCCGCGCCACAGGAGTGAGTTGGTACTCGACCTTCGGCGGAACCGTCGGGTGGACGGTGCGGGTGACGAGACCGTCGCGCTCCAGGTTGCGCAGGGTGAGCGTCAGCATGCGGCGGCTGATGCCCTCGATGCTGCGCTCCAGCTCGGTGAAGCGGATCGGTCCGTGCGCGGCGGCCACCAGGATCTGCACGCTCCATTTGCCCGCGACCCTGTCGATCACCTCACGGACCGGGCACGCGGCCGCGTTCACGACCTGCGAGGTAACACCGGTGTTCCTCTGGGACATCGAACTGCCTCCTTACGGCGTCCCCCATGGTCACTCATGATGTACCCCGTTACAAGTCGTGCACCTAGCGAGGTGCGTCCAGCGGGGAGGCTCGGGAACCCATGTCGGTCACGGTCACGAAATCTTCGGCGGAGGCACCGCCGCGCACCTACTCCCGTCGGGCGTCTCTGGTCGTGCTGTGCGCGGGGATACTGATGACGGTCCTGGACGGGAACGTCGTGACGGTCGCCATGCCGGCCGTGCAGAGCGACCTCGGCTTCTCCGCACCGGGGCTCGCCTGGGTCGTCAACGCCTACCTGATCCCCTTCGGCGGGCTGCTGTTGCTGGCGGGCCGGCTCGGCGACCTGGTGGGCCGCAAGCGGATGTTCGTCGCGGGTCTCGCCGTGTTCACCGCGGCGTCCGTGGCGTGCGGCCTCGCGACCGGCCGGGGCGCGCTGATCGCGGCACGCGCCGTGCAGGGCGTCGGCGGGGCGATGACCTCGGCGGTGGTGCTCGGCATGCTGGTGGCACTGTTCCCCGAGCCGCGCGAACAGGCGCGTGCCATCGCCGCGTTCAGCGCGGTCGGCGCGGCGGGCGGTGCGCTGGGCACGTTCCTCGGCGGTGCGCTCACGCAGGCGCTGAACTGGCACTGGATCTTCCTGATCAACCTGCCCGTCGGCGCACTCGCGCTGCTCGCGGCCGTCCGTGTCCTCGCCCCGGAGCGCGGGGCCGGTCTCGGCGGAGGCGCCGACTACCCGGGGGCGGTGCTCGTCACCGGGGCGCTGATGCTGACGGTGTACGCGATCGTCGGCTCCGGCGACCGCGGGCCGGCCGCGACCGGGCTGCTCGCGGTCGTCGCGCTGCTGCTGTTCGCCGCGTTCACCGTCCGGCAGGCGCGGGCCGCACGCCCCCTGCTGCGGCTGCGTCTGCTGCGCTCCCGCCTGCTCAGCGGCGCGAACGCCGTGCAGATCCTGATGATCGCGACGATGTACGGCTTCCAGTTCATCGGCGCGCTGTACCTGCAACGCGTGCTGGGCTACGACGAGTTGCTCACCGGTACGGCGTTCCTGCCCGCCCCGGTGGCGATCGGCGTGCTGATGCTGGGCCTGTCGGCGCGCACCGTCGGCCGGTTCGGAGCCCACCGGGTGCTGCTGGCCGGGCTGGTGCTGATCGTCGGCGGTATGGCGCTGCTGGCCCGGGCGCCCGTCGACGGGTCGTACGTCGCCGACGTGCTGCCGCCGCTGCTGCTGCTCGCGGCCGGGTTCGCCGCCGCCATGCCGGCGCTGACCGGGCTCGCCATGTCGGGGGCGCGGGAGGAGGACGCGGGGCTGGCGTCCGGGCTGTTCAACACCACGCAGGTGGTGGGCGGTTCGCTGGGGCTCGCGGTGCTGTCGGTGCTGGCCGCCCACCGCACCGACGGCCTGCTCGCCCGCGGCGCCGGGACGGTCGCCGCGACGGCGGCCGGTTACCGGCTGGCCTTCGTCACGGGCGCGGCGATCGCGGCGGCGGCCCTGGCGCTGGCGGCGACCGTGCTCCGGCCCCGGCGGAGCTGACACCCGGGCGGGACAGCGGGGCGGCGGTCCTGGATTTTCGGATGCGCGCCGGGTCCGCGGGGTGCGATGCTCCGTGCTCATGTCCGCACGACGTATCAAGCCGAGCCTGTACATCTCCGTCGACATCGAGGCCGACGGGCCGATCCCCGGGCCGTACTCCATGCTGAGCCTGGGCGCCGCGGTCGCCGGGACGCAGGACGCCGACGGTTTCACCGCCGCCGACCCGGAGCGGCAGACCTTCTACCGCGAACTGCGTCCGATCAGCGACGAGTTCGTGCCGGAGGCGCTGGCCGTCAGCGGCCTCGACCGGGAGCGGCTGGCCATCGAAGGCGCCGAACCGGCCGTCGCGCTGGCCGAGTTCAGCGACTGGGTGCGCGAGGTGGCGGTGGGCGCGCAGCCGGTGATGGCGGGCTACCCGGCCTCGTACGACTGGACGTTCCTGTACTGGTACCTGATCCGCTTCACCGGGCAGAGCCCGTTCGGGCACTCCGGCTGCCTGGACATGAAGACGCTGTACGCGGCCAAGGCGGGCCTGCCGCTGCGGGCGGTGGCGAAGGGGACGATGCCGCGCGAGCTGCTGTCCCGGCGACGCCACACACACCACGCCCTGGACGACGCCATCGAGCAGGCGGAGCTGCTGGCCAATCTCCTGCGCTGGCCAGGGTGTCCGGAGCCGGGGCAGGGGCCTGCCTGACGGCGGCCGTCGGGTCACCCCGCGGCGGTGTCGGCCAGGCGGCGGGCCTCCTTCCGGGTGGCGCGTGCCACGGCGTCCTCGTCGACGTGCAGCAGGCGGCCGTTCTCCACGATCTGACGGCCGTTCACGAAGGAGGCGGTGACCGGTGCCGGCGCGCCGAGGACCAGCGCGGCGACCGGGTCGGCGATGGAGGCGTGGGCGACGGTGTCCAGCTTCCACAGCACCAGGTCGGCCAGCTTGCCGGGCTCCAGCGAGCCGATCTCGTGCGCCCGGCCGAGGACCCGGGCGCCGCCGTAGGTGCCCAGGCGCAGCGCCTGGCGGGTGGTGAGCGCGGCCTCGCGGTGAGGGCCGAGGCGGTTGAGCAGGAGGGCGTTGCGCAGTTCGGTGTGGAGTTCGCCGGACTCGTTCGACGCCGTGCCGTCGACGCCGAGGCCGACCGGGACGCCGGCCGCCAGCATGTCGGGGACGCGGGCGATCCCGGCGGCCAGCCGGGCGTTGGACGACGGGCAGTGGGCGACGCCGGTCCGGGTGCGGGCGAAGGCGGCGATGTCGGAGTCGTTCATGTGGACGCAGTGCGCCATCCACACGTCCTCTCCCAGCCAGCCGGTGGACTCGAAGTAGTCGGTCGGGCCCATGCCGAACAGCTGGTGGCAGAACTTCTCCTCCTCCACCGTCTCCGAGCCGTGGGTATGCAGCCGCACCCCGAGCCGGCGCGCCAACTCCGCCCCTTGGGCGAGGAGTTCGGTGGTGACGGAGAAGGGCGAGCAGGGCGCGACGGCGACCTGGGTGAGCGCGCCGAAGGAGGCGTCGTGGTGTGCGCGGACCGTCTCCTCGGTCGCGGCGAGCGCGCCCTCCAGCGTCTCGACGGCGAAGTCCGGGGGCAGGCCGCCGTCCTTCTCGCCGCGGTCCATGGAGCCGCGGGCGAGGGTGAAGCGGACGCCGGTCTCGCGGGCGGCGCGGACGATCGCGCCGGACAGGTCGCCGGAACCCTTCGGGAAGACGTAGTGGTGGTCCATGGCGGTGGTGACGCCGCCGCGGGCCATCACCGCCAGCGAGCCCTGCGCCGCCGCGTACACCATCGGCTCGTCGATGCGCGCCCACGTCGGGTACAGCGCGACCAGCCAGTCGAAGAGGTTGTGGTCCGTGGCCAGGCCGCGGGTGAGCCACTGGTAGAAGTGGTGATGGGTGTTGACCAGGCCCGGCGTCACGAGGTGGCCGGAGGCGTCGATGCGGCGCACGACGTCCCGCAGGCCCTCGGGGGCCCGGCCCGCGCCGAGCGACTCGACACGGTCGCCGGCGATGACGAGATGGCCGGAGGCGTACTCGGTGTCGTCGGCGTCCACGGTCGCGATCGAACAGTTCTCGATGACGATGCGCTGTGCCATCGTGCGGCTTCTCCTGTCATCCGTGTCCGCGCTCGGAGGTCTCAGAGGTTGGTGAGGTCCACCGGGATCCGTGCCTCGCAGCCGTCCCGCAGGACGGTGGCCTCGATCAGGCCGTAGGGGCGGTCGGCGGCGAAGTACACCTCGTTGTCGTTCTTCAGCCCGAACGGCTTCAGGTCGACGAGGAAGTGGTGCTTGTTCGGCAGCGAGAAGCGGATCTCGTCGATCTCGCCGCGGTGGTCGATGACGCGCGCGCCCATCCGGTAGAGCGTCTGCTGCAGCGAGAGCGAGTAGGTCTCCGCGAACGCCCGCAGGATGTGCTGCCTGGTCTGCGCGTACGACTCGTCCCAGTCGGGCGCCTGCTGCCCGTCGCCGCTCCAGTGGAACCGCCAGCGCGCGGAGACCTCGGTGGCCAGGACGCGGTCGTACGCCTCCGGCAGCGTCGTGTACTTGTCCTTGACGTAGCCCCAGAACTCGGAGTCGGTCGAGTTCAGCACGACGAGGTCCTTCAGGCCGGAGACGACCTCCCACGCCTCGCCGTCGTAGGTGACCTGCGCCAGCCGGACCTCCTGGCCCCGGCGCGCGAAGGAGTGCGCGCCCTCGCCCGCGTGTTCGATGCGGTCCCAGGCGTACTCCTCGACCCGGACGCGGGCCCGGTGGATGGACTCCTGCGAGGTCACGAAGTGGCGGGCGAGGTGGATGCCGAACTGCTCGGCGGACTCGATGCCGTGCTCCTTGGCGAACGCGTACACCGTGTTCTTGGTGGTGTCGGTCGGCAGGACGTTGGCGTTGGAGCCGGAGTAGTGGACCTCGCCCATGTCGCCGCTGAGCGACACCGACACGTTGAGGTCCTTGACGTGGTGGGTGGCGCCGTCCCGCGTGATCTTCACGACCCGGGTCTCGGCCTTGCCGTACTGGTTCTGTCCCAGGATGGGCATATCGCTAGCTCCCTCGGTAGACGGAGTAGCCGAACGGGCTGAGCAGCAGCGGCACGTGGTAGTGCTCTCCCGGCGCGACGGCGAAGGTGACGGACACCTCCGGGAAGAACACGGCGCCGCCGTCCCGGTTCGCGGGGGCGTCCTGCTGCGCATCGGCTTGTTTCTTCTCGGCCTGGTTCATCGCGGCCTGGTTCTTCTCCGAACGCTCGAGATACGCCTCCACGGCGAAGTCGAGCCGTACGTGGGTCGTCCCCTCCGGCGGGTCCGGGAGGTCCCGGCACCGGCCGTCGGCGTCGGTCACGGACCCGCCGACCGGCCGCCAGCCGGCGTCCCTGACATCCCGGACGTCCTGGGGGTCCTGGGCGGTCTCCTGGGCGTCCCGGGCGAGGAGCCGGACGGTGACGCCCGCGGCGGGGCGGCCGACGGAGGTGTCCAGGACGTGGGTGGACACGGAGGCGGTGGTACGTGTGCTCATGCTCAGGCGTCCCCTTCGACGAGTCGGGCCAGTCGGATGCGGTTGATCCTGCCCAGCTCGCCGCGGACGATCTCCCGTTCCCGCTCCGGCGGGTTGCCGATCCGCTCCCTGGCCGCGTCACGCATCTGCTCGGCGCTGCGGCCGGTGGCACAGATCAGGAAGACGTGGCCGAACCGTTCCTGGTAGGCCAGGTTCAGTTCCAGCATCTCCGCCCTCAGCTCCTCGGAGGCACCGGCCATGCCGCGCTGTTCGCGGGCGGAGGCCGCGTCGCCCGGCTTCGGGCGGCCGATCGGCGGGTGGCCGGCCATGGCCTCGGCGAGATCCGCGCCGGTCAGGGCGGCCGTGGCGGCGTCGTTGGCCGCGTACAGGTCGTCGGCGGTGGCGCAGGGGCGGGCGGCGAGCAACCGCCGCGCCCAGGCCGTGGCGGCGCACACCTCGCGGAGCGCGGCGAGGGCCGCCTGCTCGTCCAGGGCGTTGAACCGGGCCAGGCCCGGGGGCGGGGGTGTCGACGTCACGTGGGTGGCCTCCGTGGCGGTGAACGGCCGTCGTACCGAACGGACTGCCGTCAGCTAACGCCGCCCGGCGACACCACGTCAACACTTTGTTGAAAATTCCGGGTTACGAACCCCGTCAGCTCTCCTTCTGCCGGTTGAGATAGTTGTAGACGGTGAAGCGGCTGACCCCGAGGGCGCTCGCGACCGTCTCCACGCCGTGCCGCACGGAGAACGCACCGCGCGCCTCCAGGTTCCGGACGACCTCCTGCTTGGCCTTGCGGTCGAGGTCGGCCAGCGGCTTGCCCCGCTTGCGCTCCATGGCGGCCAGGATGTGGTCGAGCGAGTCGGCGAGCTGGGGCAGGCGTACGGCGACCACGTGGACGCCCTCCCAAGAGAGCACGACGTCGTCGGGGCCGGCCTCGTCGGGTGGGAGCATCTCCCCGCCCATGGCGTCGACCAGCGGCTTCACGGCGGTGATGAAGGACTCGCCCCCGGCGCCGGTCACTCCCCGGCCTCCCCGATCACGTTGACCTGGAGCGAGATCCGGGCGGCGCCGGCCTCCAGGGTCTTGCGCAGTACGGCGTCCAGGGCCGTCAGGACCGCGTCGGCGCCCCCTTCGGCGGTGTTGCCGAACGGTCCCACGTCCACGGAGTCCAGGTCGGCGGCCTCGATGACCTCGCGGGCGACCAGCGCGTGGCCGGGCGGCTCGTCGAGATCGAAGGGCTCGGTGGTGAACTCAACCCTCAGTCGCATCGCGCCCCACACCTCTCTGACCTGCGCGTCTGACGGCCCTCGCGGGGAGGGCGACCCGGACGGCACGGCGGGCGACGGGCGCGGGCGACATGCAGCGTGCGGCGGCAGCGGGGCCTCCGGCTTTCCGTGCGTCCAGGTCCGTACGGCCGTGCGTCGGCACGCCCGTGCGTCCGTCCGTACGGCCATGTGTCCGGACCCCGACCTTAGCCGACCGGGAGGGGCCGGCCTCCGGGTCCTGCCGGGTCCGCCGGGCAGGTCCTCGGCCTGTGGGCCGACGGCGTCCGCGTGCGTTCTCCCGTGGGACGCAGGAGCCTGAAGGCATGACAGCACATCCGACTGAGCATCCGCACATCGTGGTCCACGCTCCGGCCCTGGACGGATCCCGGCGGGTCACCGCGGGCCCGGAGACACTGGGCATCGCCACGCACGTCGACGACGTCAGCGAGATCCTGCGGCAGGCCGACCTGTACGTCACCGACGTGGAGGAGACGGACTTCATCGAGTGGCAGGGCGGCGGCCCGGAGGACTGGCCCGGCCTGTCGGAGCACCACGAGGCGTGAGCCGCGCGGCCGCGTCCCGGCACGGGGGCGACGGGCCCCTGCCGAAGCCGACCACCACGGGGGACGAAGGGGGCGGCACGTCGACGGACGGGCCGCCCCGAGCGCGCGTTCCACGGATTCCGTCTGAAGGAATCTGATTTCCGCGATCCGGAAGCAATGCGGGCAGATGGTCGAAACTCATCAAGGGACGGACAGGCGGGGTGAGTTGGGGCACGATGGGGGTCATGTCCGAGAGCGTGCCGGTGCGCTGCCCTGCCTGTCGGCGCGAGCACCGTTACACCGCGCCGTCGTATCCCTGCGTGTGCGGCGCCCCGGTCGCGCCGCCACTGGACCCGCACGGTGAACCGACGGCCGTCACGCACCGCAGCTGGGACGAGCAGTGGGTCGGGGTGCGCTGCGCCGCCTGCGGCCACCGGGGTCAGTGGCCGCAGCCGGAGCTGGGCTGCCCGTGCGGGACGACGCTCCGCATCCCGGTGACGCGGCCGGCCGGACGGGCGGGCCCGGTCCGCACGGCCCGCGGCGCGGTCACCGCCGCCGTGGTGTATCTGCGCCGGCTCGGCCACGAGAACGTCCGGCGCGCCGACCAGCGGCCCCCGTCCGGCATCGGGCTCGCCGCACGGGGTCTGCTGGCCCACGTCGACCCGTCCGTGCACCCCGCCTCGCTGCGGGACGTGGAGTGCCTGTGGCTGGCGGCGATGACGGAGTCGGCGGACTGCCTCCACTTCTCCCTCGCCGGATACTCCGCCGAGGCCCTCGAAGGCGCCGTCGCCCTGCGCGTTCCGCTGTTCGTCCTCACCGCCACCGGGGCCCCGCGACCGGCCAACGCCCTGGCCGAAGCCCTGGACGCCGAGGCGGGCGGGGCCGCGTCCCCGCCCGCCGAGCCGCCGGAGCGGGATGACCTGGCGTAGCCCGGGGCTGACCCGGCGCAGCCCCGGGGCTGACCCGGCGCAGCCCCGGGGCTGACCCGGCGTAGCCCCGGGGCTGCCGCCGTCACGCCTCGCGGGCCGCCTGCTCGCGCAGTTCCACCTTGCGGACCTTGCCGGACACCGTCATCGGGAAGGCGTCCAGGATCCGCAGGCGGCTCGGGATCTTGTAGTGCGCGAGCTGTCCGTCACAGAACGCCCGGACGTCCTCCAGGGTGGGCGGGTCGCCCGCGTCGCGCGGGATGACGCAGGCCAGGACCTCCTCGCCGTACCGCTCGTGCGGAACGCCGACGACCTGGACGTCCGCGACCTTCGGGTGGCCGTAGAGGAACTCCTCGATCTCGCGCGGGTAGACGTTCTCACCGCCCCTGATGATCATGTCCTTGATGCGGCCGACGATCTCGACGTAGCCGTCCTCGCGCATCACGGCGAGGTCGCCGGTGTGCATGAAGCGGGCGGGGTCGATGGCCTCGGCCGTCTTCTCGGGCTCGTTCCAGTAGCCGAGCATCACGCTGTAGCCGCGGGTGCACAGCTCTCCCGCGGTGCCGCGCGGCTGGGTCACTCCCGTCACCGGGTCGACGATCTTCACCTCGAGGTACGGCAGGACGCGGCCGACGGTGCCGGTGCGGTGCTCCAGGTCGTCGTCCATCCGCGTCTGCAGGGAGACCGGGGACGTCTCGGTCATTCCGTAGCAGATGGAGACCTCCTCCATGTGCATCTCGGCGACCACCCGCTTCATGACCTCCACCGGGCAGGGCGAGCCGGCCATGATGCCGGTGCGCAGCGAGGAGAGGTCGTAGGCGGCGAAGTCGGGCAGGTTCAGCTCGGCGATGAACATGGTGGGGACGCCGTACAGCGAGGTGCAGCGCTCCCGCTGGACGGCCTCCAGGGTGGCCTTCGGGTCGAAGGACGGGGCCGGGATGACCATGCAGGCGCCGTGCGAGGTGGCCGCCAGGTTTCCCATGACCATGCCGAAGCAGTGGTAGAACGGCACGGGCAGGCAGACCCGGTCCTGCTCGCTGTAGCCGATCGTACGGCCCACCCAGAAGCCGTTGTTGAGGATGTTGTGGTGGGAGAGGGTGGCGCCCTTCGGGAAGCCGGTCGTGCCCGAGGTGTACTGGATGTTGACCGGGTCGTCGCAGCTCAGCTCGGCGCCCAGCTCGGCCACTCGCTCCCGCGGCACGGAGGCGCCCGCGGCGACCAGCGCGTCCCAGGACGGGTCGCCGATGTACACCGTCTCGCGCAACTCGGCGCATCTGCCGCGCACTTGGTCCACCAGGGCCCGGTAGTCGCTGCTCTTGTGCGCGAGCGAGGAGATCAGCACCGAGATCCCCGCCTGGTTCAGCACGTACTCCAACTCGTGCGCGCGGTACGCCGGGTTGATGTTGACCATGATGGCGCCGATGCGGGCGGTGGCGTACTGGACCAGCACCCACTCCGGGCAGTTGATCGCCCAGATACCGACCCGGTCGCCCTTGGCGACGCCGTGCGCGAGCAGGCCGCGCGCCACGTCGTCGACCGCTTCGCCGAACTCGGCGTAGGTCCAGCGCCGTCCGGAGGGAACGTCGACCAGGGCCTCGCGGTCGGGGAACGCGGCGAGCGCCCGGTCGAGGTTGGCGCCGATGGTGTCGCCGAGCAGCGGGACCTCGCCGGTCCCGTGCGCGTACGAGAGCCGGGCGTTGTCCGGGACTTGCGTGTTCGTCGGTCCGGTCACCGGAAGTCCTCCTCGCGGTACTCGTCGGACGAGCCCGCGGCCGTCGCCTCGCGCAGCTCGATCCGGCGGATCTTGCCGGACACGGTCTTGGGCAGGGCGGCGAACTCCAGGCGGCGGATGCGCTTGTAGGGGGCCAGCACCTCACGGGAGTGCTCGAAGAGCACCTTGGCCGTGTCGGGGCCGGGCTCCCAGCCGTCGGCGAGGACGACGTACGCCTTGGGCACCGCCAGGCGCAGCTCGTCCGGCGCGGGCACGACGGCCGCCTCGGCGACCGCCTCGTGCTCCAGCAGCGCGCTCTCCAGCTCGAAGGGGCTGATCTTGTAGTCAGAGGCCTTGAAGACGTCGTCGGAGCGCCCGATGTAGGTCAGATAGCCGTCCGCGTCCCGGGAGGCGACGTCGCCGGTGCGGTAGTAGCCGCCGGCCATCGCCTCCGCCGTGCGGTCCGGGTCGCCGTGGTAGCCGGTCATCAGGCCGACCGGGCGGGCGGACAGGTCGAGGGAGATCTCGCCCTCGGTGGCGCCGGGCGCGCCGGTGACCGGGTCGAGGAGTACGACGTGGTAGCCCGGGCTGGGCCGGCCCATGGAGCCGGTCTTCAGCGGCTGGCCGGGGCTGTTGGCGACCTGCACGGCGGTCTCGGTCTGCCCGAAGCCGTCCCGGATGGTGACGCCCCAGGCCCGGCGGACCTGCTCGATGACCTCGGGGTTGAGCGGCTCACCGGCGGCCACGACCTCGCGCGGCTTGGTGCGCAGCTGGGTGAGGTCGGCCTGGATGAGCATGCGCCAGACGGTCGGCGGGGCGCAGAAGGTGGTGACGCCGGCCCGGTCCATCTCGGCCATCAGGCGGGAGGCGTCGAAGCGCGTGTAGTTGTGGATGAAGACGGTCGCCTCGGCGTTCCACGGGGCGAACAGGTTCGACCAGGCGTGCTTGGCCCAGCCGGGTGAGGAGATGTTCAGGTGCACGTCGCCGGGCTTGAGCCCGATCCAGTACATGGTGGCCAGGTGCCCGATCGGGTACGAGGTGTGGGTGTGCTCGACCAGCTTGGGGCGGGCGGTGGTGCCCGAGGTGAAGTACAGCATCAGCGGGTCGTCCGGCAGGGTCGGCCCGTCCGGCGTGAAGTCGGCGGGGGCGGCGTACGCGTCCTCGTACGCCTGCCAGCCCTCGGGGGCGCCGCCGACCGCGATACGGGTGTAGCCGCCGGGCACCTCGTCGAACTTGCCGGTGTCCCCGGACCGTACGAGCACGTGCCCGACCCGTCCGCGCTCGACACGGTCACGCAGGTCGGCGGGGCCGAGCAGCGGGGTGGCCGGGATGACGACCGCGCGCAGCTTCATCGCGGCCAGGGCGGTCTCCCACAGCTCGGCCTGGTTGCCGAGCATGACCAGGACCCGGTCCTCGGCGCGCACGCCCCGCTCCCGCAGCCAGTTGGCCACCCGGTCGGAGCGCTCGGACATCTCGGCGAAGGACAGCCGGACCTCCGTGCCGTCCTCCTCGACGATGTGCAGGGCGGTCCGGTCGTTGCCGTCGGCGATGACGTCGAACCAGTCGAGCGCCCAGTTGAAACGCTCGGGGCGAGGCCAGGCGAAGCCCTCGTACGCTCGTTCGTAGTCCTCACGGTGTTCCAGCAGGAAGTCCCGCGCCCCGCGGAACACCTCCGTCGGCGTCGTCATCTGTGCTCCTTCGTTACCGGACCATTGCCGGGCGGCTCTCTGTCATCGTGTAATCCGTGATGCGGGTCTCACTACCCCCGTACGGGGGTGTGCGCCGCGGAGGAGAGGGCGAGCAGGTGGCAGCAGAAACGGCCGGGGTCGTGGAGATACGCAACGCGCTGGTACGGCTGCGGCGCACGACCGGCCTCCCGGTCGCCTTCGGCGGCCTCGTCGACGGCGGGCGGCAGCAGGTGCGCATCAGCGAGCTGAGCGGCAACGCGACGCCCGCGCTCAGCGCGCTCGCGGTGACCTCGGGCAACGGCCTGGGCGGCAAGGCGGTCGCGCTGGGCCGCCCGTGCGCGGTGACCGACTACTCCTCCTCCCGGCAGATCAGCCACGAATACGACATCCCGGTCGCCGCGGAGGGCCTGCGCTCGGTGCTGGCGGTGCCGGTGGTGGTACGGCGCCGGGTGCGCGGGGTGCTCTACGGCGCCCTGCGCACGGCCCAGCCGCTCGGCGACCGGGCGCTGGGCGCGGCCATGGAGGCGGCCCGGGACGTCGAGCAGGCGCTGGTGCTGCGGGACGAGGCGCGGGACCTGGTGACCGTGGCGGCGGCCCGCGACCCCGCGCGGGGCTCCACCTGGGAGCAGGTGCGGGAGGCGCACGCGGCGCTGCGCTCGCTGGCGCCGCGGATCGCCGACCCGACGCTTCGGGCGGAGCTGCTCGCGGCGTGCGCCCTGCTGACGCCGGGTCCGCAGCCGCGGGGAGCGAGCCTGGCGCCCCGCGAGCTCGACGTCCTCGCCTGCCTGGCGGACGGCGCGACCAACGCGGTGGCGGCGGACCGGCTGGGGCTGCGCCCGGAGACGGTCAAGAGCTACCTGCGCTCGGCGATGCGCAAGCTCGGCGCCCACACTCGCGGCGAGGCGGTCTCCGCGGCCCGCCGCGCGGGCCTGCTCCCATAGCCGGCCACCACGTCCCGCCGCCCGCGCCTGCGCCCTGCGCCTGCTCCGGCAGCTGCTCCCGCGCCGGGATGCGCCCCCCGCCGCCCCGCACCCCGGCGCCATGGAGCACCGCCCGCCGCCGCACAGCCCCGCACCACGGGGCACCGCCCACCGCCACACAGCCCCGCACCACGGGGCACCGCTCGGAAGGCGCCCACCGTCTCGCACCCCGGCACCACCGGGCACCGCCCCGCCCGGGAGCCTCGCGGCACTGCACCCCGGGCCTCAGGACCCGGACCCCGGGCCGCGCCCGAACACTGCGTGGCGCGGGCCTGCGGCGTGGCCCCGCGCCGGGGCACGGCTCGGGAGGCGCCCGGCGCATCTCACCCCGGCGCCACCGGGCGTCGCCGCCCGGGAGCCTCCGCGACACTGCGCCGTGGCCCCCGGACCCCAGCCCCCGGGCCGCGCCCGGACACTGCGTGGCGCGGGCCTGCGGCGCGGCTCCGCGCGGGCCCCACGTCTGCCTCCCGGTCGACCGGCGCGGGGCGCCACCGCCCCGCGCCGCGAGCGAGACAGCCCGCCCCGGAGACCGCCGCAGGCCAACGCAGGCCGCCCCCGGAGACACCGCTCGGCCCCACGACACTCCCGACCGAACGCCGCCCCCACACCGCGGACCCGCCACGCTGCAGCCCCAACGAACCGGACCCGGCGCACACGGCCACCGCAAACCACCATGGAGCCCGTCACGGCAGCCCGGCGAACACATGGCGCCACCCGGAAACCGCCCCGCCGCACGACGAACCCGCCCCCGCACACGGCCACCCCACCTCACGCGAAGGCGTCGGCCATGGCTCGGCGGCGCTGGGCGCCGCCCCACCACCACGACCCACCACGCGGGCCTTCCGGCCATGGATCGGCGGGGTGGGGCACGTGTGTCACCCTCCGGACCGGCACCACGCCCATGCCCGACACGCCGACCGCGAGCCGCCACCGCACACCGGTGTGCGGTGTGCCGTGTGCGCACACCGCCGCGAACGAACCGCACCGCCATCCGGCCTCCACGACCCGCCGCGCGAGCCCGCCGCCGCAGCCCGGCGGCCACGGCGCGCGATCCGGAAGCCACCACCGGCGCGCCGCGTACCGCGCCCACACACAGCCCCGCTGCCCGCAACGCGAACCCGCCGCAGCCCGGACCACAGCGCGCCGTCCGCGCCAACCCCCCGCCGCACGGCGGCCTCCGTGGCCCCGCGGTCCCGGGCGGATCGGCGCCCGGGCCCGTCGCGGCGGGCTGTCCCCGGCGCCGGACGGGCGCCCGGGCCCGTCGCGGCCGGGTGTCCGCGGTCCGCGGTGCGGGCCGGCCGGCGTGGCCCCACAGGCGTCCCACAGGGGCTCCGCGCAGGCCCGGCAGGGCTTCCGCGGGTGGCCGGTGTGCATTCGGCGAGACTTTGCATTTTCCTTGCGTCCGACGATTGTCGTATCTCTCACCTCGTCGGGCGTCCGGATTTCAATGAGACGTTGCCTAGAATTTGGCCCGGACACGACACACGGAGGGAGCGGTGACCGTGCGACGGGACTTCCAGGAGCCTGCCAGATGCCGCCCCGACCTGCTCATCGGCCGGGAGGGGCTGTTCGCCGCGGCGCGTGAGCAGCTCGCCTCCGGCGGCAGCGTGCTGCTGCACGGTCCCGCCGGAATTGGAAAGTCGACCGTGCTGCGGGCATTGGCGGCGCAATACGGCTCCTCGGCCCGCACCGTGTTGCGCTGCTCGGCCACCGAGTCCGAATCCCATCTGCCCTTCCTCGCCCTCGCCGACCTCCTCGGCCTGGTCGTGGACGAGGTGTCGGACCGGCTGCCCGCCGCCCAGCGCACCGCCCTGGAGTCGGCGCTCACCGGCCGGGGTGAGGAGTCCGCCCTCCAGAGGGACGGGCTCGCGCTGCGTCTCGCCGTGCTGTCGGCGCTGCGCGCCCTCGCCGCCCGGGGGCCGGTCCTCGTCGTCGCCGACGACCTGCAGTGGCTGGACTCCGCCAGCGCGGAGCTGCTCGGCTTCGCCGCCCGCCGCCTGGGCGACACGCCGGTGCAACTGCTGTGCGCGGTGCGCACCGAGGGCCAGGAGTACGACCGTCATCTGCGCTCGTGCCCGCCGGACACCCTCGCCGTCCGGCTGGGCCCGCTGTCCCGGGCCCAGGTGTCCGCGCTCCTCGACCACCGCGGCTACCCGGGCCTGCCCCGCTCCACGGTCCGCGACATCCACCGCACCAGCGGCGGCAACCCCCTGTTCGCCCTCGAACTGGGCCGCGCCCTGGCCGAGAGCTCCGACCCGGTCAGGCCGGGCGAGCCGCTCCCGGTGCCCACCTCGCTGCGCGCGCTGGTGCTGAACCGGCTGGAGATGCTCTCCGGCGAGGCCCGCCGCACCCTGCTGGTGGCCAGCGCCGGCGCCCGTCCCACGCTGGCCCTGCTGCACGCCGCCGGCCGGGAGAACGCCGAGGCCGAGACCGCGCAGGCCGCCGCGCTCGGACTGCTGGCGACCGAGCCGGAGGGCCCCGCAGTACGGTTCGCGCATCCGCTGATCTCGGCCGCCCTGTACGCGGAGGCGCCCGCGCACGAGCGGCGCGCCGCGCACGCCGCCCTGTCCACCGCGGCCTCCGACCCGATCGAGCGGGCCCGCCACCTCGCCCTGGCGACCACCGGCACCGATCCGGAGGCGGCCGCCCGCCTCGCCGAGGCCGCCGCCCTGGCCCGGGACCGCGGGGCGCCCTCGGTCGCCGCGTCGCTCGGCCTGCTCGCCGCCCGGCACACCCCGCCCGACGGCGACCCGGGCCCGGACCAGCGCCGGCTGCAGGCCGCGGAGGACGCGATCACCGCCGGCGAGGTCGACCTCGCCCGGGACATCGCCCGCGAGGTGCTGACCCGGGCCACCGCGCCCGCGGACCGGGTGCGGGCCTGGATGGTGGTGATCGAGTCGGCCGGGCAGGCCCTCGGCGAGGTCGACACCGTCTACCCGCAGGTGCTGGCCGACGCGGGCGACGACCCGCGCCTGCTCGCCCAGGTCCACTACCAACTGGCCTGGCGCGGCCTCGTCGTGGAGGGCGACTTCGCCACCGGCCGGGAGGAGGCCGCGCACGCGGCGGAGCTCGCCGCCCGGGCCGGCGACCGGCGCACCGAACTGCTCGCCCTGGCGTTCCAGGCGCAGACCGAGACGCTGATGGGCCACCCGGACGCGCCGGCGACCATCAAGCGGGCGCTGCAGGAGCCGCAGGACCCGCAGGTGGCGTGCCACCACAACGGCGCGGGCGCCACCCGCTACCGCTGGCTGATCATGAGTGACCAGCTGCCCGAGGCCCGCGCGACCGTCACGGCGCTGCTGCGCGAGGTGCGGCGGCGCGGCATGGTCGAGAGCGAGGTGCACTTCGTGCGCCTGCTGGCCGACACCGAACTGCGCTCCGGGCACTGCGGCCGCGCCCTGGACCTGGCCCGGGAGAGCATGCGGCTGGCCCGGGACTCCGGCATCGGCGAGATCCCCTCTGCCGTACTGACCTCCCTCGCGGAGGCCTCGGGCGGGGACGTGGAGCGGGCGCTGGCCCTGGGCCGGGAAGCGGCGGACCAGGCCGAGGAGGTCGGCGACCAGATGTACGTGTCGCGGGGCCTGGCCGCCCTCGGCCACGCGCAGCTGGTCGCCGGGGACGCCGCGGGAGCGGCCCGGTCGCTGCGCCGGGTACGGGAGCTGGAGCACAGCCTCGGCATCACCGACCCGGCGCGCGGCCGCTGGCACGGCGACCTCGCCGAGGCCCTGGTGCGCATCGGCGCGCTCGACGAGGCGCAGGGGCTCCTCGACGAGGCGCGCACGCACGCCCTGCGGCTCGGCCGGGAGAGCGTGCTGGGCGTCCTGGACCGGGCCGAAGCGCTGGTGCGGGCGGCGCGCGGGGAGTACGAGGCCGCCCTCGTCCAGCTCACGTCCGCCCAGGACCGGCTCGCCAAGCTGGGCTACGGCCTGGAGGAGGCCCGGGCCGCGTTCGCGCTGGCCTCGCTGCGCACCTCGCCCCGGGCTCCCGGCGCGGTGCGCGCGGCGGTGACCGCCACGCCCGGCCCGACGTCGTACGACGAGGCGGCCCGGCTGTTCCGGCGCTGCCGTGCGCTGCCCTGGGTGCGTCAGGTGGAGGCGGCGGCGGTGGCGAATCCGGTGGAACCGGCCGCCCCCGTCGCCGCGTCGGAGGGCCTGGAGGGCCTCGCCTCGATGGAACGCCAGGTCGCCGCGCTCGTCATGGAGGGGGCGACCAACCGGGAGATCGCCGCGCGCCTGTTCATCAGCGTCAAGACGGTCGAGGCGACCCTCACACGGGTGTACCGCAAGCTGGGGATCCGCTCCCGGGTGGACATCGTCCGGCTGGCGGCGGGGCATCGCACGAAGTGAGGTCCGCGGTGAAGCCCGTGTGAGTCAGGGGTCGACCGAGGGTTTTCCCTGCCCGGCCCCACTAGGGGGTTCCCTCATTGGGTGCCCGGCGGGCCGGGTCCTAGCGTGAGGGCGTGCCGCTCACCCGGGCACACCAGGTCGGTCCGCCCCACACCCGCGCGCCCCACCGGCAATCCCCCCACCTAGGAGACGGATGTTCGGGCTCACCCGAGTCAGGAAGATCTGGACCGCCCCCGCCGACTCCCACGATTCGGACTGCGTCCGGTCCGACACGGTTTACGCCGGACACACCTCCGGCGACGTCGACACCTGCCAGGACGACAGCGGCGGTCCCCTGCTCGTCAGGGGCGTCCTGGCAGGGATCACTTCTCGGGGCACGGGCCGAGCGGAGGCCGGTCGGCCGGGTGTCCACACCCGGCCGACCGCCCGCTCCGGCCCGGTGACCGCGCAGGTCGCCGCTTGACCCGGAAGGCTTCCTGAGTACCCCTCAGGTGAAGAACCAGGGGGCGTTGCGAGCTTCCACGAGCAGCCCGCAACGCCCCCTGTCCAATGCTCCGGGACGGTCCGCCGCCTCTGCCGCGGCACCCGCCGGGTCTACGGCAGCACGCGCCCGAAGCGGATGTCGTACGAGCTGCCGGGGTGCAGGGCCGCGAGCATCCGCTCCCCCTCCTCGGCCACCTCCTGCCGGCGGGCGCCGGTGAGCCGGCCGAAGGGCTGCACGACGACGGCGTCCCCCTCCGGTTTCCACACGCCGGCCAGGAAACCGTCGATGAGCAGAGCGCGGTGGGCGGTGTTGCCCCGCCAGGTGCGGCCGCGGTGGGCGGGCGGGACGACGCGGGTCCGGTCGGCGTGCGAGAGCAGCAGGTTGTCGAACTCGGGCAGGAAGCGGGGCGGCGCCGGGGTGTCCGGATCGGGCCGGGGCGCGTCCGGGAGGTCGAACAGTTCGACGCCGGTCTCGTCGCGGAAGGTGACCAGCCGCGGGCGGAGACGTTCGAAGGCCGGGCGCAGCCGGGTCAGGCCGGCCCAGGTCTGCATGTCCTTGACGGAGGCGGGGCCGAAGGCGGTCAGGTAACGCAGCACGACCGTGCCGGGGTCCGGGGCCGGCTCGGCGGGGCGGCCGAGCCAGTGCTCGGCGGTGGTGAGGGCGACCTGGCCGCTCCTGCCCCACAGGCCGCGCGGGGTGACCTGGACCAGCGGCAGACGGCAGCGGGCGGCGACGGCGAGGGCCTGCGGATCGGCTTCAGGCCACTCGGCGGCCAGGGCCTCGCGCAGTTGCCCCATGGTGCGCGGCCCGTTCTCGACGAGGTCGCGGGCGAGCGCGGCGAGCCGGTCCAGGTCGACCCCGGCCAGCCCCTTGCGGAAGGCACCGAGTTCCCGGTCCCGGGCGGGCTGGACGAGCGGGCGCAGGGTGAGGCAGTCGTCGGCGGTGTGGGTGTGAATGGTCGAGCGCACGGTGACGATGCGGACGACCCGGCGGTCGGCCATCGGCGCGGACAGCCGCTCGGGAGCGAAGCCGTCGAGGCGGGCGGCGAGGGCGTAGTACGGGGGCTTGACGTTCTGGGCCTGCAGGCCGACCAGGTGCTCGACGGCGGCCTCGGCGGACATCGGCGAGCGGCGCAGCAGCAGCTGGCGGGCGAGGGTCGCGCGGTTGAGGGCGCGGGTGCCGAGCACGGGCGCCGTCGGGGCCGTCGTCTTCGTCATGACCGGTACGGTAGTTGCGATTGCGGACACCTTCTGTCCGCGAGGCCACGGCCGGTCCGCGATCGCCGCGCACGGTCACCGTGGGCGGTGCGGGGTCGCGCATGGCTGTGCGGCCGTATGCCCCGTATATCCTGCTCAGGACCGCAGCAGTGTCCGCCGACCGGGAGGCAGCCGCCATGTCCGAGCGACGCGCCCGCCCGTCCGCGAAGCGCCCCAGGAAGTCCGTCTGGCGCCGGACCGCCACCTCCGCGCCGCCGTCCTCGGCGCGGCCTCCCGCCGTACCGCCGGCCCCGGTCTCCCCCGAGCCGTCCGCGCCGGCCGGCGTGGTGCGGGCGGCCGTGTACCGCGACGGGGTGCGGGTGTCCTCCCCCGCCACCCTGGCCGACACCTACCGGGAGCTGCGCGAGCAGCCGTCCGGCATGGCCTGGATCGGGCTGGCCCGCCCGACCGAGGACGAACTGCTGTCCCTGGCGGCCGAGTTCGGCCTGCATCCGCTGGCGGTCGAGGACGCGATGGAGGCCCACCAGCGCCCGAAGCTGGAGCGTTACGGCGACACCCTGTTCGTCGTGCTGCGCGCCGCCCGTTACCTGGACGCGCCCGAGGAGGTCGACTTCGGCGAGCTGCACGTGTTCGTCGGGCCGGACTTCCTGATCACCGTCCGCCACGGCGCGGCCCCGGGCCTGTCGGCGGTCCGGCGTCGCATGGAGGAGACGCCGGAGCTGCTCAGGCTGGGCCCCGAGGCGGTGCTGTACGCGATCCTCGACGCGGTGGTCGACGGCTACGCGCCGGTCGTGGAGGGCGTCCAGAACGACATCGACGAGATCGAGACGGAAGTCTTCGGCGGCGCCCCCGAGGTGTCCCGCCGCATCTACGAGCTCTCCCGCGAGATGGTCGAGTTCCAGCGCGCCACCCGCCCCCTGGTCGGCATGCTGCACGGCCTGATCGCCGGATTCTCCAAGTACGGCACCGACGAGGAGCTGCAGCGCTACCTGCGGGACGTCGCCGACCACGTCACCCACATCAGCGAGCGCGTCGATTCGTTCCGCCAGGCCCTCGCCGACATCCTCACGGTCAACGCGACGCTGGTCACCCAGCAGCAGAACGCGGAGATGCGGGCACTGGCGGAGGCGGGCTTCGAGCAGAACGAGGAGATCAAGAAGATCTCCGCCTGGGCGGCGATCCTGTTCGCCCCGACGCTGGTCGGCACGGTGTACGGGATGAACTTCCGCCACATGCCGGAATTGCACTGGGCGTTCGGATACCCCCTTTCGGTCGCCCTGATGGCCGCGGTCTGCGTCAGCCTGTACGTCGTCTTCAAACGGCGGGGCTGGCTCTAGCCGGGCGGCGACGTCAGGGCAGGACTTTGTACTTCAACTCATACAGAGCCCCGCCGCCTTCGAATTTCTTCGACAGTTCTCCACGATTGACTTCGTCGCGCCTGATGAATATCGACCCCAGGGAAATCGGGTGCCCCGGCTGATTCACCGCCTTCAGCGTAAGTTCAACGTCGCCCTCGCCGAACGGCACGAAGACATCCTCGTTTTCCAGGTCCAACTCATCACCTTGATGCACGGTGATCAGGCCGGCAGAAGGGAAGAACTGGTGGTTACCGTCCCTTGCCACGACTATCCGGTCCTGCCCGTCAGGCGATTGAGTCTTGTCTACGTCGAGCTCCAGAAGCTTGCCGAGGGGAAAGCTCATGAGATGCTCCTGCTGATCTCGAACGGGTCTTTCGTCGGCGTCAAGTGCCGGAATCACACTGATGCGCCGTCAATCACGTTACGCTTCGTGAGCACGCTCAGCAATCGCTGCACCCCAAGACCCGAATCCGCCTCTTTGGCTCCGGTCTCGCGGCACAGCTGTAAAGCGAGCGCCCAGCAGTCGACTGCCTGCGCACGGTCACCGAATGCTCGAGGAATTCCCTCGCCGCCGGCTCCGCCGTACGCCGGCGGGTCAGCCCACGCGTTCCCAGCCGCGGCGGGGCGGGCGGTTGCCGAGGCGGGCGTCGCGGCTGCGGTAGACGATGTAGGGGCGGGTCAGGTAGCCGAGCGGGGCTGTGAGCATGTGGACCAGGCGGGTGAAGGGCCACGCGGCGAAGAGCAGCAGGGCGCTGATGGCGTGGAGCTGGAACAGGATCGGGGCGCCGGACATCAGGTCCGGGTCGGGTTGGAACCAGAAGATCGAGCGGAACCAGGGGGAGATGGTCTCGCGGTAGTCGTAGCCGCCGCCGACGATGTTCGCGACGACGGTCGCGGACAGGCCGAGCACGATGGTCGCGGTGAGCGAGACGTACATCGCCTTGTCGTTGCGGGTGGTGGCGGAGAAGACGGGGCCGACGGTGCGGCGACGGTAGACGAGGATGGCCAGCCCGCCCAGGGTGCACACGCCGGCGACGGTGCCGAGCACCACGGCGGTGACGTGGTAAGCGTCCTCGCCGATGCCGACGGCCTCGGTCCAGCTCTTGGGGACGAGCAGGCCGCCGATGTGGCCGAGCAGCACGACGAGGATGCCGAAGTGGAACAGCGGGCTGCCGATGCGCAGCAGCCGGTTCTCGTAGAGCTGGGAGGAGCGGGTGGTCCAGCCGAACTTGTCGTAGCGGTAGCGCCAGATGTGGCCGAGGACGAACACCGCGAGGGAGACGTACGGCAGGACGACCCAGAGCAGGATGGCTCCGGTGCCGGCCTCGGCCGCCAGGCCGACGGGCTGTGCGGGCGGGGTCATCGGGGGTGTCATCGGGGGCCTCCGCTCACCGGGTCGGGCAGGAACTGCGGGGGCGCGTAGGGGTCCAGGCCGACCTGTTCCTCGGGCGGACCCTGGGCGGCGAGCCTGGCCACCGCCTCGCGGACGTCGCCGCCGAGGGCGGGGAGCGTGGCGGATACGGAGTCCAGGACGGCCGCCCACGGGGAGCCGGTGTCGTGCAGCGCCAGGCGCAGCAGTTCCAGGCCGGCGCGGTGGCCGGTGAGCAGGCGTGCCCCGGCGGCGGGCTCGGCGGCGGCGAACTCCAGGACGACGGCGAGGTGGTCGGGCAGTTCGTCGTCGCTCAGCCGCCAGCCGGCGCGGGCGTAGGTCTGCTTGAGCCGCAGCAGCGCGAGGCCGCGCTTGCGGGTGTCGCCGTGCGCGTAGTAGGTCAGGTACGGGCAGCAGCGTTTGCGCTGGTCGAAGGTGGCGACGTAGTCGGCGGCCAGGTCGGGCTGCGGGGTGCGCTCGGCGTGGTCGGCGAAGACGGTCAGGGGACGGCCGACCGGCTGGGGCTGGCGGGCGGCGACCTGCCGGGCCAGGGCGAGGCGGTCGCGGAATTCCTCGTCGGGGTAGGCCAGCAGCAGCGACTGGGCCTGCCAGGCGAGGGAGTTGCGGGCGTCGCCGGGGTCCGGCCTCATGACGCGGGTCCTTTCTCGCCGTGCGCGTCGTGCCCGTCGTTCCCGTCGGGCGGGAACAGGCCGGGCGGGCGTCCCTTGCCGTCCCAGTTGAGGAGGTTGACGCGGGTGGCCTTGTCGGTGGGGGCGGCCGGGGTGTCGGCGGTCTGGCGGTCGTGCAGGGCGCGGTAGTTCTCCACCGCTATCGGGGCGGCGCCGCCGGAGGTCTCGCCGAAGGGGCCCCAGCCGCCCATGCCGGGGCCGCCTTCGTAGTCGAGGCTGCACTCGGTGGCCAGTTCCTCCAGCTTGTGGGCCTGTTCGGCGTGGGCGGGCGGGATGACGTACCGCTCGTCGTACTTGGCGAGGGCCAGCAGCCGGTACATGTCGTACATCTGCTCCTCGCCCATGCCGACCCGCTCCGGAATCGTGGCGTCCGGCTCGCGGCCGAGGTTGATGTCGCGCATGTAGGAGCGCATGGCCGCCAGGCGCCGCAGCACCGCGTCGACGGGGGCCGGGTCGCCCGCGGTGAACAGCTGGGCGAGGTAGTCGACGGGGATGCGCAGCGCGTCCACGGCGGCGAACAGGTTGCGGTGGTCCTCTGCGTCGCGGCCGGTCTCGCGGACCGCGTCGACGACCGGGGAGAGCGGCGGGATGTACCAGACCATCGGCAGGGTGCGGTACTCCGGGTGCAGCGGCAGCGCCACCCGGTAGGTGTTGATCAGGGCGTGCACCGGGGAGCGCCGGGCGGCCTCGATCCAGTCCCGCGGGATGCCCGACCGCTCCGCCGCGGCGACCACCCGCGGGTCGTCCGGGTCGAGGAAGACCTGCCGCTGGGCCTCGTACAGGTCGGTCTCGTCGGGGGTTGAGGCGGCCTCGAGGACGCGGTCGGCGTCGTAGAGGACGAGGCCGATGTAGCGCAGCCGGCCCACGCAGGTCTCGGAGCAGACGGTGGGCAGGCCGACCTCGACGCGGGGGAAGCAGAAGGTGCACTTCTCCGCCTTGCCGGTGCGGTGGTTGAAGTAGACCTTCTTGTACGGGCAGCCCGTGACGCACATCCGCCAGCCGCGGCAGCGGTCCTGGTCGACGAGGACGATGCCGTCCTCGGTGCGCTTGTAGATCGCGCCGGAGGGGCAGGAGGCGGCGCAGGACGGGTTGAGGCAGTGCTCGCAGATGCGCGGCAGGTAGAACATGAAGGTCTGCTCGAACTCGAGCTTGATCTTCTCCGACACCTGGCCCAGCAGCACGTCCTTCTCGCCGTGCTCGGCGCTGCCGCCCAGGTCGTCGTCCCAGTTGGCCGACCAGGAGATCTTGTGGTCCTTGCCGGTGATGAGGGACTTGGGGCGGGCGACCGGGGTGTGCTCCTGGAGCGGGGCGTTGGTGAGGGTCTCGTAGTCGTACGTCCACGGCTCGTAGTAGTCGTCGAGCGTGGGCAGCTTGGGGTTGGAGAAGATCTGGATCAGCTTCTTGAACCGGCCGCCCGCCTTCAGCGCCAGCCGGCCGCGCTTGTTGAGCTCCCAGCCGCCCTTCCAGGTGTCCTGGTCCTCGTAGCGGCGGGGGTAGCCCTGGCCGGGGCGGGTCTCGACGTTGTTGAACCACACGTACTCGACGCCGGTGCGGTTGGTCCACGCCTGTTTGCAGGTGACCGAGCAGGTGTGGCAGCCGATGCACTTGTCGAGGTTCATGACCATCGCCATCTGGGCCATGACCCGTCCGATGGGGGCTTCGCCGCGGGGCATCAGTACTCGACCTCCTGATCGGTGCGGCGGCGGATGACCGTCACCTCGTCGCGCTGGTTGCCGGTCGGGCCGAGGTAGTTGAAGGCGTACGTGAGCTGGGCGTAGCCGCCGATGAGATGGCTCGGCTTGATCAGCAGGCGGGTCAGCGAGTTGTGGATGCCGCCGCGCCGGCCGGTGGTCTCGGTGCGGGGCACGTCGATCAGCCGGTCCTGGGCGTGGTGCATGTAGACGGTGCCCTCCGGCATGCGGTGCGAGACGACCGCGCGGGCGGCGACGACGCCGTTGCGGTTGACGGCCTCCACCCAGTCGTTGTCGCGCACGCCGACCTTGGCCGCGTCCTGGGTGCTCATCCAGATGGTCGGGCCGCCGCGCGACAGCGACAGCATGAACAGGTTGTCCTGGTACTCGGAGTGGATGGACCACTTGTTGTGCGGGGTCAGGTAGCGCACGGTCACGCCGAGCTCTCCGGTGTCGCCGAGACGCGGCTCGCCGAACAGCGCGTGCATGTTCAACGGGGGGCGATAGACCGGGAGTTGTTCGCCGAGGGCGGCCATCCAGTCGTGGTCGAGGTAGAAGTGCTGGCGGCCGGTGAGGGTGTGCCAGGGCTTGAGGCGTTCGACGTTGACGGTGAACGGGGAGTAGCGGCGCCCGCCCGTCTCGGAGCCGGACCACTCCGGTGAGGTGATCACCGGCACGGGCGCGGCCCGGGTGTCGGCGAAGGTGATCCGCTTGCCCTCGTGCTCGGCGGCCAGGTCGGCGAGCCGGGTGCCGGTGCGGGCCTCCAGGGCGTGGAAGCCCTGGGTGGCGAGGTGGCCGTTGGTGGTGCCGGACAGGGCGAGGATCGCCTCGCAGGCGTCGCTGTCGCGGGCGATGGAGGGCCGGCCGTCGGCGGCGCCGCCGCGCACCACGCCGTTCTTGTGCCGCAGGTACTGCATCTCCTTGTCGAGGTGGAAGGTGACGCCCTTGGTGGTGGCGCCGAGGCTGTCCAGCAGCGGGCCGAGGGCGCCCATCTTGTCGGCGACGGCGCCGTAGTCCCGCTCGACGGTCACCAGCTTGGGCAGGGTGCGGCCGGGGACCGGCTCGCACTCGCCGGTCTTCCAGTCCCGGACCCGGCCGTGCGGGGTGGCCAGTTCGTCGGGAGTGTCGTGCAGCAGCGGCGCGGCGACCAGGTCGGTGCGCACGCCGAGGTGCTCGCGGGCCTGGCGGCTGAACTCGCGGGCGATGGTGTGGAAGGCGTCCCAGTCGGTGCGGGTCTGCCAGGGCGGGGCGATGGCCGGGTTGAAGGCGTGCACGAAGGGGTGCATGTCCGTGCTGGACAGGTCGTACTTCTCGTACCAGGTGGCGGCGGGCAGCACGACGTCGGAGAAGACGGTGGTGCTGGTCATCCGGAAGTCGAGGGTGAGCAGCAGGTCGAGCTTGCCCTCCGGGGCCCGCTCCCGCCACACGACGTCCTTCGGGCGGGCGTCCGGCGGGGCCTCGGCGGCGCGCACCGAGGAGTCGGTGCCGAGCAGGTGCTTGAGGAAGTACTCGTTGCCCTTGGCGGAGGAGCCCAGCAGGTTGGCCCGCCACACGGTCAGCACGCGCGGGAAGTTCTCCGGCGCGTCCGGGTCCTCGCCGGCGAACCGCAGCCGCCCTGCCTTCAGCTCCTGCACCACGTGCTCGGCGACCGGGCGGCCCGCGCCGTCGGCCTCGTCGGCCAGGTCGAGCGGGTTGCGGTCGAAGGTGGGGTACGACGGCATCCAGCCGAGCCGGGCCGACTGCGCGATGACGTCCGCGGTGGCCTTCCCGGCGAACGGGCCGGCGCCCGCGCCGTCCGCCGCAAGGGCGTCGGCGGAGAAGGGGTCGTAGCGGAACTGGTCGCCGTGCAGGTACCAGTAGGCGGTCTGGATCATCTGGCGGGCCGGGCGGTTCCAGTCCGCGGCCGTCGCGAGCGCCGAGTAGCCGGTGATCGGGCGGACCTTCTCCTGGCCGACGTAGTGCGCCCAGCCGCCGCCGTTGACGCCCTGGCAGCCGGTGAGCGTGGTCAGGGTGAGGAAGGCGCGGTAGATGGTGTCGGAATGGAACCAGTGGTTGGTGCCCGCCCCCATGATGATCATCGAACGGCCGCCGGACTCCTCGGCGTTGGCCGCGAACTCGCGCGCGATGCGGGCCGCCCGCGCGGCGTCCACGCCGGTGATCGCCGCCTGCCAGGCGGGGGTGCAGGGCTCCTCGGCGTCCTCGTAGGAGGTCGGCCACCGGCCGGGCAGCCCGTCGCGGGCCACCCCGTACTGGGCCAGCAGCAGGTCGTACACGGTGGTGACCAGGCGGCCGCCGACCCGGCGTACGGGCACGCCGCGCAGCAGCTTTCCCGGGCTGCCGTCGGGCGCGTCGAACCGCGGCAGTTCCACCGTCACCGGCGCCTCGTCGCCGCCCTCGGCCGACAGCAGCGGGTCGAGGTCGCCGAGGTCCAGGTTCCACTTGCCGATGCCCGACTCGCCGTACCGGTCGCCGAGGGTGCCGGGCGGGACCACCGGCGCCCCGGTCGCGGCGTCCAGCAGCACGGTGCGGAACTCGGCGTGCTCGGCCTCGGCGTGCTCGCCGCCGAGATCGGCGGCGGTCAGGAACTTGCCGGGTGCGTGGCTGCCCGGCGCGCGTTCGTCGAGGGTCACCAGGAACGGCAGGTCGGTGAAGCGCTTGACGTAGCCGTCGAAGTACGGCGTGCGCCGCTCGACGAAGAACTCCTTGAGGACGACGTGCCCCATGGCCATCGCCAGGGCGCCGTCGGTGCCGGGCCGGGCGGGCAGCCACTCGTCGGCGAACTTCACGTTGTCCGCGTAGTCCGGGGAGACCGCCACCACCTTCTGGCCGCGGTAGCGGGCCTCGGCCATCCAGTGCGCGTCCGGCGTCCGCGTCACCGGCAGGTTCGACCCCCACATGATCAGGTAGCCGGCGTCCCACCAGTCCCCCGACTCCGGTACGTCGGTCTGGTCGCCGAACACCTGCGGCGAGGCGACCGGCAGGTCGGCGTACCAGTCGTAGAAGGACAGCATCACCCCGCCGAGCAGGGAGTAGAAGCGGGCGCCCGCGGCGTGCGAGACCATCGACATCGCCGGGATGGGCGAGAAGCCGGCCAGCCGGTCCGGGCCGTATGCCTTGATCGTGTGCACGTGGGCGGCGGCCACCATCTCCACCGCCTCGTCCCAGCTCGCCCGCACCAGGCCGCCCTTGCCGCGGACGGACTTGTAGCGGCGGGCGCGCTCCGGGTCGGAGACGATGTCGGCCCAGGCCGCGACCGGGTCGCCCAGGCGCGCCTTCGCCGCCCGGTACATCCCCAGCAGCACGCCCCGCACATACGGGTAGCGGACCCGGGTCGGCGAGTAGGTGTACCAGGAGAACGCGGCCCCGCGCGGGCAGCCGCGCGGCTCGTACTCGGGCCGGTCCGGGCCGACCGAGGGGTAGTCGGTCTGCTGGGCCTCCCAGGTGATGATGCCGTCCTTGACGTACACCTTCCACGAGCAGGAGCCGGTGCAGTTCACGCCGTGGGTGGAGCGCACCACCTTGTCGTGCGACCAGCGGTCCCGGTAGAAGGCGTCCGCCTGCCGGCCGCCTGCCTTGTGCAGGGTGCGCAGGTCCGGGGAGACCTCCGCCCGGCTGAAGAAGCGGCGGCTGCGGACGAGCGCCTCGGCGAGGGCGCTGTCCATGCCCGGCGGTGTCGGTGTCCGCTGCGGACCGGTCTCCGTGCTCACCCTGCACCCCGCATCCCGGGCACCCGGCCCGTGCGTGTCGCGATTCGAACGGCCGCGCTCGACCTTACGGCCGTGGTACCCCCGAAGGTCAACAGGCGCACCGCGGAAATGCGCGTCCGCCACGTGGGGCGTTTCCTGCGAGCAGGCGGCTACCCATGCTCGGGCGGGACATGCGCGCGGGGACGCGAACCGGCCACCTCGTGGTCGTACGAGCGTACGAGCGTATGAGGTGGCCGGGGGTGGGGGTCAGACCGCGGGGGCGGGGGTCAGACGGTCTGCCGGGGCAGGGCGCCGCCGGCCTTGGCTCGGGCGGCGTCGACGGCCTCCCATTCCTCGGTGCCGAGGTTGGCCAGCGCGGCCGGGAAGACGCCGTCCTGCTCCTTGAGGATGTGGGCGCGCAGCAGCGCCATCGCGTCCATCAGCCGGTCCGGCCAGGTCGGGTCGGCGGGCGTCACGCCGTCGGCGGCCTCGGCGAGGACCGCCTCGACCTGGCGGTGCTCCGCCTCCAGGACGCCGATCTGCTCGGGGAACTCGCCGGCCAGGGCGGGGAACAGGCCGTGCTCCTCCACCTCGGTGTGCGGGCCGAGCACGGTGGCGATGTCCCGGGCGACGGCCGCCAGGGCGGTCGTGTCACCGCTTCGGTGGGCGGTGCGCAGGTGGCTGATCAGGCGCACCACCTCGTCGTGCTCGCGGGTCAGTTCGTCGATGGCGGCCAGGGACTGGCAGCCGCAGTACTCGCACATCGCAGGGCTCCGGACGGGGGGTGGGGCGGTCAGTGGGAGGTGGCGGGCTTCGCCGACGTGCGGCGGGTGCGGCCGGTGACCGCGTGGCGGACGCCGGTGCCGGTGAAGGCCAGGGCCGCGGCGGCGACCAGACCCAGCAGCACCAGGCCGACGGCGTAGGAGCCGTAGGCGCCGTAGAGCGAGCCCATCACCAGCGGCGGCACGAACCCGCCCAGCCCGCCGGCGGCGCCCACCACGCCGGTGACCGAGCCGACCATGTTCGCCGGGGCCAGCAGCGCCACCAGGGCGAAGACGGCGCCGCTGCCGGCGCCCAGCGCGGCGGCCATCGCCAGGAAGGCGATGGTGCCGACCGGCGCGAGCGAGGGCGTCAGCGACTGCACGAACGCCGCGGCGAGCACCACGGCCATGCTGCCGGCGAGGACCCGGACCGGGCCGAGGCGGTCCGAGAGCCAGCCCCCGACCGGCCGCATCGCCACCGCCAGCAGGACGAAGCCGGCCATCCGGTCGGCCGCGTCGGCCTGGGTGAGCCCGTAGCCGGTCTTGAGGTAGGTGGGCAGGTAGACGGAGAAGGCGACGTAGCCGCCGAAGGCGACCGCGTACAGGGCGGACGCCTGCCAGGTGATGCCGAGGCGCAGGGTGGCGGCCAGGCGGCGGGTCAGCGGCTCGGTGGGCACGGTACGCGCCGGGGCGTCCCGCATCACCAGCGCGGCCAGCGCCGCGTAGGCCGTGAGCACGATCGCGGTGATCACGAAGGGGGCGGCCATGCCGGGCCCGTCCACCAGCTTGACCGTGGTCAGCGCGCTGATCGCGGTGCCGCCCATGCCCATGCCGAAGATGCCGATGGCCAGGCCGCGCCGCTCGGGCGGGAACCAGGCGCTGACGAACGGCACGCCGACGGCGAAGGCGGTGCCGCCGATGCCGAGGAAGAATCCGCCGGCCAGGAGGGCGGCGAGCGAGGAGTGCCCGGCCAGGCCCAGGTACAGCACCGGGACGACGGTGGCGGCCGACACCAGCGGGAACATCACCCGCCCGCCGAACCGGTCGGTCAGCGCGCCCACCGGGATGCGGCCCAGCGAGCCGACCACCACCGGCACCGCCACCAGCAGCGACTGCTCGAACGAGGACAGGTCGAGGCTGTCCTTGAACCGGGGGCCGAGCGGGCTGAGCAGCGCCCACGCCCAGAAGTTCACGGCGAATCCGACCGTGGCCAGGGCCAGCATCAGCCACGCCCGGCCGGGCACCGGCGCGCCCGGCGCCGGGCTGCCGTTCTGCACTGTCGACGACTGGGCCATCGTGTCCGTCCTTGTTCTCGCGGTTCTCACGGTTTCTCACGGTTCTCGCGGTCGTGGCGGCCTCATCGGGCGGGAGACGGGCCACGGCCGTGCGGTCCGCCCCCAGCAACTGTCCGGGTACGGCCGTGTGATGGGGCAGGGGCCTATGGTCCCTGCCCCCGGGCGGACGGTCCCGGGGCACGGACCCGGTCGTCCCGGCCGGGGCGCCGGGGTGGCCGGGGCCGGGGGGCGGACCGCACGGTCGGGGCGGTCCGCCCGGGGCGCCAGGGCGGTCCGCCGGCGGTCGGTCCTCCCCTCCCCCGGACGCGCGGATCATTCCCTGTCTGGTCTCACGCGTCACGGAGTCCGTCGCGGGCACTCGTGCGGCGTGCGGTACTGACCACGGCGCCGGCCTCGGCGACCAGGGCGGACAGTCGTCGGAGGGCGGGGCACGGCGGCGAACAGGTAGGGCGCCGGGCAGACCGGCGAACTCGGCGACCCGGGCCACCAGTTCGTCTAGCCCGGCCCCCCGGTGACAACGCCCCGGTGACCTGCCGTGCGCAGGGTGCGCGCGACGGCCGCGCACCGCTCGACGGGCCGGCATTGCGACGGCGCCCTCGCGCTCGGGTGTACGACGACGGCGCCCGGCACGGGGGACGGGGCGTGCGGACGGGGCAGCAGCAGGTCGCCGGGGACGGGTCCGGCGAGCAGGACGTCGCCGAAGCTGTCGAGTCGGGTGACCGGTGCCTTCATCGCGTCCTCCGGCTCGTGTCGAAGGCGTTCGCGATCGGGCGTTCGTCGGCGATCACGCGCCCCCGCGGCGGGCCGGCCAGCACCGCCCGCACGGCGGTGGTCAGGTCCGGCGCCACGTGGTCGGCGCGGGCCGTCTCCTCGGGGCGGGTGCGCGCGTTCGGCACGAGGATGCCGTGGGCTCCCGCCCGGCGAGCGGCCTGCACGTCGGCCTCGATGTCGCCGACGACGACGCAGCGCTGGGGTGGCGTGCACAGCCGTCCGCAGGCCCACAGCACCATGCCGGGCTCCGGTTTGCGGCAGTGGCAGCCGTCGTCGGGGCCGTGCGGGCACACCGCGAACACGTCGAACGGGCCGAGGAGGTCGTCCACGCGCCGGTTGACGCGGCGGACGTCGGCGGCGGTGAGCAGGCCGCGCGCGACGCCGGACTGGTTGGTGACGACGCCGGTGCGGATGCCGTGGTCGCGCAGCAGGCGGAGCGCCTCGCGGGCACCGGCGACGGGGCGCACCCGGTCCGGGTCGGCGTTGCAGGGGACGTCCTCGACGAGGGTGCCGTCGCGGTCGAAGAGGACGGTCCGCACGGCGGACGGCCCGTCGCGGGTCACGGCGGGAGACGCGTCGGGATCCGGGCTCATGGCGGAGGTCAGTCCGGGGTCCGGGCTCATGCCGGAAGTCAGGTCGGGTTCCGGGCTCGTGCCGGACGTCAGGTCGGGGTCCGGGGTCGTCTCCTGGGTCATGAGGCCACCTCCGGCCAGGCCGGGGCACCGCGGTGCCGCCACAGCCCGCCGAGCCAGTGCCAGGTGGCGGCGGGCGGGATCAACGCGCTGGTCGCGAGCATGGTGACGACCTCCTCACGGGTGCGCGGCCCGGGGGCGATGCGCGACCACGCGAACTCGCCGGTGCCGACGGCCCAGCCGGCCGCGCAGGCCACGGCCGGCCGCCGGTACCCGGCGGCGGCCAGGAGGCACGCGGCGAGACCGGCGGCGGTGACGGCGAGGTGGGAGCGCAGCCTGCCGCGCGGGGCGGACGCCCTCTCCCACCAGTCGGGGCCGTGCAGGCGGCGCATGAGCACGTCGTCGGCGTTGCCGCGCTGGGCGCGCAGCGAGACCCAGCGGGAGGCGGGGCGCACCGGGTGGCGCGTCGTGCGGCGGCCCTGCCGGATGCGCCAGCCGGCGTCGAGGACGCGCAGCGCGAGGTCGGCGTCCTCGCGGAAGGCGCGCCGGAAGCGCTCGTCGAAGCCGCCGACGTACTTCAGCGCGTCGGTTCGGTAGGCCATGTCGGCGGTGATCCACCGAGCCTGCGCGAGTCCCGCGGTGCCCCGTTCCCAGTCGGTGGGGCGGCGCTCGCCGGGCAGCGGTACGGCGATGACGCCCTGCACCCCGGCGGTGTCCGGGGAGGCCTCGGCGAGGTCCTCGGTGAGCTGGGCGCACCAGTGCGGGCCGACCTGGACGTCGTCGTCGAGGAAGGCGACCCAGGGCGCGGTCACCCCGCGCAGGCCGGTGTTGCGGGCGGCGGCCGGGCCGCGGCCGCCGCTGTGCAGCACGACGGTGCGCTCCCGCAGGTGGCCCAGAACGCTCAGGGGGTGCGCCAGCGCGGCGGGGTCGGGCGCGGGTCCGGGCCGGTCGTCGACGACGAGGATCTGCTCGGGCGGGGGCCCGGTCGCGGCGGCGAGGGCCGCGAGGCAGTCGGCGAGGGTGTCCCGCACCAGGGTGGGGATCACGACGGCGTAGGCGGTCATCCGAACGCCCTCCCCCGGCGCACCGCGTACGGTCCGACGGCGAGCAGGTCCACGGGCGCCGAGCCGAAGCACTCCAGGACGTCACGCGGGTCGTCGACCATGGGCCGGCCGGCGGTGTTGAGGCTGGTGTTGACCACGACCGGCAGTCCGGTGCGCCGCTCGAAGGCGGCGAGCATCCGCGCCACCGAGGGTTCGTCGCGCTCGTCGACGGTCTGGATGCGGGCGGTGCCGTCGACGTGCACGACGGCGGGGACGCGGTCGCGCCATTCGGCGGCGACGTCGTGCACGAACAGCATGTACGGGCTGGGCAGCGGCCCGCGGAACAGCTCGTGGGCGCGGTCGGCGGCGACCATGGGCGCGACCGGGCGGAACTCCTCCCGGCCCTTGACGTGGTTGAGCCGTTCCAGGTTCTCGGCGCGGCCCGGGTGGGCGAGCAGGGAGCGGTGGCCGAGCGCGCGCGGTCCGTACTCGCTGCGGCCCTGGAACCAGGCGACGATGCAGTCCCGGGCGAGTTCCTCGGCGACCGTCTCGGCGAGGAGCTCGGGGGCGCGGCGGGCGTACTCCAGCCGCAGCGGATCGAAGGGGTCGTCCAATCCCATGTCGCGGGCCGGGCGGGCCAGCTTGGGGTCGAAGGAGTAGGCGACGGCGTCGAGTTCCTCCGGCCGCAGGCCCGCCTGCTGCAGGCACCAGCGCGCGGACAGTTCGGGCAGCTCCCAGGCGGAGAAGGGCAGCGGGCGCTTGCCGTGCTTGCGGCGGCTGAACCGCTCCTCCTCGGTGGCGGCCACGGTGCGGCCGTCCACCACCACAGCGGCGGCCGGGTCGTGGAACAGGGCGTTGATGCCAAGAATGTGCATGGCGCGGGCTCCGTCACGGGCGGCGAGTGCGGCTGGGCGTTGCACCGGGTGCCGGGGAGAAGCTGCCTCAAACACTTGGAGACAACTCGCCATGAAAGCCGCACCAGACTTCACTTTGGGTGACCAGCGGACCACTGGTCCTCGCCCAGGGCCTTCCAAGAGCTCGGAAAGGGCCCGTCCGGGGGCGCTCGGCAGGGGCGCACGGACCCCGCCGAGCGCCCCCGTGAACTGCCGGGGATACCCGGTCGAGCAGCCCGGATTCCCTACGATCGTGCCGTGGCCACCTTCCTGCTCGAACGCACGGCGCCGCTCCCTCCCGAGGAGGCCTGGCGCCGCCTGACGGAATGGCCTCGCCACGGCGAGGTGGTTCCGCTGACCCGCGTCACCGTGAAGACCCCGCCGCCGACCCGCGTGGGCACGGTCTTCGTGGCCCGTTCGGGCATCGGCCCGCTCGCCTTCGACGACCCCATGGAGGTCACGGTGTGGCGCCCGCCGACACCGGACACGCCGGGCCTGTGCCGGCTGGAGAAGCGGGGCCGGGTCGTGACGGGGTGGGCCGAACTGGAGGTCGGCCCGGGACCGGGCGGCCACAGCCGCGTGCGCTGGCACGAGGAACTGGACGTCCGCCCGCTCCCCGGCCTCCTCGACCCGGTGGTCACCCGCACGTCACACTACGTCTTCGGCCGCGCGGCCGACCGCCTGCTACGACGCCCGTGACACCCGCCCCGGACACCACCCGCCCCGCGGTCGCGACACCGGCACCGGAGCCGAGCCGTTCCCTCGCGTCGCCCGATCACGGCCCGCACGGCAAGCGCCTCGCACTGCTGGGCCGTAGACGGAGGGCCGCTGTCAGTACCGGATGGTAAGAAGCCGGAACGACCCGGACACCAGCCCTCGGAGGGCTTCCGCGCCGAATCGCCCGGCGTCGGCACGGCGGGAACGGGCCGCAGGAAAGGCGCACACGATGGAAACACCCCGCACCGAAGTCACCGCGATGGCCTTCAGCGAGGCGGCCGACTTCCTGGTCGTCGCCCGGGCCGGCGGCCAGGTGGAGTACTGGTGCCTCGGAATGCCCAGTGCGCCGGAGGTCGTGCTCACGGATCCGGACGATCCCGTACTCGACCTGGTGAGCGATGGCCCCGGCGTCCTGGGGATCACCTCGCGGCGTCTGCTCCGCTGGGATGCCGGGATGAGACTTCAGGCCGAGCGGGTGCTGGAGCATCCCGTGCACTTCGTCACTGTGACACCTGCCGCCCTCTGGCTGGCGGGGGACTCGCATGTCGCGCGGCTCGACCGCGTTCTGGGCGAGGCCCACTGGATGCCGATCGGGGAGGGGGTGACAACCGACTTCGATGTCCACCCTTCGGGCAGGCGCCTGGTGGTGGTGAAGGACGGACTCCGTGTTCGCGTCCATGACGGCATCAGCGGCGCGGAGCTTCATGCCTGGGACAAGAAGGGCCGTGACGTCCGGCACGTCTCCCTGCGCTTCGCCGCCGGGCCCGATCACCTCTGGGAGGCTGAGAACCGCGGCTGGTGGCTGCGGCGGGTCTCGGCCAGGAGCGGTCGGCAGGCAGGAGGCAGGAACGAGCCGGTCCGGAGCCTGCACAGTGCATGGGCGGGGCCGCTGGCCTTCTGCCCCGACCGCAGGTATCTGGCGGTGCTGCAGACGGGCCGTGCCGTACAGGTCTGGGACGCAGGCCTCGACCGGCCCGTCTTCTATGCCGAGCCGGTGGCCGACAGGTCCCGGCAGAAGGCGCTGGAACGTCTCGGTCGTACGCCCTCCCTCGTCTCGTCGGGCCCGAACGTGATCAAAGCAGCGCGGAGCCGGCGCCTGCCCGACCGGGACGCCGCCGTCACCGCGCTCGCGGTCGCCGGTGGGGCGGCCGTGGTGGCGCTCGGCGACCGCGAGGGTGCCGTGCACCTGTGCGACACCGCGGCAGGGTCGGTCGAACGGCTCGGCGCGGACGGGTGGGTGACGGCGCCGCGGTGCACAGCGGTGGACCAGTGGGGCAGGGGCATCGGGCACGGGCTCCGCGACGGCGAGCCCTGGATCGTGCACGAGGGCAGGCTCGCCAAGCTTGCCTTCGACCGTCCCGTCCCGGCAGACGGTGTGCGACTCGAGGGCTTTCCCTCCGGGACTTCCAACCGCCCGCTCTTCTTCCGCGACGACCTGGTCTGGCATGCCGACCACGGGAATCTGTGGGCCTGGGAGGTCATGACCGGACGGCTGGTGTGGCACATCGAGCCCGCCGGCAGGCCGTGCATCGTGGGGGACACCGCCTACCTGATCGAAGGAAGCGACCACTACGACCACAGCTTTCCCCTGGTGAGGATCGACCTGCGCACCCGTCAGGTGGACGAACCCCGCACCTTCGAGATCGACCGGACCTTGATAGACCTGAGCACCGCGCCGGTCAACTGGCCCGGCCTCACGGCGATCGGACGCCATCTCGTGCTCCGTCTGGAGTCCAGGCCCGAACGGGCTTTCCTGGTCGACCCCGAGCGTCTCGAACTGACACGTGAATTGCCGGGGGACATCCGCCGCGACCCGCACGAGGACGGCCGTGTGCTGCACCAGACCCCGGACGGCTATACGGTCATCGACCTGGACAACCCGTCCGCAGAGCCGAGGACGCACACGTTCGGCATCCCACTGCACCACATACGGTGGCAGTCGGAGCTCAGCGACGACCGCGTGGTCGGCTGGGACCACAGGGTCAAGCGGATCGTCACCGCCTCCCGTTCGACCGGCGAGCTCCTCGATGACTTCCCCGGCCACGGCGCGGACGTCAACCTCTTCTTCGTCTCCCCCGACGAACGCACTCTGCTCTCGGCGGACACCGCGGGGTTCGTCCGCGTCTGGCGCCTGACCTGACGAGACGACATGTGTCACCCGGCGCGGCAGTGAGATCGTCATCGTGAACACCTGGCGCACCGAGGCCGGGGCCTGGCTAGTGGGCGGGGCGGAACGGACGCAGCAGACGGATGCCGTCCTCGATGGATCCGTCGATCAGTTCGAGCATCTGTGGGACGAGTTGCTGCATCCGGGGCGCGGCGAGGTGGGAGTCGAGGTGGGCGCGTGTTTCCCAGCGTTCGTAGATGACGAACGAGCCGGGCCGCCCCTCGACTTCATGGGCCTCGTAGTCGATATTGCCCGGGTCGTTGCGGGAGGGGGTGACGGCTGCGGTGATGAACGCTTTGAGGTCGGCCTCTCTGCCGGCCTTCGCCTTCGCGTCCCAGATGACGGTCACGTAGCCGTTCGATGTCGCGGTCATGTTGATCCCTGTTTCTCTGTGTGCTGAAGAGCTGACTGCCGGTACGAGGCCGGTGTCAGCGGTTGACGGAGTCGAGGAGGTCGGCGTTTGCGGAGGTCGTCGAAGACCTCGAGCGGCAGCCCTCCGGGGCTCGACTCCCTCTGGGCCATGAGCGGCGTGACGGCCCCGACGAGGACAGCCTCGGCGCCCCGTCCCGCACCGTGCCCGGCGACGTACCGGGCGGCCTCTCCGCCGCCGGCACAGGGGCCCGCGTGGACGACGTCGTGCGGGTCGAGGTGGGCTACCACCGTCGCGGCATCCGCCGCGTAGTGGCCCATGTCGTCGAATTCCTCGGCCGGAGCGAGGCCGATCAGTGAGCGGACTGGGTGTGATCCTGCTCCACATACACCTTGAGGGCCTGGAACTCCTCAATCGCTCGCGGGCCGCACAGGTAGCCGTAACCGCTGCCCTTGACGCCGCCCTCCTCGAAGTCCTCGCTGATGGCTCCCCAGGTGTTGATCCACACAGTGCCGGTGCGGATGCGCCGGGCGATCCGGCGGGCCTTCATCGAGTCCGAGCTGAACACCGAGGCGGCCAGACCGTAGATGGTGGCGTTCGCCTTGGTCACGGCGTCGTCCTCGTCGTCGAAGATCTCGAACGTCTGAACCGGACCGAAGACTTCTTCCTGCACGATCCGGACGTCGGTCCGGTCCACCTCGATCAGACTCGGCCGGTAGAACGCACCGGCGGCCAACGGACCGTCGGTGACCACACCGCCGCGCAGCAGTACCGTGCCGTACGAGGCGGCTTCCTCGACGATCGCGTCCACCCGCTGGGCGGAGGCCCGGTCGATCACCGGGCCGAGCTGGGCCTTCTCGTCGTCGCCCGAGCCGAGCCGCACCTGCGCGAGCGCGCTGGTGAGCCGAGTGCGCACCTGGTCGGCGATGTCCCGGTGGACCAGTACGCGGGAGCCGGTGCAGCAGAACTGCCCGTTCATCAGCACCAGCGACTGCACCACGGTCGGGATCACCATGTCCAGATCGGCGTCGGGGAAGATCACCATCGGAGCCTTGCCGCCCAGTTCCAGACCGAGCCGCTTGAGCGTGGTGGCGGCCGCGGTCGCGATCTGGCGCCCGACCGGCGTACTGCCGGTGTAGTTGATCACGGCGACCTTGTCCGAGGTGACCAGGAACGGGGCCCCGGTGTTGCCGGACTCGGTGAACACATTGACCACGCCCGCCGGGATTTCCGGAACCGAGGCCAGAACCTGTGCGAAGAGCTCATTGGTCAGCGCCGTCTGGGCCGGAAGTTTGACCACGGCGGTGCAGCCGGCGGCCAGCGCCGGGCCCAGTGCCCGCACGGTCAGCATGATGGGGGAGTTCCAGGGAGAAATGATCCCGGCGACACCGAGTGGCTCGGGCACCGAGTGGGTGTACTGGCCGGGCGCCGTCTCGGCGGCGCGCCCGGCGCTCTGGGTGCGCGCAGTCGCCGCCGCGTACCGCAGCCACCCGACCGCACCGCTGACCTCCCACGTGGTCTCGCCCAGCAGCTTGCCGTTCTCCCGGGACAACATGGCCGCAACCTCGGATACCCGGGCCTCGAGGGCGTCGGCCAGCCGGCTGAGTGCGGTCGCCCGAAGCGAGGGAGTGCTCGCCCATTCGGTGGTCGCGAACGCGGCGTCGGCGGCGTCCACGGCGACCGAAGCCTCTGCCTCGCCACCGTCGTAGAAGGAGCCGACGACTGTGCCGTCGGCCGGGTTGATCGATTCCAGAACCGAGCCGGAGCCGGTCCACTGTCCGTTGATCCAGTGCTGCGCAATGGTGTTCATGACGTCGATCCTGCAATCGCACCGAGCGTGCAGGAAGGCACAGATCTTCGTCGTACCACCAGTACGACCCTGAGACGGGTTCGAGCGAAGATGGAATCATGAACGAACTCGGGCAAGTCCTGCGGGCGTGGCGCGAACGCCTGACTCCGGAAGCCGCCGGAATCCCTCACAACGCCCCCCGCCGCGTCGCCGGCCTGCGCCGCGGAGAGCTGGCGATGCTGGCCGGAATCTCCGCCGAGTACGTGGAACGCCTGGAACAGGGTCGCTCCATCACCCCCTCTCCTCAGGTGTGCACAGCCATCGCCCGCGTGCTGCAGCTGTCCGACGACGAACAAGCACACCTCATGCGCCTGGCCGGCCACGCCGCGGGACCGGACCGGATTCCCCAGCTGATCCCGGCGAGCCTGCACCGGCTGATGGAACAACTTGCCGTCAACCCGCTGGCTGTCTACAGCGCTGCCTGGCAGTTGCTGCACTGGAACCCACTTTTCGCGGCGACCTTCGGTGACCCGAGCTCTTCCGACGACGACGGCCGCAACCTCATGCTGTCCCAGTTCGGACCGGGGCCCGGACGACTGCGGCTGACCAAGGCCGAACGGGACGCGTTCGAAAGCTCTCTCGTCTCCGACCTGCGCGCAACCACCAGCCGTTATCCGTACGACCCTTCGTTGGCGGCGCTCGTCACGAAGCTGCGTCGTCTCCCCCGCTTCCTGTCGTTGTGGGCCCAACCGACCGTGGGCGACCTCCAGAGTGCGCGCAAGATCGTCGTGCACCCTCAGGTCGGCGAGATCGCCCTCGAGTCCAGCGTCCTGACAATCCAGCCCGCAGACCTGCGCCTCGTGGTCTTTCTGCCGCGCCCCGACACGGACGCCCGCAGCAAGCTGGACCTGGCGGCCACCATGGGCCTTGAGCAGTGGGTCTAGATTTTCCGATCACGCAGCCTTCACCAGGGCTGCAACCCCGTATGAAATCCACCGCGGGTCTAGGTCACAGGCAAGATGAATCTTGCTGGTCAGGCCGCCTCTGGAGCGGCCGATTCCCGCGCTCGGACAAGATCATTTGGCGACAGACCCTAGGCCGGAGCCCCGGCCCGAGCCGGGGTCGGGGACGGGTGCACGGGACCGTCATGGTGGATCGGGGTGGGTGTTCCGGTGAGGGGCCGGCCGGTGCCGCCGCGCCGGGCGGCGACGATCTCCGCCGCTATCGACAGGGCCGTCTCCTCCGGGGTGCGGGCGCCCAGGTCGAGGCCGATCGGTGAGCGCAGGCGGCGCAGTTCCGCGTCGGTGAGGCCGGCTTCCCGCAGCCGTGTGTCGCGGTCGAGGTGGGTGCGGCGGGAGCCCATCGCGCCGACGTAGGCGACCGGGAGGCGCAGCGCCAGCCGGAGCAGGGGGACGTCGAACTTGGCGTCGTGGGTCAGCACGCACAGCACCGTGCGGGCGTCCACGGGCGTCCGCTCCAGGTACCGGTGCGGCCAGTCGACGACGATCTCGTCGGCCTCCGGGAAGCGGGCCCGCGTCGCGAAGACCGGCCGCGCGTCGCACACGGTGACATGGTGGCCGAGGAACTTGCCGACGCGGACCAGGGCGGCCGCGAAGTCGATCGCGCCGAAGACGATCATCCGGGGTGGCGGAACGCGGGACTCGACCAGGACCGTGAGCGGCGTGCCGCAGCGCGAACCCCGCGCGCCGATCTCCACGGTGCCGGTGCGGCCGGCGGCGAGGAACGCCGACGCCTCGGCGACGGCCGTGCGGTCCAGGTCCGGGTGCCCGCCGAAGCCGCCCTCGTGCGTGCCGTCGGCGCGGACCAGCAGGGCGCGGCCGGTGAGGTCAGCCGGCCCCGACACCACCCGCGCCAGCGCCGCCGCCCGGCCGTGCGCCGCGTCGGCGAGCGCGGAGACGAGCACCGGGCGGGCCGGGTCGGCGGACCTTGCCGGCGTGACGAGGACATCGATGACGCCGCCGCAGGTCAGGCCGACGGCGAAGGCGTCCTGGTCGCTGTAGCCGAAGCGCTCCAGCACGCTCTCGCCGTCCCGCAGGGCCTGTCGGCACAGCTCGTACACCGCGCCCTCCACGCAGCCGCCGGAGACCGAGCCGACCGCGGTGCCGTCGGCGTCCACCGCGAGGGCGGCGCCCGGTGTGCGCGGGGCGCTGCCGGTGACCGCCACCACGGTGGCCACGGCGAAGTCGCGCCCCTGCTCGGCCCACCGGTTCAGTTCCTCCGCGATGTCCAGCATCTGACGGACTCCTCGGCTCTCACGCGGTTCCGGTGAGGTGCTCGGGCCGTACCGGCGTCCGGTTCAGTTCCAGGCCGGTCGCGTCGCGGATCGCCGCGAGGACGGCCGGGGTCGACGACAGGGTGGGCGCCTCGCCGACGCCGCGCAGCCCGTACGGGGCGTGGTGGTCGGCGAGTTCCAGCATGTCGACGGGGATGGCCGGGGTGTCGAGGATGGTGGGGATCAGGTAGTCCGTGAAGGAGGGGTTGCGCACCTTCGCCGTCACCGGGTCGACGACGATCTCCTCCATGACGGCGATGCCCAGCCCCTGGGCCGTGCCGCCCTGGATCTGGCCGACGACGGACAGCGGGTTGAGCGCCTTGCCGACGTCCTGGGCGCAGGCCAGCTCGATCACCTTCACCAGCCCGAGTTCGGTGTCGACCTCGACGACGGCGCGGTGCGCGGCGAAGGAGTACTGGACGTGGCCGTTGCCCTGGCCGGTGTGCCGGTCGAAGGGCTCGGTCGGCCGGTGCCGCCACTCCTTCACCACCTCCACGGCCTCCTCCTCGAGGACGTCCGCCAGGCCGGCGAGGACCTCGCCGGCGTCGGTGACCACCTTGCCGCCTTCGAGCAGCAGTTCGGCCGTCGCCCAGGCCGGGTGGTGGGAGCCGAACCTGCGGCGCCCCATCTCCAGCACCTTCTCGCGCACCAGCTCGCAGGCGTGCTTCACGGCGCCGCCGGTGACGTACGTCTGCCGCGACGCGGACGTGGAACCGGCGCTGCCCACGCCGGTGTCGGCCGGGCGGATGGTGACCTGGGCGACGCCCAGCTCGGTGCGGGCGATCTGCGCGTGGACGGTGACGCCGCCCTGGCCGACCTCCGCCATGGCCGTGTGGACGGTGGCGACGGGCTCGCCGGCGACGGCCTCCAGGCGGACGCGGGCGGTGGAGTAGTCGTCGAAGCCCTCGGAGAAGCCGACGTTCTTGATGCCGACGGCGTAGCCGACGCCCCGGACGACGCCTTCGCCGTGCGTGGTGTTGGACAGGCCGCCGGGCAGTTGCCGTACGTCGACGCCCTCGCTGGACTCCCAGGCGCGTTCCGGCGGCATCGGCATCGCCTTGACGCGGCGCAGCAGTTCGGCGACCGGGGCCGGGGAGTCGACCGGTTGCCCGGTCGGCATCAGGGTGCCCTGCTCCATGGCGTTCAGCCGGCGCAGCTCCACCGGGTCCATGCCGAGCCGCGCGGCCAGCTTGTCCATCTGGGCCTCGTAGGCGAAGCACGCCTGGACCGCGCCGAAGCCGCGCATGGCGCCGCAGGGCGGGTTGTTGGTGTAGAGGGCGAGGGCCTCGATGTCGACGTCGTCGACCCGGTACGGGCCCACGCCCAGGGAGGCGGCGTTGCCGACGACGGCCGGGGAGGCGGAGGCGTACGCGCCGCCGTCGAGGACGATCCGGCACTTCACGTGCGTGAGCCTGCCGTCCTCGGTGGCGCCGTGCTCGTAGTGCAGGCGGGCCGGGTGGCGGTGGACGTGGCCGAAGAAGGACTCGAAGCGGTTGTAGACGATCTTGACGGGCCTGCCGGTGCGCAGGGCCAGCAGGCAGGCGTGGATCTGCATCGACAGGTCCTCACGGCCGCCGAAGGCGCCGCCGACGCCGGCCAGCGTCATGCGCACCTTGTCCTCGGGCAGGCCGAGCACCGGGGCGATCTGGCGCCGGTCGGAGTGGAGCCACTGGGTGGCGATGTAGAGGTGGACGCCGCCGTCCTCCTCGGGCACGGCGAGGCCGGACTCCGGCCCGAGGAACGCCTGGTCCTGCATCCCGAAGTGGTAGTCGCCGGTGACGATCACATCGGCCTTCCGCGCGGCCGCGGCCGCGTCGCCGCGGACGATGGGCTGGCGGTGGAGGATGTTCGGGTGCGGGACGTGGTCACAGTGGTGATCGGTGCGGTCGGCGTGGACGAGGGGCGCGTCGGGGGCGGTCGCGGAGGCCTCGTCGGTGACGACGGGCAGTTCCCGGTACTCGACCTTGATCTTCGCGGCGGCGCGGCGGGCGGTCTCCGGGTGGTCGGCGGCGACGATCGCGACGGGCTCGCCGTGGTGGCGCACCTTGCCGTGGGCGAGGACGGGGGTGTCCCGGACCTCCAGGCCGTAGTGGGTCACCTCGGCCGGCAGGTCGTCGTAGGTCATGACGGCGTGCACGCCGGGGGTCGCCAGGGCCTCGGCGGTGTCGATGGAGACGATCTCGGCGTGCGCGACGGTGGAGCGGAGGATCTGGCCCCACAGCATGTCCTCGTGCCACAGGTCGGACGAGTACGCGAACTCGCCGGTGACCTTCAGGGTGCCGTCGGGCCGGAGCGTGGACTCCCCGATGCCGCCCGCGGCGCGGGACTGCTGGGTGAGTCCGGTGGGGGCGCCGTTGGGAGCCCCGGTGGGGGTGCCGGAGAGAGCCCCGGTGGGGGCGTCTCCCGTTCGGACGGAGCCGGAAGTGGGGGTGGGCACGGTTCAGGCCCCCTCGCTCTGCCGGGCGGCCGCGAGGCGGACCGCGTCCATGATCTTCTCGTAGCCGGTGCACCGGCACAGGTTGCCCGAGAGGGCCTCGCGGATGTCCGCGTCGGTGGGGTCCGGGTTGCGTTCCAGCATCTCGTCGGCGGCGACCAGCAGGCCGGGCGTGCAGAAGCCGCACTGGACGGCGCCCGCGTCGAGGAACGCCTGCTGGACGGGGGCGAGCCCGGCGCCCTCTCCCGCCCGGGGGACGCCGTCCCCTGGCTCCTCGGGGCCGGTGCCGTCGGCGGCCGTCCCGCGGGAACGCCGCCCGGCGTACTCGGCCAGGCCCTCCACGGTGACGACCTCGCGGCCCTCGGCCTGGCCGGCGGCGACCAGGCAGGCGCACACCGGAACGCCGTCCAGGCGGACCGTGCACGAGCCGCACTCGCCCTGCTCGCAGGCGTTCTTCGAGCCGGGCAGGCCGAGCCGCTCGCGCAGCACGTACAGCAGGGACTCGCCCTCCCACACGTCGTCGGCCTCCTGCGGGCGTCCGTTGACGGTGAAGGTGACGCGCATCAGGCTGCTCCCTCCGTGCCGGCGGCAGTGGCACGGTACGACTCCCAGGCCCAGCTCAGCGTGCGGCGGGCCATGACGCCGACCGCGTGGCGCCGGTAGTCCGCGGTGCCCCGGACGTCGTCGATCGGGTTGCAGGCGGCGGCGCACAGGCCGGCGAACTCCTTGGCGACCGACGGGGTGATGATCCGGCCGTTGTCCCAGCAGCCGCCCTCCTCCAGGGCGGCTGCCAGGAACTCCTCGGCGGCCTTCGCCCGGACGGGGGTCGGGGCGGCCGAGCCGATGCCGGTGCGGACGGTGCGGGTGCGCGGGTGCAGCGCGAGGCCGAAGGCGCAGACGGCGATGACCATCGCGTTGCGGGTGCCGACCTTGGAGTACTGCTGCGGGCCGTCGGCCTTCTTGACGCGCACGCTCCTGATCAGCTCGTCGGGGGCGAGCGCGTTGCGTTTGACGCCGGTGTAGAACTCGTCGACGGGGATCAGCCGGGTGCCGCGCACCGACTCCGCCTCGACCTCAGCGCCGGCCGCCAGCAGGGCGGGGTGGGCGTCGCCGGCCGGGGAGGCGGTGCCGAGGTTGCCGCCGACGCCGCCGCGGTTGCGGATCTGCGGGGAGGCCACCGTGTGCGCGGCGAGGGCGAGCCCCGGCAGTTCGGTGCGCAGGTTCTCCATGATCTTCGTGTAGGGGACGGAGGCGCCGAGCCGGACCGTCTCGTCGTCGGTCTCCCACTCGTACAGGTCGCCGATGCGGTTGAGATCGAGCAGGTACTCGGGCCGGCGGTGGTCGAAGTTGATCTCGACCATCACGTCGGTGCCGCCCGCGATCGGCACGGCGGTGGGGTGCTCCGCCTTCGCGGCGAGCGCCTCCTCCCAGCTGGCGGGGCGAAGGAAGTCCATGACGGCCTCTTGTTCGTCTCGGGGGCGTACGGATCGAGCCGGATCCGGTGCGGCGGGCTGGGCTCGTCATGTGCTGTTGACGCGGAGTGTGGTCAGTACACAGCGCCGTACTCCAGCGGGGTCAGTCACGGAAAACATGAAGGAGTTGGCTGGCCAGCGCGGTCATCTTGTAGATTCGTATGAACGGAGGCCCTCAGTAACCTCTTCGTCTTCCCACGGAAACGCGGGAAACAACCCTGGCCATCGGCCACGCGGCTCGCGCACACCGGCTCGCGCCGCCTTCCCTGTCCCCTCACGAACCCTCGCGGGTTTCGAGACGAAGATCGGCGGCGACGAGAATGCGGCTGCGCGCACTGCTGGACACCGACGCGCTGGGCCTCAGGCTGCTCGGCGGGGAGGACGAGCTGGACCGCACCGTGCGCGGCGTGATGACCACCGACCTGCGCGACCCCAGCCGCTACCTCTCGGGCGGGGAGCTGGTGCTCACCGGCCTGGCGTGGCGCCGGGACGCGGCCGACTCCGAGCCGTTCGTGCGGATCCTGGTGCAGGCCGGGGTGACGGCGCTGGCGGCCGGCGAGGCCGAACTGGGGAACGTGCCCGAGGACCTGGTCGTGGCGTGCGCACGGCACCGGCTGCCGCTGTTCGCCGTGCACGAGTCGGTGGCGTTCGCGACGATCACCGAGCACGTCGTGCGGCAGGTGTCCGGCGAGCGTGCCGGGGACCTCGCGGCCGTGGTCGACCGCCACCGCCGGATGATGACCTCGGGACCGGCGGGCGGCGGCCCTGATGTGGTGCTGGACCTGCTCGGCTCCGACCTGGACCTGCGGGCCTGGGTGCTGTCCCCCACCGGCCGGGTCGTCGCCGGTCCGAAGACGGCGGCCCCCGCGCTGCCCGCGGACGTCTGCGCCCGGCTGGCGGCCGAGCACCTCGCCGCGTCCCGCACGGGCCGGCGCGGACCGCACCGGGTGACGCTCGGCCCGGCGACGTACTCGCTGTTCCCGGTGCGCAGCAGCGGCCGCGCCCCGCACGCCTCGCGCGACGTGCGGGAGACGGTGCTGTCGGACTGGCTGCTGGCCGTCGAGGCGGACGCCGCGGACTGGCCCCCGGAGCGGCTGGACCTGCTCCAGGGCGTCACGCAGCTGATCGCGGTCGAGCGCGACCGGCGGGACGCGGCGCGCACGGTACGGCGCCGGCTCGCGCAGGAGGTGCTGGAGCTGGTGCAGACCGGCGCGGTGCCCGCCGAGATCGCCGCCCGCCTGCGGGTGGCGGCGCCGGTGCTGCTGCCCGGCCTCGGGGCCGCCCCGCACTGGCAGGTCGTGGTGGCCCGGGTGGAGTGGGAGCGACGGGAGCAACAGGGCTCCGGAGCCGGAGCCGGTTCGGAAGGGGCCCCGGGCTCGGGCTCGGGTGCCGCGTCCGCGTCCGCAGCCTCGATCGAGGGCGGTGGCGGTGGCGGGCGGCCGGCCGGCGAGATCGAGACCGGCCCGGTCGCCCAGGCGCTGCTGGAGGAGATCCTCGTCGACCCGCTGTCCACGGGCGTCGAGCCGTCCGACCGCATCGCCGTGACCCACGCGGGCGACGAGGCGGTCGCCCTCGTTGCGCTGCCCGCCGTCTCCGCCGAGCACGACGGCTCCGAGGTCGGGATCCTCGCCGAGGCGCTCCTGGAGTCCGTACGCGAGCCGCTGTCGGCCGGTCTCGACGACGACGGGCGGGTCACGCTCGGCGTCAGCGCGGCCGTGCACTCGGCGGAGGGCCTGCGCGGCGCGCTGGAGGAGGCCCGGCACGCCCGCCGGGTGGCGGCGGCCCGGCCGGGCCGGGTGTGCGCGGCCGGGCACCAGGAGCTGGCCTCCCACGTCCTGCTGCTCCCCTTCGTCCCCGACGACGTCCGCCGCGCCTTCACCGCCCGCCTGCTGGACCCGCTGCGCGAGTACGACCGCCGCCACCGCGCGGAGCTGATCCCCACCCTGGAGGCGTTCCTCGACTGCGACGGCTCCTGGACGCGCTGCGCGACCCGGCTCCACCTGCACGTCAACACGCTGCGCTACCGGGTGGGGCGAATCGAGCAGTTGACGGGCCGCGACCTGTCCCGGCTGGAGGACAAGCTCGACTTCTTCCTGGCGCTGCGGATGAGCTGAGGCCGGCGCGGGAAGGAACCCGATGGCACCAAGTGCCGTCGGCGTCGCACGACTTTGTGAAATCCTTCACCCAGCCCCTTGGCCCGGCATGGTCATTGGTGCTGGAATGCGGCCACCACTCAACAGCTCGATGGCGTGCTCGGGGAGGGCAATGTGGCGCATACCGCCATGTCTGGTAACGGAACGACCGCTGGTGACGATCCCCTCCAGACCGCGGTATGGCGGTTGCGCTCACGCGCCTGCTGGGCCGACGCGGCGGCACTGCTGAGACCGGACACCGCGGCGACCGCGCTGCAGCGGGCGGCGCTCATGGTGGAGAAATGCCTGTACACCGAGCAGGGGTGGGAGGAGGCCGAGGACGCGCTGCGCACGGCCGAGGCGCTGGCCCAGGACGACGAGGAGCGCGGCGCCGCCGCTTGTGAACGCGGGCAGCTTGCGTACGCGGCGACGCTGCACGGAGTGCGCGACCGGGCCGATGAGGCGCGGGCCGCGCTCGGACGGGCGGCGGCGCTGATCGCTCCGGGGGCCGCGGGGCGGGCGCTGCTGGACTTCCGGCGCGGACTGCTCGCCGAGAACCTCGCCCGCTCACCGCAGGCCGCCCGTGCGGCGTACCGGAGGGCGCACGCGGGGGCCACCGCGCACGCCGACCCGCTGCTGCTGTCGTTCACCTGGCGGCACCTCGCCGGACTCGCGCTGCGGGACGGGGAGCTGGCGGAGGCGCGGCACGGTTTCGCCGAGTCGCTGCGCATCCGGGAGGAACTGGGCTACCTGGTCGGGACGGCTCCGGCGCTGGCGTCGCTGGCGGACGCGGAGGTGGAACCGGAGGCCTCGCGGCTGCGCGAGGAGGCGCGGCGGCTGTACCGGCTGCTGGGCGGTGTACCGACGTGGCTGGCCCGGCAGCTGGCGCCTCCGGCGGCGACGGCATGACGCACATGCCGGGGCAAAGATGGGACTGAGAGGAACCTGAGAGGTTTCTGTGCCAGTCTGGCGCCGCCCCGAACCCCCCTTGGAGGAACGCCTGATGAGCACCATCAACGGCCTGCCCGCACATGTTCTCCTGGTCCATCTCGTCGTCGTGCTCGTGCCGCTGACAGCCCTGGCGCTCGTGGTGGGCGCCGTGTGGCCGCAGGCCGCTCGCCGCATGGGCCTGGTGCTGCCGTTGCTGGCCCTGGTGACGCTGGGCAGCGTGCCGCTGGCCACGGAGGCCGGTGAGTGGCTGGAGGAGCATGTCACCACCAGTGCCCTGATCCGGCGCCACACCGAACTGGGCGACGGGCTGCTGCCGTGGGTGGTGGGCCTGTTCGTGCTGGCGGCGGTGGTCTGGTGGACGACCCGCCGGACGCCGGCCGAGGGGACCGCGCCCCGCTCCGCGACGATCGTGCGTATAGCGGCCCTGGTGCTGTCGGTCGTGGTGGCGGCGGGCGCCGTCGTCGACGTCTACCGCATCGGCGACTCCGGCGCGAAGGCGGCCTGGACGGGCGGCTTCTCGAAGTCCGCGACCGATTCGGGCGACGGCGACGACTGACCGCCCCCTCTCCGACGCCGGTCCGCACCCCCCGGTCGGACCGGCGTCGTTCTGTCCGGGCCCACAAGCCTCCTGTCCGGGCCCACCAGCCGCTCGAGTCCCGTACCCGCCCAGGCCGTCCGGCGTGGGCGGGTACGGCGCGTTCAGGGGCGGCGGGGCGGGGTGGGAGACGGCGGGGCGAAGTGGGACGGCGCGGCGAAGTGGTTGCTCACCAGGGCCGCCGCCTCGTCCAGCTCGCGGGCGGTCAACGCGTCGAGCAGCGCCGTGTGCTGCGCCGCGTCCGCGAGCAGTTCGGCACGGGCGCGGGGCGTCGGGGTGCCGCCGAGCGGCCACTGGACGCGGCGGTGCAGGTCATCGGCCATTCGGACGAGCTGCCCGTTGCCGGACAGGGCCAGCACCGCCCCGTGGAACGCCCGGTCGGACTCGGCGTACGCGGCCCGGCAGCCGGAGGACGCCGCGCGGACGGTCGCCTCGGCGAGCGGCCGCAGCTCGGCCCACCGCTCGACGGGCACCGTACGCGCCAGCCGCAGCATCACCGGCGCCTCGATCAGCGCCCGTATCTCGGCCAGTTCGGCCAGTTCCCGGGCCCCCCGCTCGACCACCCGGAACCCGCGGTTGGGTACGACCTCGACGGCCCCCTCGGCCGCGAGCTGCTGCATCGCCTCTCGCACGGGCGTCGCGGAGACCCCGAACCGTTCGCCGAGCGCGGGCCCCGAGTAGACCTCGCCGGGCGTCAGCTCCCCCGTGACCAGCGCGGTGCGCAGCGCGTCGAGGATCTGCCCGCGCACGGAGGCCCGCTGGACGACCGGACGGGAGCGCGGCAGGGGCGTCTCACCGTGCGTGTGCTCGCCCCGGGCGGCCACCGCACCGGCACCGGGCCCGACACCGGCCTCGACACCCCGTGACCGACCGTCCCGGCTCTGGTCCCGGCCCCCGCCCTGACCCCGGTCCCGGCCCATGTCCGCGGCCGCCGGCTGCGGCGGCACCCGGACCCCGCCGGCACCGATTCCCGGAACACCCGTCTCCGCGGAGCCCTGCGCTCTTCGGCTCACGGGGTCCTCCTCCGGACGTTTCGGTACTTGGGGCCATTACGGCGAGTTGTTACTCGTCCGTCAAGCACCATAGGCGCACAGGCCGTCAGTTCAAATTGCGACCACGCCAGGTAAGGTAAGGCTTACCTTTCAATCGCTTTCCGATCGGTGGTCCCGCATGCCCGTGCAGCAGTCGCCCCTCACGGACGCGTACACCCGTCTGACCGAGGCCTTCCCCGGATTCGCCGTCCGGGAGCTGGACCCCGGCGAAGAGGCCCCCCGCGGCGGCGGATGGGTCGCCGCCGCCGCGCTCGCGGCGGGCGGCGCCGAACTCGACGCGTTCCTGGCCTGGGACGACGCCCAGGTGCGGCGCGACTACGGCCGCCCGGCGCGCCCCGACGTCCTGGCGAGCTTCGGTCTGCACCGGTACGCCTGGCCCGCCTGCCTGCTGATCACCGTCCCCTGGTTCCTGCACCGCAGGGTGCCCCGCTTCCCCGTGACGCACGTCTCGTACGACCGCACCGCGCCCGGCCTCTCCGTGGGCCGCATGGCGGTGCGCCCGGCCGGCTTCGCCTGCCTGCCGGGCGACCCGGCGGCCGCCCTGCCCGGCGCGCGGGTGGTGGCCGGCGAGGAGGAGCTGCGGGACCGGGTGCGGGCCGCGGTGGCCGAGCACCTGGAGCCCGTCCTCGCCGGGTTCGGCCCGCGCATGCGGCGGCGCGGCCGGGCCCTGTGGGGCACCGCGACCGACGAGATCGTGGAGGGCCTCTGGTACGTCGCCCATCTGTTCGGCGAGCAGGAGCGGGCACGACGGGAGCTGGAGGCGCTGCTGCCGGGCGCGACCCGGCCGTACGTCGGCTCGGCGGCGTTCCGCGAACTGACCGGACCGGACGGCGAGTCGCTGCCGACCCGGGACCGGGCGAGCTGCTGCATGTTCTACACCGTGCGCCCCGAGGACACCTGCGCCACCTGCCCGCGCACCTGCGACGCCGACCGGGTCACCAGACTGCTCGCCGCAACGAGTTGAGGGACCCTCGGGTACGAACGCGCCCACCGTCCCGTAAGATCAGCCGCGAACGGGACCGCCCCACGGTTACAGGTGATTCACAACTTCCTCACTTACCGCAGGAACTTTCCGTGGAACCACTCGTACGGGTAGTCTTATTCGAACTCAACTCCCGCCCCTCAAGCGGCAGTTCGAGCAGAACGCCGCCCTGGGCACTCCCTTGCGCTTCCTTGGCGGCATCTTGCCCCGAAACCCCATGAGGGCCGGCGGGAGTGGGCCACCATGGCGGGCGTTACGCCCTATCCCAATGCAAGGGACCCTGATGAGACTGACCGACATATCGCTGAACTGGCTGCTTCCGGGCGCCGTACTGCTCCTGGGCATGCTGGCGGCGGTGGCGGTGCTCACGCGCAGCAAGCGGTCCGGGGAGCACGCGAAAGCAGATGACTCGTGGGAGCGCAGCGAGGAGCGCCGCCGGCGCAAGGAGGCCATCTACGGCACCGCCTCCTACGTCCTCCTCTTCTGCTGCGCGGCGGTGGCCGCCGCGCTCTCCTTCCACGGACTGGTCGGCTTCGGCGAGCAGAACCTCGGCCTCTCCGGAGGCTGGGAGTACCTGGTGCCGTTCGGCCTGGACGGTGCGGCCATGTTCTGCTCCGTCCTCGCGGTGCGTGAGGCCAGCCACGGTGACGCGGCCCTCGGCTCCCGGATACTCGTATGGACGTTCGCCGGCGCCGCTGCCTGGTTCAACTGGGTGCACGCGCCCAGGGGCATCGGCCACGACGGCGCCCCGCAGTTCTTCTCCGGCATGTCCCTCTCGGCCGCCGTCCTCTTCGACCGCGCGCTGAAGCAGACCCGCCGGGCGGCGCTGCGCGAGCAGGGCCTGGTGCCCCGTCCGCTGCCGCAGATCCGCATCGTCCGCTGGCTGCGCGCCCCCCGCGAGACCTACAAGGCCTGGTCGCTCATGCTCCTGGAGGGCGTGCGCAGCCTCGACGAGGCCGTCGAGGAGGTCCGCGAGGACAAGCGGCAGAAGGAGGAGAACCGGCTGCGGCGGCGTGAGGCCGACCGTCTGGAGCGCGCACAGCTCAAGGCCATCAGCCGGGGCCACCGCGGCTTCGTGGGCCGGGGTGGACGACAGGTCGAGGCGCTGGAGCCCGCCTCGGCCTCTACGGAGCCTGCCCTATCGGCGCCGGAACCCCTGCCCGTACGCGCCCGGCCCTCGCTGCAGCCCGTCCGCAAGGCCGGCTCTGAACCGCTCACCGTCGACCTCACCGCGGAGGACGACACAATGGCTCTGCCTCGCCTCGACTCCCTTGAGCGCAAGCTGAAGGACCTCGAGCAGCAGTTCGGCTAGGAGCGGTCCGGCCGAACACGGCCTCATGGGAAGGGGGCGTGACCTTCGGGTCACGCCCCCTTCCCGTTCCCGTCCGCTTCCCGTTCCCGTCCGCTCCCGGCGGCGTCCGCTTCCCGGTGACTGCTCAGGCCGCCTCCGCCGCCAGTTCGAACCACACCGACTTGCCGACGCCGTGCGACCGTACGCCCCACGAGTCGGCGAGGGACTGCACCAGGACCAGGCCCCGGCCGTTCGTGCCCTCCTCGCGGCCCGGCACCCGCACCCGGGGCCTGCGGGCGGCGAAGTCCCGTACCTCCACCCGCAGTCCGCGAGGTCCGACGGTGGCCGTCACGACCGCGTCGCGGTCGGTGTGGACGAGTGCGTTGGTGACGAGTTCGCTGGTGAGCAGTTCCGCTATGTCGGACCGCCCGGGCCTGCCCCACTGCCGCAGCAGTTCCCGCAGGGCCCTGCGGGTCTCGGGGACCGCCTTCAGGTCCGCGTGCCCGAGTCTGCGCCGGAGCCGGGACGGCTCCGCCTCTTCCGCGCGGCCGTCGGCCGCCTCCTGAGCCGTCCCGATCGAGGAAACCCCGATCGCCATGGGACCGCCCCCTCGCGCCTGCCTCTTCATGTCCCCCGCCCGCGTGCCGGTTCCGGTCCCCTCCTGGTCGAACACGTTCACGGAATCCATGCCCGATCGGGCACCTGGCAGTCATGCCGGCCGCCTGACGGCCGGACACCCGGGGGCGAGGGCACGGATTTTGGACAGGGAAACGACGCCGGGAGCGGCGATCTCCGGGCCGCCGGGGAGACCGCCGCCGGCGCGGGCCGGCGGACGCCCCGGGGACTGCGCAGACGGAGCGGACGCCGGAGAACGCCGGGACCTCCGGCGGCCGGATCCGCGCGCCCGCGCCAGCGACCTCCCCCGGCCGGTGAAACTGGCCGGAATCCGTCGCCGAGGACGGCGCCCCTCGGGCCGGGTCAGGGACGCGGGATGTTGCGGAGGTTGGACCGGGCCATCTGGACCATGCGGCCGACACCCCCGTCCAGCACCATCTTCGACGCCGACAGGGCGAAGCCGGTCACCATCTCGGCGCTGATCTTGGGCGGGATGGACAGCGCGTTGGGGTCGGTGACGACGTCGACCAGGGCCGGTCCCTTGTGCCGGAAAGCGTCCTTCAGCGCACCCGCGAGCTCCTTGGGCTTCTCCACGCGCACGCCGTACGCGCCGCAGGCGCGGGCGACGGCCGCGAAGTCGGGGTTCTTGGCGGCGGTGCCGTAGGCGGGCAGCCCGGCTACCAGCATCTCCAGCTCCACCATGCCCAGCGAGGAGTTGTTGAAGAGGACCACCTTCACCGGCAGGTCGTACTGCACCAGGGTCAGGAAGTCCCCCATCAGCATGGAGAATCCGCCGTCCCCCGACATCGACACCACCTGCCGGCCGCGGTCGGTGAACTGGGCCCCGATCGCCATCGGCAGCGCGTTCGCCATCGAGCCGTGGGTGAAGGAACCGATCACGCGGCGGCGGCCGTTGGGCGAGATGTAGCGTGCGGCCCAGACGTTGCACATGCCGGTGTCCACGGTGAACACCGCGTCCTGGTCGGCCACTTCGTCAAGGACGGCGGCCACGTACTCGGGGTGGACGGGCACGTGCCGGTCGACCTTGCGGGTGTAGGCCTTCACCACCCCTTCCAGCGCGTCCGCGTGCTTCTTCAGCATCCGGTCCAGGAAGCGGCGGTCGGTCTTCTCCTCGATCCGCGGGATCAGGCAGCGCAGCGTCTCCCGGACGTCGCCCCACACCGCGAGGTCCAGCTTCGAGCGCCGGCCGAGGTGTTCGGGCCGGACGTCGATCTGGGCGATCTGCACGTCGTCGGGCAGGAAGGCGTTGTACGGGAAGTCCGTGCCGAGCAGGATCAGCAGGTCGCACTCGTGGGTGGCCTCGTAGGCGGCGCCGTAGCCGAGCAGGCCGCTCATGCCGACGTCGTACGGGTTGTCGTACTGGATCCACTCCTTGCCGCGCAGCGCGTGCCCGACCGGGGACTTGATCTTCCCGGCGAACTCCATGACCTCGGCGTGCGCGCCCGCCGTGCCGCTGCCGCAGAAGAGGGTGACCTTGCGGGCCCGGTCGATCATGTCGACGAGCCGGTCGATCTCGGCGTCGCCGGGGCGGACCGAGGGCCGGGCGGTGACCAGGGCGGTCTCGGCGGGCTTGTCCGGGGCGGGTTCCGCGGCGATGTCGCCGGGCAGGGTGACGACGCTGACGCCGGACCGGCCGACCGCGTTCTGGATGGCGGTCTGCAGCAGGCGCGGCATCTGCTTGGGGCTGGAGACCATCTCGCTGTAGTGGCTGCACTCGCGGAACAGCTGCTCGGGGTGGGTCTCCTGGAAGTAGCCCAGGCCGATCTCGCTGGAGGGGATGTGCGAGGCGAGGGCGAGGACCGGGGCCATGGAGCGGTGGGCGTCGTAGAGGCCGTTGATGAGGTGGAGGTTCCCCGGGCCGCAGGATCCGGCGCAGGCGGTCAGCTTTCCGGTGATCTGGGCCTCCGCTCCGGCGGCGAAGGCGGCGGTCTCCTCGTGGCGGACGTGCACCCAGTCGATCGCGGCGTTGCGGCGCACCGCGTCGACGACCGGGTTGAGGCTGTCTCCGACGACTCCGTAGAGGCGTTGCACGCCCGCGCGGACGAGGATGTCGACGAACTGTTCGGCAACGTTCTGCTTGGCCATGGTGCTCTCCTGCCCCTTCGGTCTCCGAGGATCCCCGCGTCCATGAATTCACAGCCGGGACCCTCATGCCTCCCAGACCGCGGCCGCAGTACGGTCGTCGGCGTAGCCCTTGACCCTGACCTGCGTGTCGGCGAGGAAGGCGGCGAGACCGGGCGGGTTGGACCCGGACCACCGGCCCGTCAGGTAGCGGCACAGGTCGGGTTCGCCGCGCAGCGGCTCCGCGAGCCCGTCGGTGCACATCAGCAGCGTGTCGCCGGGGCGGGCGAGGGAGGCGCGGAAGCGGAAGGGTTCGCGGGGCGGCTGCGGGGCGGGCTCGTACGGGCTCGGCGGGGTGGGTATGCCGAGGTCCATGGTGAGCCGGTCGCCCTCGGGCGTCTCGGCGGGCGGCGAGCCGAAGCCGACGACCGGTTCGCCGCTGACCTCCGCGACGCGCGGCTCGATGTCCTGCCACTCCCCGTCCCGGAGCCGGAACAGGCCGCCCGCGCCGACTCCGAAGAACACGCGGACACGGCAGCCGGGGTCGGCGGGCAGCAGCAGACAACGCAGGGCGGCCGAGTACTCGTCCGGGTCGATGCCCTGCTCGGCGGCGCCGGCGCGGAGCTTGCCGAGGCTGCGGTCGGTGAGCCGGTGCAGGCCGGACTTCAGGTCACCGCGCCGGGCGGCCAGGATGTCCTCGGCGAGCCGGGCGTGACTGCGGCCGACGGCGTGGCCGATCCAGCGGCAGGCCTCGGCGGCCGCCCGGTGCGCCCCCGGGGTGGCGCGGGCGCCGGTCGCCATCGCCACCAGGATCAGGGCCTCGGCTCCGGTGCCGAACCGGGCGGTGAGGAGGGCGTCGCGTCGCGGCTCGCCCCGGTAGCGCGCGGAGTCGCCGCGCAGCGAGACCGCGCGCAGGGTGCAGGAGCCGTACCGCGCGCCGTCCAGCACGGTGTCCGGGACCTGGGCGTCCAGCTCGTCGGGGTCGGCGGCCGGCAGGGCGGTCGGCTCGGGGTCGTAGGTGGGCGGGCCGGAACCCACGTGGTCGACGGGGTACGGAGGGACGGCGGCGACGCTCGGGACGGCCCCGGCGGTGGGTGGGGCGCCTGGGGCCGGCGGGGCCGCTGAGGACGGTGCCGGGGGAAGGTCGGTGTCCGGACGGGTGCCGCGCGGGCCGCGCGGGGAGCCGGCCTCTCCGGAGGAGAAGAAACCGCCCTTGGGGGCAGGGGGCCCGGTCTCGGGAGCGCGGGGTCCCGTCTCCGGGGCGCGGGGGTCCGTCTCGGGGGCAGGGGGGCCGAAGGTGCCCGCGCCGGGCGAAGTGGCGCGCTGCGGCGGGAACGCCGCCGGTGCGGGCGGCGCGGCGGGCGAGGGCTCCCCGGCGCGCTGATCCCCGACCCCTGCGCCCTGGTCCCCGTACCCGGCGCCCTGGTCCCCGTACCCGGCGCGCTGATCCCCGAAGCCGGCGCCCGGTGACGTCCCCGGCCTCGGGGGCACCCCGGGCCGCGGCGGCGTCCCCGGCCGCGGGGGCGTTCCCGGGCGCGGCGGCGTCCCCGGTCGCGGGGGCGTCTCCGGTGCCCCGGACCACTGCGGGGGAACCCTCTCCCCGTCCGCTTCCGCGTCCATGTCCGCGTCGCGCACGCCGGATCCGCCCCCCACGGTGCCCGCCGCCGAGGCGAACCGGTCGTCCAGGGAGTCGGGCGCGCCCGTGGGGCCCGTGTCCTGGGTGGTTTCCTCGTACAACTGCCGCCACCAGTCGTCCTCGTGACCGGTGGGCCTTCCCCCCTGCTGACTCATGCCCACAATTGTCCACCGCACGGGCCCCGTGAAAACGGGGCATCGGAAAATCCGCCTCCCCGGCGCCGGCCCGCCGCGCGCGGGGCGGTCAGGGCGACGCCGCTCCGGCGGCCCGCAGGTGCCGCACGGCGTACGACCGCCAGGGGCGCCAGCCGTCGGGGACGCGCAGGCCGGGCGGGGCGACGTCGGGGTCGGCCAGGGCTCGGGTGCGGACCGCGGCGACCGTGCGGGCGTCCATGCCGGGCAGGGCGAGCAGCGCCGCCTGCGCGTCGTCGCGGTCGGCGCCCGCGTCCAGGTGTACGACGCCGTCGGCGAGGGCCGCGGCGAGGGCGCCCAGGGCGCCGTGCGGCTCGGCCTCCGCGAGGACGGCCGGTTCGGGGAAGAGGTGGGTGAGGCTGCCGCTGGGCGCGTCCAGCGCCTTGCCGTACCGCCGCACCAGGTCTGCGGCCGCCGTCCGCCCCACCAGCTCCCGCACCGCGAACTCCTCCGGGTCGGCGGCGCCGGGCGACCTGAGCCCCGGGCGGGCGGCGACCAGCGGGGCGAGCCGTTCGTCGGCGCCGAGCCGCTCGTCGACGGCGTACGGGTCGGCGTCCAGGTCGAACAGCCGGCGCAGCCGCTGCACGGCGGTGGTCAGGTCGCGGGGGTCGGTGAGGTGCAGGCGGGCGTCCAGCCAGCCGCCCGGGTGGGCGGCGGAGCCGGACGCCGGGCCGCCGGCGCGTTCGTCGACGGCGGCGATGCCGGTGCCGTGCGGGAGGCGGAGGGTACGGCGGTACGTGCGCCGTCCCGGCGTCCCGCTCACTTCCTCGACACCGGGCACGGCCTCGCGCTCCAGCAGGTCGAAGACGGCGCCGGACCGGTACGGGCCGCGGTGGGCGAGCCGCAGCGGTATCGCGCCCGCCGGGACGACCGAGCGCCGCGCGGTCCGGCCGCCGTCCGGCGCGGCCGACCGCAGCCCGCTCGGCGTCGAGGCGTACACGGCGCGGATCGTGTCGTTGAACTGGCGCACGCTGGCGAACCCGGACGCGAACGCGATCTCGGTGACCGGCAGGCCGGTGGTCTGCAGCAGCACCCGCGCGGTGTGCGCCCGCTGGGCGCGGGCGAGGGCTACCGGCCCGGCGCCGAGTTCGGCGGTGAGCTGCCGCTGCACCTGCCGGGCGCTGTAGCCGAGCCGGGCGGCGAGGCCGGCCACGCCCTCCCGGTCGACGACGCCGTCGCCGATCAGCCGCATGGCGCGCCCCACCACGTCCGCGCGGGCGTTCCAGTCGGCCGAGCCCGGCACGGCGTCCGGCCGGCACCGGCGGCAGGCCCGGAACCCCGAGCGCTGCGCGGCGGCGGCCGTCGCGAAGAACCGGACGTTGCGCCGCTTCGGCGTCACCGCCGGGCAGCTGGGCCGGCAGTAGATGCCGGTGGTCTCGACGGCGAAGAAGAACTCCCCGTCGAACCGGGCGTCCCGGCTGCGGACCGCTTCGTACCTGGCGTCCTCGTCCATCACGGTGTCCAGTCTCGGCGCCTTCGGTACCGCACGGCCAGCGGAAATCGGACGTCACGTTCTCAGCACTCCCGTCGCGGATCCGCCGTGGCGGCGGGCAGCTCCACGGTGACGCGGATCCCGCCGGCGGGGCGCGGGGCGATCGGTTCGGGCTGCCGCTGTCGGACACCCGGCCGATCGGCATCAGGATGGACCACGGACCGCCGGCGGAGACCGAGCCGGCCGCCGTCGGACGGCCGACAACCGGGCGCTGCGCACGACGGTGGCCACGGGCAAGGGGCCGCCGTGCATGCGGCCCACCTGGCATCGGTACGGGTGAATCCCCGGGCAGGCTTTGCTTTGCGACGGCCCAGCGGGACACGGGACGGAGGCGTCCCAGGCGCTCGGTGAGGCGGTCGCCGCCGAGCGGAACGCGCGGGTGGTGCTGCTCGGCGACCTGAACGGCACCACCGACGACCGCGCGTTCGCCGGCCTCACCTCGCGGATGCGCTCGCCCGCCACCGGCAGCGATCATCTGCCGGTGGCGGCCGCGATCAGCTGGTGAGCGCGGAGGGTGGGCGCGGTCTCACCGCCGTTGTCCCCGCTTCGCCTCCATCGCCGCCCTCCCCTCGGCGCCCCGGCGCTTCCACTCCTTGCGCAGTTCGGCGCGGGCGCGGGCGTCGGTCTTGGCCACGATCCACTGGTTCTCCCGCATCAGCTTGCGGTAGCTGTCCAGCCGTCGGGCGGGAAGCTCACCGCTGTCCACGGCGGTGAGCACCGCGCAGCCCGGTTCGGCCTCGTGCGCGCAGTCGTGGAAGCGGCACCGCTCGGCGAGTGCCTCGATCTCGGTGAAGACCTGTCCGACCCCGCCGCCGGCGTCCCAGAGCCCGACGCCCCGCAGGCCCGGGGTGTCGATGAGGACGCCGCCGCCGGGCAGCGCGAGCAGGTTGCGGGTGGTGGTGGTGTGCCGTCCCTTGCCGTCGACGTCCCGGATGGCCTGCACCTCCATCACGTCGGCGCCGAGGAGCGCGTTGGCGAGGGTGGACTTGCCGGCGCCGGACTGGCCGAGCAGCACCGAGGTGCCGCCGGAGACGGTGGCGACGAGGACGTCGAGGCCGTCCCCGTCCAGGGCGCTGACCGGCAGGACGGGCACGCCGGGCGCCGACAGTTCCACGTCCTGCACGAGGTGGGCGCGGGTGACCGGGTCGGGCACCAGGTCGGCCTTGGTCAGCACGACGAGCGGCTGCGCCCCGGACTCCCAGGCCAGGGCGAGGAACCGTTCGATGCGGCCGAGGTCGAGCTCGGCGGCGAGCGACACGGCGACGATCGCGTGGTCGACGTTGGCGGCGAGGATCTGCCCCTCGGACCGCTTGGAGGAGGTGGAGCGCACGAACGCGGTGCGGCGCGGCAGGTACGTCCGCACGTAGCGCGGGTCGCCGGCGGGTTCGACGGCGACCCAGTCTCCGGTGCACACGACCCGCAGCGGGTCGTGCGGGGTGACGAAGGCGGTGTCGGCCCGCAGCACGCCGTCGGCGGTGACGACGTCGCACTGGCCTCGGTCGACACGGATCACCCGGCCGGGCAGCAGTCCTTCGGTGTCGTACGGGGCGAACGCGGTCGCCCATGCCTCGTCCCAGCCGTAGGGAGCGAGCGCGGAGAAGACGGAAGAAGCGGAAGAAGCGGAGCGGGAAGTCAAAGGGGACCCTTCACAGGGTGGCCCCGGCGAGGTGTGTGATTGTCAGCCGGCGGCCACGGAGGTGGACTTGATGAGCTGGATGCGGGCAGCGCCCATCGCAGTGACAGCCATCGGTCAACACCTCCTCATCGCTCGTACGGTCGCCCCCAAGGGCGGACCACACGGACTACGCGGACCACTCGGCCAACAGCGCAGACGCTACAGCCCCTCACCACCACCCGCCACCGGTTTTCCGCGGAGCAGCCGGTGGCCGCGCCTCACCCGGCCGGCATGACGGCGCCGACGGCGGTGCCGGGGGCGCGGGGCACGAGGAAGACCGTGAGGGGCAGGGCGCCGTCCTTCCGGCGCGGGCCCTCGGCGGTGCGTGGGTCGGTCGAGCGCAGGCCGGTCACCGGGACGGCCGTTGCCGCCCCGTCCCAGGTGTTGCCCGAGGAGCGGACGGACGGGCCCAGGTCCTCCTCGCGCCGGTTGCTCCAGGCGGCGTTGCCGGTGAGGACGCCGGCGGCGTCGGTGATCCGGAAACCGGCGATGCCGTTGCGGTACGCGCTGTTGCGCACCAGGGTGAGGACGCCCGGGTTGCCCTCGTCGTTGAAGCCGTAACCCCCGTTGTCCCAGGCGACGTTGTTGCGCGCGACGTGCGCCACCGAGGCGCGGCCGTGACCGCCACCGAAGGTGAAGCCGTTGCCGTTGCGGTAGGACCAGTTGCCGTCCAGGAGCGCGGGGCTGGTGAAACCGCCCAGGTCGATGCCGTCGGCGCCGTTCTCCCAGGTGCGGCAGTGCCGGACGGTGTTGCCCGAGCCGGAGCCGAAGACCAGCGCCAGCCCGGAACCGCCGCCGGCGCCGTCCCGGTTGTGGTGGAAGTCGCTGTCCATGACGGTGTTGCCCACCGTGCCGACGCCCCGCAGCACCAGCCCGGACCTGGCGTTGTGGTGCATCGTCAGTCCGCGGAAGACGTCGTGCGCGCACCCGACGCACACCCAGGCGTGGCTGCTGGAGCCGCGTACCTCCAGGTTCCGCACCGTCCAGTGGTCGGCGCGCTGGGTGACCGCCCACTTCCCGTCCGGAACGGCGGAGACGTCGAGCACCGGCCGCTCGTTCCGGTAGGCGGTCAGGACGATGGGACGCGCGGCGGTGCCGTCGGTGTCGAGGGTGACCGGTTCGGCCGGCCGGTAGGTGCCGCCGCGCAGGGCGATGGTCCCGCCCGGACGGACCAGGTCGGCCGCTTTGCCGAGGCTGGCGTAGGGGTGGGCGAGAGTGCCGTCGCCGCTCTCGTCCGAGCCGTCGGGCGCGACGTAGAGGGAGGCCGTGGTCCCGGCGTTTCCGGCGCCGGTGGCCGTCGTGCCCGGTACGGCGGACGCGGTGCCCGTCGTGCCCGGTACGGCGGACGCGGTGGCCGTCGTCCTCGGTACGGCGCGCGGGGTGCCCCCCGGTGCGGGAGCCTGCCGGACGAGGGGGACGACGCCGGCGAGCAGCACCGCCCCACCGGCCGCCGCGGCCAGGGCGGTCCTGGGCCTGGGTGTCCGGACGGCATCGGCGACCCGGTGGAACAGCGCTGCGATCCCGGTCTTGGAGGACACCGCGGTGGCGGAGTCCAGCAGGTGTCCGACACCGCCCAGCACGGCGGCGGGGATCACCGGTACGGCGATGCCGGGCAGCAGGCGTTCCGGTGGCACCAGGCCCTCGCGCAGGGTCCCGCAGGCCGGGCAGTCGCGGACGTGCCGGCTCAGCCGCTTGCGCCACAGCGGGCCCGGGGTGCCGTCCCAGCCGCGCGCGGCGGCCACCAGGCCCTGGCACCGGGGCACCGTGGCGAGCGCCCTTACGAGGGTGCGGGCCGTGTGCAGCTGCTCCTTCATGCGCTGCACACGGACCGCGACATGACCGCGCGAGATCTTCAGGACGGCGGCGAGTTCGGCACGCTGCAGGACCCCGGCGGTCTCCTCCCACCACAGGGCGAGCAGGCGCCGGTCGTCGGGCTCCAGCCAGCGCACGGCGTGCACGACCTCGCGGCGCTGTCCGCTCAGCTCCAGCTCGGCGACGGTCCGCTCACTGAAGTCGGTGGCCGGCTCGGCCAGTTCCTCGATCTCCGGCTGAGGCGGGGGGTCGCCGGAGCCGCGCCGCCGATGCTGCTGGATCTGCCGGTAGGCGATGGCCACGGCCCAGGAGCGGAAGCGTTCCGGTTCGCGCAGCCCGGGCAGCCCCCGCACGATACTGACCATGGTCTCCTGCACCACATCGTCGGTGTCGGCGTGGCCGTCGAGTGCCCGGCCGACGATGCGGTGGAGCAACGGCAGGCAGGCGGTGAGGACGGCTTCGAGTGCCGTTCGGTCGCCCGCGCGGGCCGCCCGGATCAAGGCGGTGTCGTGCAGCACGGCTCCGCTCACCGCGGCTTCGGCCCCGGGGACGCGCTCGTCTGCTCCGCGCTCGTCTGCTCCGCGTAAGGAGTGGTGATCCATAGGAGGGGGTTCCTCCGCCCCGCGCCACCGCCGCGGTGGCGCACTCGACCGGCGGCGCCGTGCGTGCGGGCCGCGCCCGAAGGGCCGCCCTGACGTCGCCGGCCTCCTCCGCAGCGCCGTGATCCTGGCACGCAGGAGGGTGCCTGTAAAGCGACGGTGTCGGCCAATCAGCGACACGCGAGTGACTCCAGTGGCATAGGTAACATCATCCCGGCTCGGCCGTCCGTGGCGGCAGAACGCGCAGGTCGTGTACCGCGAGTCCGCACTGTCGGCGACGATCGCCACCACGCAGCCGTGGACGGATATGTCCACCAGCACGTGGCGAAACGCCCGCTTCTTCGAGTACCGCAACACCGGCGCGGGCGCCGGCGTCAACGGCAACCGCCCGCAGCTGACCGACGCTCAGGCCGCGCAGTACACACCGCAGAAGTACCTGGCCGGCGCGGACGGCTGGAACCCGGTCGGCTGAACCCGTACGTCAGCCGGCCTTCGCGCAGGCGTGTCCGTTGAGCTCGAAGTGGTACGGCGGGGAGTTCTTGCTCTGCCAGGAGGCGAGGAAGCCGAAGGTCAGGGTCCCCCCGGCGGGGACGGACTTGTTGTAGTCGGCGGCGGTGGCGGTGACGCGGGAGCCGCTCTGGGTGAAGCTCGCGTCCCACATCTGGCCGACCTGCTGGCCGTCCCGGAAGGACCAGGCCACGCGCCAGCCGTCGACGGCGTCGTCGGTGGTCACCGAGACGGTGGCCTGGAAGCCGTCGGGCCAGGAGTTGACGAGGTCGTAGGCGACCTCGCAGGTGGTGTCCCCGCCGGACCGCGCGCCGCCGCCGTCGGCGGTGGAGTCGGCCGTGGAGGAGGACGTGCCCTGGGGTTCCGGGTCCGGGTTCTGGTGGCCGCCCGTCGACGTCGCGGTCGCGGGCGCCAGGGTGGGCGCGGTGGTCGACGCGGACGACCCGGCGCCGGACGGCAGTGACGAGTGCGGGACCGCGACCGGCAGACGGCCGGACGTGTCGCCGGAGGCGGAAGCGATGTCGTCCTCCGCGCCGCCGAACGGCATCATCGACACCGCCAGCGCCACGAACGACACCAGGACCGCGGCGGCGAGGAGCCCGTGCCGCACGAGACGGGCCCGCTGCGCCGCGGACCGCGGTTCCCGGTCCTCGCCGTCGGCCTGTTCCGGCCGCCCGGCGCCCAGGCGCACCTCGGCGGCACGGCGGCGGCGCTCCAGGTAGGCGAGACCGCCCCAGCCGATCACGCCGCCGGCGAGGGCGGTGGGCAGTTGCCCGCCGTGCGGGCGCAGGCAGGCGGCGGCCTCGGCGCACTCCACGCAGGTGGCGAGGTGGCGCGAGAGGTCGGTGGGGATGTCGGCGGCGGGCGACCGGGTGACGGCGTCGAGGAGGCGGGCGTAGCTGCGGCAGCTCGCGTCCATCGGCGTGTCGAGGTGGTTGCGGTGGCAGCGGTCGCGGAACAGGCCGCGCACCTGGTCGAGTTCACCGCCGACGGCGGCCGGGTCGAGGCCGAGCCGACGGGCCACCACGGACCGGGGAAGCGCCTCCACCTCGGCCAGCCACAGCAGCGTGGCGTCCGCCTCCTGGAGGTCGCGCAGGCCGCGCAGGGCGAGCGGGCGCTGCAACGGGGGGCCGTTGTAGCGGGCGGCCTTGTCGGAGTTGAGCCACAGGCGCAGGTCGGGGTCGAGGTCGTGGCCTCGTCCGGCGGCCTCCCAGGCCGCCGCCGTGGTGCGTACGGCGGTCAGCATCTGCGGGATGGCGGGCAGCCGGGACGGGCGGCGGCCGACGCCTCGGGCGGCGCCGGCTTCGGCGGCGCGGGCCTCACCTATACCGAGTGCGAACGCCTCCCTGGCCAGCTGCGTGGCAGCGGCGGATCCGGAGGTGCACAGATCGGCGTAGGAAAGCACCGCGTCCCAGCACTCCGAGAAGAGCGCGGCCTCGGCGGCGCCCTTCGGGTTCGGCAGGTCGAGCATGGGTCTCCTGCATCCACAAGCGAGGCAACTCACCATACTGGCCTGGGAGTTGGGGGGAACCTCGGGGCAGAGCAAGAGCCTTTCACGTTTTCGACACAACTGACAAGCGGTTGCTTCGGATCCGGTTACCGGTTAACGGCGGTTACCCGTCAAGGGGTTCCCGCCGTCCGCCGCGGCGGGTCACGCCTCCGCCGGTGCGCCCGCCGGTGCGCCCGCCGATCCGTCGGCCGATCCGTCGCCCGGTTCGTCCGCCGGGAGGCTGTCCATGAAGGAGCTGACGGAGAAGACGGCACGGCCGGGTCCGGGCGGGCCGTATCCGGGCGGGGAGGACAGGCCGAAGTCGTCCATGGTGGCGCGGTACGCCTCCAGCAGCCGGATGTGGTACTCCAGCGGGGCGCCCTGCGGGTTGGCCTTGCCGAGCGGGGTCGTGGGCTCCGGGCACCAGGTGGTGAAGCGGGGTGTGATGCCGTGCGACATGAAGAAGCGCAGGCCCTCGGTCGTGGACGCGATGGCCTCGTCGACCGTGGTGAAGCCGAAGGGCTCGGCCATCTCCACGCCCGCCACGAAGTTGGGGATGACGTTGCGCGCGCCGAAGACATCGGCGGAGTCGAGGATCCTGCGGTGCCACTCGTCGCGGCCGACGTAGCGCTCCTTGCCGGGGCAGTACAGCTCGAACAGGCGGCGGTCCCACACCTCGAAGTTGGGGTGGTAGATCTGCACGCCGTAGTCCTTGAACCGCTGCACGTCCGGCTTCGGCAGCGCCTGCGCGACGACCTTGCCGATCCAGCGGCCCGGGAAGCGCTCCTCGATGGCCTTGGCGTAGTGGCCGTAGAAGTCGGCCTCGTCGCGCCCGGCGACGGTCTTGGTGATCGCGCCGCCGGTGAGCGTGTAGGCGGTGGAGGCCTTCTGGGTGTCGTAGCGGTCGATGATCTCCAGCGCCTCCAGTACCTCCTCCACGTCCTTGACGCCGGTGTACGGGCGCCCGGCCGCCTTGTGCTGGCGCCAGTTGTGGTTGATGTCGCAGTACTGGCACTCCTCCTTGGCGCCGAAGTACTGGCAGACGCGGAAGACGGTCAGATAGATCAGGTAGCCCCACTGGATGGTGGGGGCGACCTCCATCACCGACTTCCCGCTCGCGAGGGTGTGCCGGTAGTACTCGGGCATGGGCGGCACGCCCACGTCGGAGATCCGCCTGCCGTCGAGGTAGAGCCCGAGCACGCCCTCCTGGTCGGCGGCGACGCGGTACGGCGAGGACGGGTTGACGCGCACGGAGACGACGGTGCGGCGCAGGTCGTACGGGCCGCCGGTGAGGATGATCTCCTCCGGCGGGCGGCGCAGCGCGGCCTCGCCGAGTTCGGGCAGGGTGCCGTGGTCGAAGGAGAAGATGAAGTACGACTTCGGCTTGACCTCGCCGCCTTCGTTGTCGCTGAGCGCGGACGGGTCGAAGGCGACACCGCCGCGCAGCAGGTCCTCCTTGAAGACGGCTTCCCGCGGCACGTGCGGGAACCGCTCCATCAGATCCTCGACCAGCGCGGTACGGCTGCCCATCCCGACTCTCCTCATGGCTCGGACGTACGACTCCTCACGGTATGCCCCCGCCTCCGGGCCGGCCGTGCCGGGTCCCCCGCGTGGCGACCGCCCCGGCGGAGTACCCCGGCGAGTATCCCGTCTCTCACGCCATCCGCTCCAGCGCCGCCGGGTCGACCGCGTGCGCCGGTTCCCGGCCCGCCGCCAGGCGCTCGGCCTCCGCGGCCACCGACGCGCCGAGGCGGGCCAGCTCGTTGCCCTGGGAACCCGCGAGGTGCGGGGTGACGAAGGCGCCCGGCAGGTCGAGCAGAGGGGAGGCCGCGGGCAGCGGTTCGGGGTCGGTGACGTCGAGGATCGCGGTGAGGCGGCCGGTGCGCAGTTCGTCGGCGAGGGCATCGTGGTCGACGAGGGCTCCGCGCGCGGTGTTGATCAGCACCGCCCCGTCCGGCATCAGGGCCAGCTCGCGGCGGCCGATCATCCGGTGCGTCTCGGGTGTGGCGGGGGCGTGCAGGGTGACGGTCCGCGAGGTGCGCAGCAGGTCGTCGAGCGGCAGCAGCGGTACGCCGAGCGCGGCGGCGCCGGCCTCGTCGACGTAGGGGTCGGTGAGGCTCACCCGCAGGTCGAAGGGGCGCAGCAGCTCGATGACCCGACGGCCGGTCCGGGAGGCGCCGACGACGCCGACGCGCCGGCCGTGGTTGCCGATGCCGGGGACGAGGTCCCAGCCCGGCGAGACGCGCTCGGCGCGCAGGCGTTCACGCCGGGCGAAGACGTCCTTGCCCGCGAGCAGGATCATGGCGAGGGTGTACTCGGCGACCGGCACGGCGTTGGCCTCGGCCGCCGAGGAGACCGCGATGCCGCGCCGCCAGACCTCGGGGGTCAGGAACCCCTTGACCGAGCCGGCCGAGTGCAGCACCGCGCGCAGCCTCGGGGCGGCGTCGAGGACGGCCGCGTCCAGCCGGGGGCAGCCCCACCCGGTGACGAGGATCTCGGCGCGGGCGAGTGCCTCGCGGACGCCCGGTGCGGTGAAGTCCTCGGCCACCACGCCGGGGTCGATGTCGACGCTCGCCCGCAGCCGCGCCAGCACCTCGGCGGGGAAGACCTGGGGAACGTTCGCGGCGGTCATGGCGAACAGGGCCTGCGGACGCTCGGGCAAGGAAAGTGACCTTCCGGTGGGGAAACCGCTTCCTACGGTAGGCGGCGGCGGATGAGAGGGTCAACGCAGACGCACTACGCGGGAGGGACGGCAGGGATGTCGGAGAAGGTCACCAACTGGGCGGGCAACATCACCTACACGGTCGGGGAGTTGCACCGACCACGCTCACCGGCCGCGCTCAGGGCCCTGGTGGCCGGCAGCCCGAAGGTGCGGGTGCTCGGCAGCGGGCACTCGTTCAACCTGATCGCCGAGCCGGGCGACGGGGGCGTCCTGCTCTCGGCCGCCGGGCTGCCGCCCGAGATCGACGTGGACCGGGCGGCCCGTACGGTACGGGTCTCGGGCGGCGTCCGGTACGCCGAACTGGCGCGCACGGTGCACGCCCACGGGCTGGCGCTGCCCAACATGGCGTCGCTGCCGCACATCTCGGTGGCCGGGTCGGTCGCCACCGGCACGCACGGCTCGGGCATCGCCAACGGCTCGCTGGCGGCGCCGGTGCGCGAGGTGGAGCTGATCACGGCGGACGGTTCGACCGTGCGGATCGCCCGCGGCGACGCCCGCTTCGACGGCGCCGTCACCTCCCTCGGCGCCCTCGGCGTCGTCACCGCCCTCACCCTCGACCTGGAGCCGGCGTACCGGGTCGAGCAGTACGTCTTCACCGAACTGCCGCTGGCGGGGCTGGACTTCGGGGCGGTCGCGGGGTCGGCGTACAGCGTGAGCCTGTTCACCGACTGGCGGGAGCCCGGGTTCCGCCAGGTGTGGCTGAAGCGGCGCACCGACCGGCCCGCGCCCGACTTCCCCCGGGCCACGCCCGCCACCGAGCCGATGCACCCGGTGCCCGGCATGCCCGCGGCCAACTGCACCGAGCAGTTCGGGGTGCCGGGGCCGTGGCACGAACGACTGCCGCACTTCCGGGCCGAGTTCACCCCGAGCAGCGGGGACGAGCTGCAGTCCGAGTACCTGCTGCCGCTGCCGGACGCCCTCGACGCGCTGCACGCGCTCGACGCCGTCCGGGCGCACGTCGCGCCCGTCCTGCAGACGTGCGAGGTGCGCACGGTGGCCGCCGACGCGCAGTGGCTCAGCCCGGCGTACGGCCGTGACTCGGTCGCGCTGCACTTCACCTGGGTGGCGGACACGGCGGCGGTGCTGCCGGCCGTGCGGCGGGTGGAGGAGGCGCTGGACGCCTTCGACGCACGGCCGCACTGGGGCAAGGTGTTCACCGTCCCGGCGCCCACCCTGCGGGCGAGGTACCCCCGGCTGCCCGACTTCCGGGACCTGGCGACCACCCTCGACCCCGACGGCAAGTTCGCCAACGCCTTCGTGCGCGATGCGCTGGACCTGTAAGGCCCTGCGGCCCGGCCCGGCCCGGCGCGGCACCGACCGGGCCGGGCCGGGCGGACCCGAGTCGCGCGGGGCGCGGGTCCCGGGTCCCGGGTCCCGGGGCGCGCGGGCCGGAGTCGCGCCGGCCCGAGTCGCGCCCACCAGAGCCGCCAGGCCGGACCAACGGTTCCGGGCCACCGGTCCCGGCCACCGGTCCGGGCCGCACTGCCAGGCCGGACCATCGGGTTCAGGCCGCCAGGCCGGACCACCGGGCCAGGCCGGTCAGGGCCACCAGGCCAGGCTCCACCGACCGGCTGCCCGACTTCCGGGACCTGGCGACCATCCCCGACCCCGACGGCAAGTTCACCAGCGCCTTCGTGCAGGATGTGCTGAACCTGTGAGGTCCCCCGGCCCGGCACCGACCGAGCCGGGCCAGGCCGCGCGGGCCGGACCACCGGTCCGGAAGGCCAATCCAGGCCGCCGGGGCCGGACCATTGGGCCGGACCACCGGTCCATGCCGCCCGACCGGACCGGAAGGCCGCCAGGCCGGGCCGCCAGGCCGGAAGGCCGACTTTGTTCAGCCCCTTTCCTAACCCCTTGTCGAAAGTCCCCGCAGCCCATAGATTTGCGGGCGCCGGTGTCGACGTGCCCGGCGGCACGGACGAAGGGACGGGGGGCCGATCCGGTGAAGCGCACATCACGTGACATCCGCACCGCGAACCGCTACGAGGTGTTGCGCCAGATCATCGCCGAGTCCCCCACTTCCCGGCAGGAACTGGCGGCGGCCACCGGGCTCAGCCTCGCCACCGTCGCCACCCTGGTCGGCGAACTGCTGGACCTCCGCATGATCACGGAGGTCGGGTTCGAGGACTCGGCCGGCGGCCGCCCCCGCGGCCTGGTGGCCGTCAACGCGTCCGGCGGCGCGCTGATCGGCGTCGACATCGCGGAGACGTACGTCCGGGTCGAGCTGTTCGACCTGGCGCTGAACGTCCTGTCCCGCGCCGACGAGGACCTGCGCCCCGGCGAGCGCCGCCCCGAGCAGGTGGTCGCCCATGTCGCGGCGGCCGTCGGCGCGGTGGTCGCGCAGGCCGGTGTGGAGGGCGCGCGGGTGCTCGGCGTCGGCGTGAGCGTGCCGGGGCAGGTCGACCGCGACACCGGCGTCGCCGAGTACGCGGCCAACTGGGACTGGCACGACGTGCCCCTGCTCGACCTGCTCGCCGAGCACATCGCCTATCCCCTGTACCTGGACAACCCGCTGCGCGCCTGCGCGGTCGCCGAGCTGTGGTTCGGCGCCGCGCGGGGGCGCGGGGACGCCGTGGTGGTCAACCTCGGCACCGGCGTCGGCGCCGGCCTGGTGCTGGGCGGCGGACTGCACCGGGGGGTGAGCAACAGCGCCGGCGAGTGGGGGCACACCACGCTCGTGCTGGACGGGCGATTGTGCCACTGCGGCAACCACGGCTGCGTGGAGACGTACGTCGGCGCCCCCGGCATCATGCTGAACCTGCGCGAACTGAGCCCGCGCAGCCCGCTGCTGCACCCGGAGGACCAGACGGCCACCGTCGACGCGCTGGCCCGCGGGGTCGCCGCGAACGATCCGGTGGCGGTCAAGGTCGTCCGGGACACCGCCCGTTACCTCGGCGCCGCCATCGCCGACCTGGTCAACCTGCTCAACCCCGAGGTGGTCGTGCTCAGCAGCTGGGTCGCCGCCCGGCTCGGCGAGCCGCTGCTGGACGAGGTGCGCGAGGCCGTCGCCCGGCACGCGCTCAGGCGTCCGCTGGCCGCCACCCGGATCGTCCTGTCCCCCATCCCGACCGACCCGGTGTGCCTGGGCGCCGCGACGTTCGCGCTCGAGGGCGCGCTCCAGTCGGTCGGGCAGCGGACCGCCGCCAAACGCGCCGGAGCCGGCTCCGCGCGCAGCCGTACCGCCCCGCCTTCCTGACGGCGGGGCCCCGACCCTGCCCCCCGGCCGTTCGTCATCCCGAACCGGGCGCAACGTTTCGCGCAGGCTTCGTCCAACCCCTTGCCGAAGTGTTAGCCGAAGGTTAACGTCCCGCACCGCACGGCAATTTCGAGCCGGCGCCGGTCTTGCGAGCCGGCGTCGCACCGAAGCCGTGGAGCCGCAGCCGTACTCGAGACAAGGACGTCAGCATGTCGGCAACGAGCAACAGCAACTGGTCCCGCCGATCGCTCTTCAGGGCCGCCGCGGGCATGGCCGCCGCGGGCACGCTGGCCGCGTGCGGCAGCAACAACGGGCGGGGCGGCGGCTCCGGTTCGGGCAAGCAGCTCGTCCAGTACTTCCACGCCTACGGCGAGGCGGGGACGGAGCAGGCGATCAAGCGGTACGCGAAGGCGTACGACGGCGCGAACGTGACCACGCAGTGGATCACCGGCTCGAACTTCGAGAGCAAGCTGTTCGCCTCGCTGCTCACCGCGCAGGCCCCGGACCTGTTCGAGTTCCACCCGCAGATCCAGCTCGTCAGGAGCGGGCAGGTGGCGGACCTGACCGACATCATCGAGCCGGTGAAGGACGACTTCAACCAGGCCGACATCCAGTCGCACACGGTGGACGGCAAGATATACGGCGTCCGGATGATCGACGACCCGCAGTTCTTCTTCTACCGCAAGTCGCTGCTGGAGAAGGCGGGCATCGAACCGCCGACCACGCTGGACGAACTGCTGGAAGCCGCCGCCAAGCTGACCACCAGCAAGGTCAAGGGCGTCTTCCTGGGCAACGACCTGCACGCGGTGATCAACCCGCTGATCTGGTCGGCCGGCGCGGACACGCTCGACGACAAGAACCAGATCGCCTACCACACGGACGGCGTCGTCGAGGGCCTGAAGAAGATGCGCAAGCTGTTCACCAGCGGCCACCTGCTGCTGGACGCCCCGGCCGACTTCTGGGACCCCTCCGCGCTCAACCAGGGCCTGTGCGCGATCCAGTTCTGCGGCATGTGGGCCATGCCGCAGTTCCAGCAGACCCTCGGCGACGACCTCGGCATCATGCCGTTCCCGAAGGTCACCGACGCGGGCAAGCCGTCGGTGTACAACGGCGGCTGGTCGATGTTCGTCAACGCCAAGGGCAAGAACGTCGAGGCGGCCAAGGAGTACGTGAAGTGGCTGTGGATCGAACAGAAGAAGTACCAGGAGGACTGGGCGCTGTCGTACGGCTTCCACATCCCGCCGCGCACCTCCCTCGCCCGGTCCGCCGCCAAGCTGAAGTCGGGACTGCCGGCCGAGGGCGTCAAGCTCTTCAACGACTACGGCCACTTCGACAACATCGGCTGGACCCAGGCCATGATCACCGCCACCGAGGACCTCTTCGCCGACTGCGTCCGCAAGGGCGGTGACCCGGAGGCCGCGCTCGACAGGTGCGACAAGACGGTCGGCGCCGAGCTGAAGAAGCTGTTCGGATAGACCGCCGGACGGACCACGACATGTCGACGACCACGACGCGCGGCGCCGCGAGCGCCTCCCCGGCCGGGGCCCGGCAGGCCCGGCCGCGGGGGGCCTGGCGGGGCAACCGCACGCTCAACTTCTGGCTGTTCACGAGCCCGTTCCTGATCGGGCTGATCGTCTTCGTCTACGTCCCCATCGGCTGGAGCGTCTACCTCAGCTTCTTCGAGGCCCGCTTCACCGTCACGCCCAGCGACTTCGTGGGGCTGGGCAACTACCGGGACATCCTGACGAGCGGAGGGTTCACCGGCTCCCTCGTCACCTTCACCGTCTTCGCCGCGTTCATCGTGCCCACCACCTGGGCGCTGTCGCTGGGCCTGGCGCTGCTGGTGAACCGGCTCACGTTCATGCGGGCGTTCTACCGCTCGGTGTTCTTCCTGCCGACGGCGTGCTCCTACGTCGCCGCCTCGCTGATCTGGAAGATGTCCCTGTTCAGCGGGGTGCGCTTCGGTCTGGCGAACACCGTCCTGGGCTGGTTCGGCGTGGAGAACATCGCCTGGCTCGCCAACCCCGACCCGCCCTGGTATTGGCTGGTCATCGTCACCGCGCGGCTGTGGCTGCAGTCCGGCTTCTACATGATCCTGTTCCTGGCCGCGCTGCAGAACATCCCGCAGGAGCTGTACGAGGCCGCCGCCATCGACGGCGCCAAGCGGGGCTGGCAGACCTTCCGGCACATCACGCTGCCGCAGCTGCGCGCCACCTCCACGGCGGTGATCCTGCTGCTGCTGGTGGCCGCCTACCAGGCGTTCGACGAGTTCTTCAACCTGCTGGCCAAGACGACATGGGGCCGTCCCCCGCTCGTCGAGCTGTACTACACCGCGCTCGGCCAGGACCAGAACTACGGCAAGGGCAGCGCCGGCGCGGTGATCCTCACGGCGCTGATCTGCGTCGTGACCCTGTTCCAGGGCAAGTTCATGGGCTTCGGAAGGGGTGACGAGTCCAAGTGACCACCACCGCACCCGAGACGGGCAGGACGCGCGCACCCGGGGCCACGGGGACCCGGAAGCCCCGGCGGGCCCGGCGGCCCGCGCTGGGCGGCTCGGTGATGAGCTCCACCGGCCTCTACGTCGCCGCCGGCGTCGCCGCGCTGCTCTTCCTCGTCCCCTTCTACCTGCTGATCCGCAACGCCCTGTCCACCGACCCGGAGATCACCGGCGAGAACTGGAAGTTCTTCCCCACCGACATCCAGTGGGGCAACATCACCGAGCCGTTCCACGACACGACGGTCGACTTCGGCCAGTCGTTGGTGAACTCGATGATCGTGGGCGTCCTGCACACCGTCGGCACCCTGTTCGTGTGCTCGCTGGCCGGCTACGGCCTGGCCCGCATCCCCTACCGGCACGCGAACAAGGTCTTCTACGGCGTCCTGTTCACCCTGATGGTGCCGACCGCCGTCACCTTCGTGCCCAGCTTCGTGCTGGTGTCGTCCCTCGGCTGGGTGGACAGCTACCGCGGCCTGATCGTCCCGGGCCTGTTCAGCGGTTTCACCTGCTTCCTCTTCCGGCAGTACTTCCTGGGGTTCCCGAAGGAGCTGGAGGAGGCGGCGCGCGTGGACGGACTGGGCTACTGGGGCGCGTACTGGCGCGTCGTGGTGCCCAACTCGCTGAACTTCTTCGCCGCGATCGCGACCATCACCTTCATCAACGGCTGGAACTCGTTCCTGTGGCCGCTGGTCATCGGCCAGGACCCCAGCGCCTGGACGGTGCAGGTCGCGCTGTCGTCGTACATGACCAACCAGACCGTCAACTACCACCTGATCTTCATGGCGACCGCCCTGTCGATCCTGCCCCTGCTGCTCGTCTTCCTCTTCCTCCAGCGCTGGCTGGTGCAGGGGATCGCCCAGACCGGCATCAAGGGCTGACGCTCCCACACTCACGACCTGGAGACCGATGTCTTTCCGCACCACCGCCGCCGACCACGTAGAGGACGTCTCCCCGGGCAGCGGGACCCTGCCGCCCCGCGCCTGGTACGCCTCCTCGGACGCGGCGTCCCTCTCCCTGAACGGCCGTTGGCGGTTCCGTCTGTCGCCGACCGCCGACGCCGAGGACGACTCCTTCGCCGTACCCGGACACGACGCCGGGGACTGGGCGGAGGTCACCGTCCCCGGTCACTGGGTGCTCCAGGGACACGGCTCCCCCATCTACACCAACCACCTCTACCCCTTCCCGGTCGACCCGCCGCGGGTGCCTACCGAGAACCCGACCGGGGACCATCTGCGCGTCTTCGACCTGCCGGCGGACTGGCCGGCGGACGGCGACGCGGTGCTGCGCTTCGACGGCGTGGAGTCCTGTGCCCGCGTCTGGCTCAACGGCACGGAGATCGGCGACTTCAAGGGGTCCCGGCTGCCGCACGAGTTCGCGGTCGGCCGGCTGCTGAAGCGGTCCGGCAACGTGCTCGCGGTCCGGGTCCACCAGTGGTCGGCGGGCTCGTACCTGGAGGACCAGGACCAGTGGTGGCTGCCCGGCATCTTCCGTGACGTGACGCTGCTGCACCGCCCGGCCGGCGCCGCCGCGGACTTCTTCGTGCACGCCTCCTACGACCACGTCACCGGCGCGGGCACGCTGCGCGTCGACTCCGGCGTCGACGGCCGGGTGACCGTCCCGGAGCTGGACATCGACATCGCCACCGGGGAGTCGGTGACGGTCCCCGTCGAGCCGTGGTCGGCGGAGGTCCCGCGGCTGTACGACGGGGTGCTGGCGACCGGGGGCGAGCGGGTGCCGCTGCGCGTCGGCTTCCGTACGGTCGCCCTCGACGACGGCCTGATCAAGGTGAACGGGAAGGCGGTCCTGTTCAAGGGCGTCAACCGGCACGAGTGGCATCCGGAGCGGGGCCGCGCGCTCGACCTGGAGACGATGCGCGAGGACGTGCTGCTGATGAAGCGGCACAACGTCAACGCCGTACGCACCTCGCACTACCCGCCGCACCCCGCGTTCCTGGACCTGTGCGACGAGCTGGGCCTGTGGGTGATCGACGAGTGCGACCTGGAGACGCACGGCTTCGTCGAGCAGGACTGGCGCGACAACCCGGTCGACGACGACCGCTGGACCCCGGCGCTCCTGGACCGCGCCGCCCGCATGGTCGAGCGCGACAAGAACCACCCGTCGGTCGTCGTCTGGTCCCTGGGCAACGAGGCCGGCACCGGACGCGGGCTGACCGCCATGGCGGAGTGGATCCGCGGCCGCGACGCCTCACGCCTGGTGCACTACGAGGGCGACATCACCTGCCGCGACACGGACGTGTACTCGCGGATGTACGCCTCCCACGACGAGGTCGAGCGCATCGGCCGGGGCCTGGACGGCGGCACCCACAAGCGGCGGGGCCTCCCCTTCATCCTGTGCGAGTACGCCCACGCCATGGGCAACGGCCCCGGCGGACTGGCCGACTACCAGAAGCTGTTCGAGTCCCACGACCGGCTGCAGGGCGCCTTCGTCTGGGAGTGGATCGACCACGGCATCGCCCACCCCGAGCTGGGCTTCGCCTACGGCGGCGACTTCGGCGAGGAGCTGCACGACGGCAACTTCGTCTGCGACGGGCTGCTGTTCCCCGACCGGCGGCCCTCCCCCGGCCTGCTGGAGTACAAGAAGGTGATCGAGCCGGTCCGCATCGAGGGTGACGGCGGTGACGGGACCGTACGGGTGACCAACCGCCACGACTTCGCCGACCTGTCGGCGCTGGCGTTCGAGTGGTCGTATCAGGTGGACGGCGAGACGGTGAAGTCGGGCCCGCTGCCGGTGCCCGCGCTGACGCCCGGCGAGTCGGCCGAGGTCAAGCTGCCCGAGCCGCCCGCAACCCCGGACGGCGGCGCGGAGACGCGGTGGACGGTGCGGGCGCTGCTGGCCGCCGACACCGCGTGGGCGCCCCGGGGCCACGAGGTGGCCTGGGGACAGCTGCCGGTGACCGCCCGCCCGGTGCCGTCCGTCGCGGCCACCGCCCGCCCCGCCGTCGACCTCGCCGAGCGGACCGTCACCCTCGGCCCGGCCGTCTTCGACGCCCGCACCGGCGCGCTGCGGTCCGTCGGCGACGTCGAGGTCACCGGCCTGCGGCTCGACGTGTGGCGGGCGCCCACCGACAACGACGACGGCGCCCCCTGGCAGAGCGACGTCCGGTTCGGGCTGCTGTGGCGCAAGTTCGGCCTGCACCGCATGCGGCACCGGCTGGACGCCGTGGAGCCGGGCGACGACGCGCTCACCGTGCGGACCCGGGTGGCGCCGGCCGCCTGGGAGGTGGGCCTGAACACCGTGTACCGCTGGACGTCCGACGGCAGCCGGCTGCGGCTGACGGTGTCGGTGACCCCCGACGGCGACTGGACGGTTCCGCTGCCGCGGCTGGGCATCCGCTTCGGGCTGGCCCACGCGGACTCGGTGACCTGGCACGGCGGCGGCCCCGGCGAGGCGTACCCCGACACCAGGTCGGCTTCCCGCCTGGGCCGTTGGACGTCCACCGTGGACGCCCTGCAGACGCCGTACGTCCGCCCGCAGGAGAACGGCGCCCGCGCCGACGTCCGCTGGGCCCAGCTCGGCGGCCTGCGCGTCGACGGCGACCCGGAGTTCTCCTTCACCGCCCGGCGCTGGACGACCGAGCAGCTCGACGCGGCCACGCACCTGAGCGACCTCACCCCGGGCGACACGGTCTGGGTCAACCTCGACCACGGCCAGCACGGCATCGGCTCCCAGTCCTGCGGCCCCGGCCCGCTGCCGCAGTACTTCCTGCACCCCGAGCCGACGGAGTTCTCGTTCGTCTTCTCACAGACCGACTGACCTGCCCCCCTCAGCACCGCCGCGTCCGACCGGCTCCCCAGCCATCCGGCCGCGGCGGTGTGCCGCGCCGCTCAGGCGCGCAGGGTCGTCAGCCAGGTGGTCAGGAGGTCGGTGACCTGTTCGGGGCGTTCCTGTTGGAGCCAGTGGCCGCAGTCGTCGAGGATGTGTGCGGAGACCAGGCCGGGCAGGGTGGTGGGGTAGGCGTCGATCGCCTCGGCCAGCCAGGTGGTGGAGGCGTCCCGTGCTCCGCCGATGAAGAGGGACGGCTGGGTGAGGGGCTGGCCGTGGAAGTCGGTGAGGTCCTCCCAGTCCCGGTCCATGTTGCGGTAGCGGTTGAGCGCGCCGCGCAGGCCGGTCCGCTCGAACTCGGCGGCGTAGAAGTCGAGGTCGCGCTCGTCGAGCCAGGCGGGCATCCGGCCGGCGGGGAACCGGTCGCGCAGCGTGCCGCCGGGGCTGACGAAGTGCGGGTCCGGGGCGCCGGGCACGGGCATGGTGTCGCCGGAGAAGGCGGCGTAGAAGCCGGTCAGCCAGCCGCGGACGTCGGGTTCGATCTCGGCCTCGGCCCGGCCGGGCTCCTGGAAGTAGGAGACGTAGAGCTCCTCGTCCCCGCCCATCCCCGCGAAGACGTCGCTGGGCCGGGGGCCGCCGGGCGGCGTGTAGGGGACGCTGAGCAGTGCGACCGCGTGGAAGACGTCCGGCCTGAGGAGGGCGGAGTGCGCGGCGATGCCCGCGCCCCAGTCGTGTCCGACGATCACTGCGGTCTCCTCGCCGAGCGCCCGCACCACGGCGACGCTGTCCTCGACCAGGTCGAGCATCCGGTACGCGGTCACCTCCTCCGGCCTGGAGGAACGCCCGTAGCCGCGGACGTCGACGGCGACCGCGCGGTAGCCGGCCGCGGCCAGCGCCGGCAACTGGTGGCGCCAGGAGTACCAGGACTCCGGGAACCCGTGGACCAGCAGCACCAGCGGTCCGGTGCCCTGCTCCACCAGGTGGATCCGGCCGGCGGGCGAGGGGACCAGACGATGGGTGAGGCCCGTGAGCTGGGCGGGCTGTGGCATGGCTCCTCCGTGCTGTCGATCCGGCTGCGCGCGTCGGGCGCGCACGACGATCCTTCGGCAGGAACGCGGGCCGCCGCGAGGGCTGTTGCCGGTTCGGCAAAATCCCGGAGGCGGGGCGCTGCCTGGGTGTACTAGCCTTCCACCTAGGAGCCCTAGGTTCACTTTCGGAGGTCGCCCCATGGCCCGCGCTGGACTGACCGCCGACCGTCTGGTCGCCGCGGCCGCCGACCTCGCGGACGAGGCCGGATTCGAGAGCGTGACCCTGTCCGCGCTGGCCCGGCACTTCGGGGTCAAGGACGCCAGCCTGTACTCGCACGTCAGGAACATCCAGGACCTGCGCACCCGCCTGGCGTTCTTCGCCGGCGCCGAGATGGTGGACCGGATCGCCGCGGCCGTCGCGGGCCGGGCCGGCAAGGACGCGCTGGCGGCCTTCGCGGGCGCCTACCGCGCGTACGCCCTGGAGCGGCCGGGCCGTTACGCCGCCACCCAGACACGGATCGACCAGGCCCTCGTCGCCGCCTCCCCGGTCCTCGCCCGCACCGCCGAGATCACCTACGGCATGCTCCGCGCCTACGGGCTGGAGGAGCCCGACCTCACCGACGCCGTCCGCCTGCTGCGCAGCACCTTCCACGGCTACTGCGCCCTGGAGGCCTCCGGCGGCTTCGGCGCCCCGCGCGACGTGCGCAGGTCGTGGGACAGGGCCGTCGACGCACTGCACGTACTGCTGGAGAACTGGCCACGAGAGGGCGCGGACCATGACTGAACTCCACTACGACATACGCGGCCACGGCCCCGTCCTGCTGATCGTGCCCGGCGGCGCCGGGCACCCCATGGGGCTCGGCCCGCTGGCCGACGCGCTCGCCGGCCGCTTCACGGTCGTCACCTACGACCCCCTCGGCCTCGCGCACGGCCGGCTCGGGCAGCCGGTCGCCGACCAGCGGGTCGAGGACTGGAGCGACGGGGCGCACCGGGTCCTGGAGGAGACGCTCACCGAGGGCGAGCCGGGATACGTCCTCGGCATGAGCTCGGGCGCCGTCGCGGCGCTCGACCTGCTGGCCCGGCATCCGCACCGGCTGCGCCACGTGATCGCGCACGAGCCGCCGTGCGTGGGCGTGCTTCCGGACGGGGACGGGCGACTGTCCTTGTTCCGGGAGGTGTACGACACCTACCGGGCCGCCGGGCTCGCGGCCGCCGCCGCCCGGCTGACGGCCGGGCTGACCGGAGCGGCGCCGCCCGACGCCGAGCCGGCACGACCCCTCACCCGGGAGCAGGAGTTGACCGACCCCATGGCCCTCTTCGTCGTCCATGTCCTGCGCCGGTTCACCGCCCACGAGCCGGACCTGGACGCCCTCGCCGCCGCGGCCGGGCGTCTCACCCTGGCCGCCGGTTCCGACTCCCGGGGCCAACTGCTGCACCGTACGGCCGAGTTCGTCGCCGAGCGGACCGGCAGCGGGTTCGCCGAGTTCCCCGGCGGTCATCTCGGCGCCCTCCAGCACCCCGTCGCGTTCGCCGAGCGGATCGCCGCGACGCTGCCCCCGCCCGCCGCCCCGGGCGTCCCGCGGACCACCTGAGGTCTCCTAGACTGGAATCTTCGCCGGGGGAGGGACGCGCCTTGTCGCAACAGCAGCTGGGACGCGGTCACTTGGGATCCGGCGGCACTCCGCCGGGCCCGCCCGGGACGAACGAGACCGCACGGTTCGTCGGCTGGCTGGGAAGCCTCAGCTGCGCGGTCGCCGGCTACGCGGTGTTCCAGTTCCTGTTCGGCGTGCTCCCCGGCTCCCTCGGCGGGGAGGCGGCCCGGTACCTGATCTCCGGCGTGAGCGGGGTCGGCACGGCGGCGGCAGCCTGGCTGGCGGCGGCCCTGGTCCGCGCCCGGGCCACCGCCCCGGCCCTGCCGCCCGCCCCGGACCGCTCGACGTCTCCCGTCCCCGGCCCGCTCCCCCAGGTGTTCGCCGCCGCGCACGACGCCTTGGTGGAACAGGTGTCGGTGGTCGACGACCCGGCCCACGGGCGGCTCGTCGGCTGGCCGCACGCCCTCGGCGAGAACCCGCCGTCCCGCCCCACGCCCCTCGGCACCGCGTACGGCCTGCACATCATGCTCGACCTCGGGGTCACCGACGGCCGGCTCGGCACCGGCGACCTGGTGGACACGTTGTGGCGGCTGCGGCTGCCGGACGGCGGCTGGTCGGCGCGGTCGCAGGGCGCGCAGGCCCGGCCCGAGATCACCGCGCTGGTGCTCGGCGCGCTGGCCCGGGCGGGGGCGTCGGGCTCCCGGCTGGCCGCCGAGGTGGAGCACTGCACGGCCCGGTTCACCCGCGAACTCGACCGCGCCGGACGGGACTCGACGCACGTCGTGACGACCGTGCTGCGCGGGCTGCTGCGCGCCGCGCCCCGCTGCGACATCCTGCCGCGGCTGCGGGAGGCGCTGGTCGGCGGCGCCGTCAGCGATCCCCGCCGCGAGCACCTGCGCTGCTGGGGCTACCGGCTCGACATGCCGTACGGGCTGCCGTCCTCGGTGCACACCGCGCAGGCCGTGGTGGCCCTCGGCCGGGCCGCCCGGGTGCTGGGCGAGACCGCGGCGGCGCGAGCCGCCCGGGAGGACGGCGTCCGCTGGCTGCTGGCCTGCCCGGACACCGCCCACCACCGCTGCCGGGACCTGAAGAACCTGCGGGAGGAGGTGCGCCGGCCGCGCACCGACGATCCCTCGCGCCACGAGGTGCTCAACGTACGGCACTTCACCGCCGCCTGGCTGGTGCGCGCCCTGATGTCGCCGGGCGCCCGGGAGATCGCGGCCCGCGACGGGCTGGAGCAGGCGTGGCGGGAGCGACTGGACGGTGCGGCGGCCGCGGTGTGGGCCGGGCAGGCCGACGGCCTGTGGTCCTGGGGGCGCGCCGAGAGCAACGGCCTGAGGCATCCGATGTGGATGACCTATCAGGGGCTGTCCGCGCTGCGCGCCCATGCCGTATGGATGTACCAGCCGCTTGACTGAACCCGGCGCGGACGGCCGGTCGTACGGGGAGTCCGAGGAGGAGTGCATGGGCGGACGGCAGATCCTGGCGGCACGACGGCTGATGGCCGCGACGCTGGACGGCGCACCGCCCGAGCCCGGACCGACCGCGGCCGCCCGCTTCGTCGTCGCCGAACTCGGCGCTGAGGAGCAGCTGTTGGAGCTGATCGACGAACTCGCCTCCGGCGAGGGGGATCCGGTGCGGTACGCCCGGCTGTCCTACCGGCACGTCCTCGGCTTCGACAAGCTGCTGCTGATCGACGTGGGCTCCCGGCACATGCTGCGCGCGCATCTGTGGCATCCGGGCGCGGGCGCGATCGGCGCGGAGGACATCCACAACCACCGTTCGACGCTGGCCTCCCGCGTCGTACGGGGACGGCTCGCCATGGAGCTGTACGAGGAGGTGTACGAGGCCGGCGGCGACGGCGGTGTCGCGGCGACCCGGTACCGGGAGACCCTGCGAGAGGGGTCGGCGGACTGGCTGCTGGAGCCGGTCGGCCCGGCGAGGCTGCGTCTGACGCACGTGGGGCAGTACGCGGCGGGCAGCACATACGCCCTGCCCGCGCGCACGCTGCACCGGGCGTGGTGCGACACGGACGCGCCGACGGTGACGCTGTTCCTGGAGACGGGGCGGGAGCGGCGGCTCCACACCGACGTGTTCACGGCGGCGGGGCCGCATCCGGGCGCGGTGGCGAAGGAGCCGATGGATGTGGCCGACTACCTGCGGGCGCTGAGCGGGCTGGCGGAGCTGCTCAGGAGTGCGTGAAGGCCTGCAGCACGACGTCGAGGTTGTACTCGTCGATGTCGACGTCGGTCAGTTGTGTGCGGTGCAGCCACCTGCTGTCCTGGTCCGGCTCGGGCAGCACGATCCGTCCGGGGAGCGGGCTGACCAGGAAGTTGTCCTGCCAGTTCTTGATCTCGTGGCCCCGGTACTCGCTGAGGAAGGAAGACTCGCCGACCTTGCGGACGACGACGCCGCGCAGGCCGGTCTCCTCCTTCAACTCCCGCAGGACACCGTCCTCCGGACACTCCCCCGGCTCGAGCTTTCCGCAGGGGACACCCCACACGCGGGGCAGGAACCGTTCCTTCTCACTCCGGCGCACCAGGAGCACCCGCTCCCGGTCGTCCATCACGACGGCCGCCGCGAGGCGCCTGTCGCCGGGGATGTCCATGTCCATGGTTCCTCGGTCCCTCGCCGGTGACGATTCCCAACTGACCTGATACCCACGAAAACGTCGACTCTACCAAGCTTCACGGTACGGCGTCGTGAGTCGCGCCGCCACGGCGGCCGACCGGCCCGAGGTCCGCGTACGACGGTGTCCGGCCCCGCGGGATCCTGCCTGCGCGGACGTCCTCCACCGCCTCCAGGGCGGCGCCCAGCGCCCGCCGGTAGAGCAGGGAGCCGAGGCTGACGCGGCGCACACCGAGGTCGGCGAGGTGCGGGAGGGCGGGGCCGGCGGGCGAGTAGAGGACGTTGAGGGGCACGTCCAGGTGACTCACCAGGGCGGCGATCCGCCGGGGGTCGGTCAGTCCGGGCACGAACACGCCGTCGGCGCCCGCTTCCTGGTAGGCGTCCAGGCGGCGCAGGGTGCGGCGCAGGGTGTCCGTGCCGTCCCCCGCGCCGAGCCAGTGGGTGTCGGTGCGGGCGTTGACGAAGAGGCCCGGCGCGGCGGCCTTCACCGCGGTGATCTTCGCGGCATGCCGTCGGACGGGCCCGAGGCCGTCCTCCAGGTTGATGCCGACGGCGCCGACGACCGCCAGCTGTCGCGCGAACTCGCCCACTTCGTCGGGGTCGTCGCTGAAGCCGCCCTCCGCGTCGACCGACAGCAGGAACGGCTCGCTGCCGAGGACCAGGGCGAGCCGGAGGGTCTCGTCGCGGGTCGCCGACGCGCCGTCGGGCAGTCCGGCGGCAGCGGCGACACCGAGGCTGGTCGTCGCGACGGCCGGGAAGCCTTGGGCGGCCAGCGCGACGGCCGAGGCGTGGTCCCAGGCGTTGGGCAGCAGCAGCGGCTGGTCGGCGTGGTGCAGGTCGGCGAACGCGGTCACGACAGGTCTCCGAGCGCGTCGGCGTAGTACACGGATCCCGCGAGGTGCTGGGCGAGTTCCCGGAAGCTCCAGCCCTGGCCGGGCGAGTGGTCGAGCTGGTCGTCGCTGAGCGCGTCGAGGCGGTTCGCCCAGACGCGGGCGAGCCGGGTGAGCCGGCTGCGGGCCTCGTCGAGGTCCTGCCGGGTGAAGGGGGCGAGGTCCGCCTCGCCGGTCACCGCGGACGCGTGCCAGTGGTCCGGCTGCGGCTCCTCGCCCGCCAGGCGGGCCTCCATCTCGGCCAGATGGTCGACGAGGTGATCGGCGACCCGGCGGATCGCCTTGTGCGGGGTGTACACACGATCGCCGGCCGGTACCGGTCTGCCGTCCCAGTGCGTCCAGGTCGCGGCGAGGGCCAGAACGTGCTCGACCATCCCGACGACCGCCTGCGCGGGCGTTTCCTGCGTGCTGTCACTCATACCGCCACGCTAGGCGCCGACCGTTTCGGCCCCGGCCGAAACGTCGGCGCGGGGCGGGGCCGGACGCCGGAAGGGTCCGGGGGCCGACCTCCGGAAAGGCCGGGCGCCCGCCGCCGGAAGAACCCGCTCCCGCCCACCGGAAAAGGCCAGGCAGCACCCGCCACCGGAAATAGCTGCGCATCAGCCGCCCGAGGGCCAGGCACAGGCCACCGGAGAAGGCCAGGCCCCGCCCACCGGAAGGCGCCGGGCACCGGCCACCGCAGCCGGGCACAGCCACCGGAAAACCCGGCCATCGGCCGCCCCAGGGCCAGACCTCCGCCGCCGGAATAAGGCCGAGCACCCGCCGCCGGAGAAGGCCGGGCACCGGCCACCGCAGCCGGGCACAGCCACCGGAAAACCCGGCCATCGGCCGCCCCAGGGCCAGGCCTCCGCCGCCGGAATAAGGCCGAGCACCCGCCGCCGGAGAAGGCCGGGAACCGGCCGCCGGAGCCGGGCACAGCCACCGGAAAACCCAGGCATCGGCTACCCCAGGGCCGGGCCTCGGCCGCCGGAATAGGGCCGGGCGCCCGCCGCCGGAGAAGGCCGGGCGCCGGCCTCCGGAGAGGGGTTCGCGGGGCTCAGGTCTGGGGGGTGGTGACGTGGACCCCGTTGTCGTCCAGCCGGATCCGGATGTCTGTCTCCTCGCCGGTCCACCGGACCGCCAACTCGCCCTCACCTGCGGCCCGTACGCTCACCGTCTCCGGGAGCGGGAGCGGGTCCGGGGCTCCGGTCAGGCGGGCCAGGGCCACGAACAGGGTGGGGCCGTCGCCGGTGGTGCCGGTGAGCGTGTCGGACAGGCCGACGGCGGGGGCGAGTTCGGCGCGCATGCCCTCCGGCGCCGTCCAGCCGGTCACCCGTACCGGCGTGCCCGGCCTCGCGCCGGTCACCCGGAAGGCGCGTACCTCCACCGCCCCGCGGGCGAGCACCACGGCGGTCACCTGCGCGCCGCCGCCCGCCGTGTGCCGGGACGCCGCCCAGCCGTCGCCCACGCCCAGCGGCTCGATGCCGGTGCGGGCGGGGTCGTCGCCGACGAGGACGCTGTTGTCGTACGACGCCGAGGGGCGGGTCGCGGTCGAATAGGCGAGGCGCGTGTAGTACGGGTCGTAGCGGACGTCCTCGCTGCCGTGGTTGTGCAGGCGCACCAGGCCGTCCGAACGGGTCGACTGCAGGAGCCAGTTGGGCGGCGCGACGGGCGTGACCGCGTCGGTGCGCTCGGCCGGGCCCGGCTCCTCGGCGGCCGTCCAGACCTGGTGGCCGGGCGGGAGGAGCAGGCCGAGGAAGCCCTTGCTCGCCCAGTACGGGGACGCCGGCCCCGAGTAACCCTGGAGCACCGACGGGTCGGGGCCGTGCCAGCCCAGGGTCAGCAGGCCGCGCGAGTCGGCGGCGCCCCGCTCCAGGAAGTACCGCAGTGCCCCGGACGCCAGCCGCCGGGTCTCCCCCGGCGCCAGTGGCGTACGGCCGCACAGCGCGCCCAGCCACAGCGGGGCCGTCGTGGCGAACCGGTAGGTGAGCGAGCGGCCCTGGTGCATCGGGGCGCCGTCACCGCCGAACAGGCGTGCGTAGTCGACCAGATGGCGTTCCAGGCGGCCCCCGTACAGGTCCAGCAGCCGGGCGTCGCCGGCCAGCCAGGCGTGCAGCACCGGGTAGAGGTGCATGGCCCAGCCGTTGTAGTAGTCGAACTTGCGGCCGTCGCCGTCGGTGTACCAGCCGTCGCCGACGTACCACTTCTCGATGCGTTCCAGGCCGCGGTCGACGGCCTCGCGGGACGCCTGCGCCTCGTGGCCGATCTCGGCGAGGAAGCCGCCCACCGTGACCGGGAACAACTCCCAGTTGCAGGGCCAGGCTTCGGCGGTCAGGGCGTCGCCCAGCCAGGCCGCCGCCCGCTGCCGCACCGTGTCGTCCAGCTTGTCCCACAGCAGCGGGCGGGTCAGGCGCAGCGCGAGGGCGATGGAGGCGGCCTCGACGAGCGGCTGCCCGCGGTCCTCGATCCGGGGCCAGACGCCCGCGACGCCGGCCGCGAGTCCGTCGGCGTACCGCTGGAGGCCGGTCTCGTCGCGGCGGAAGGCCGCCAGCAGCAGTGTGCGGGCGTAGCCCTCCAGCCCGTCGGAGAGGTGCCCGGACCAGCTCGTGCGGTCGCCGGGCAGGTGGTAGAGCGCGCCGCCCTCGGCGGCGTACGGCTCGACCGCCGCGAGCAGGGCGTCGGCGGCGGCCTCCCAGTGGGCGCGGGTGAAGCCGGTGTGCGGGCTGAGGGCACGGTCGTCGGGCGGCAGGTGCATGGACTCTCTCTTCGGCGTCGGCTCTCTTCCAACGGGGTTGGGGCCTGGGGCGCCCCGGTTCCGGTCGGGACGCCCCAGGGTCTCAGTCCACCCGCACCAGATGCTCGGGCACCAGGTGCTGGGCGACGAGTTCGTCGCGCACCAGGCCCGCGTACACGGTCGCGCCGTGCACGGAGGTGTGGGTGTTGTCCTTCTTCTCGTTGTAGAGGTAGATCGCCTTGGAGCCTTCGACGCCGAGGGACTCCACCAGCGCCTTGGTCCTTGCCGTGAGGTCGATCAACGGTACGCCCTCCGCGGCCGCCACGGACCGGATGACGGCGGGATGGTCCACGCCGAGCCCGTTGACCAGCAGCGCGGTGTTGTTGTTCAGGGTGCCGTCGGAGTTGAACCAGCGCCGCACGATGGGCGTCACCAGCACCGGTTCACCGCCCTTCTCCCGCACGCCCGCCACCAGCGTCTCCAGGTTGGCGCGGTAGGTCGCCTCGTCGGTCGTCTTGTCGTTGTGGGCGAGCTGGATCAGGACCAGATCGCCGGGGCGGATCAACGGCTGTACCGTACCCCACAGTTGTGGGTTCCCCAGGTAGCTGACCGTACTCTCACCGGAATCCGCGTAATTGGCGACGGACAGCCCCCGGCGCAGGTACTGGGGCAGCTGCTGACCCCAGCCGGAGTAGGGCTCGCCCGGCTGGTCGCAGACCGTGGAGTCGCCGACGAGCAGGATCTGGCGGGCGCGGGCGGCCGGGGTGACGCGGATGCCGGCGAGGGCGGGGGCCGAGCCGCCGAGGGTGAGGTCGAGGCCGGGGGTGCCCTCCGCGCCCGTGGGCTCACCTTCCGGGGTGCGGACGTTCACGGTGAAGCTGCGAGTCACCCGCTCACCGGCCGGGACGGACGTCTCGGGGAGCAGGGAGCGCCGGGTCTCGCCGCTGACGGCGGTGCTCGACGCGGCGTCGCCGCCGAGCAGCACCCGCACGTCGTAGGTGCCGGGCGGGACGTCGAAGTGGCATGCGGTGGCAGTGCAGTTCTCGATGCCGAGCGGCCGGCCGGCGTCGTGGGCCTGGGCGGCCGGTACGGCCGTCAGCCCGGCGCCCAGGGTGAGCGCGGCCAGCACGGCGAGGTTGAAACGTCTCATTGACGGCTCCTAGGAAGCAGGTCGGCAAGGCCTGGCGGCTGGACGGTACCGCCAGGAGCAAGCGCTTTCTAGACCTCGGGCAACATTCACATCATTGCCAACTTCCAACGCGCGAAAGCCCTTTCGCAAAATCGTTTCAACTGTCACCCTCGCAGTCACCCGCACTCCCACCGCTCCGAAGGAGGCACCCCCATGTCCGACACCGCGAACACAGCGGTCGGCCGCCGGACCTTCGTACTCGGCGGCGCGGCCGTCGCCGGTTCGGCCGCCCTCGCCGGCCCGCTCGCGGCTGCGGCGTCCGCCGCGGGCTTCGGCTACACCGACGACGGCTCGAACTACGTCGTCGACACCGGCGCCGGCCTCGTCCTCAAGGTCAGCAAGACCAACGGCGACCTGACCTCGCTCGTCTACAAGGGCACCGAGTACCAGGGCTACGGCGGCAAGAACTCGCACGTGGAGTCCGGCCTCGGCGCCTCCACCGTGACGATCAGGCAGTCCGGTGCGACGATCCTGATCTCCGTCGCGTACGGCACGCTGAAGCACTACTACGCGGCCCGCAGCGGCGAGAACAACGTCTACCTGTGGACGAACAAGGCGGATGCCTCGGTCTCCGCCACCCGCTACATCGTGCGCGTCAAGGCGGGCATGTTCCTCAACGACGCCCCCGACTCCTACACCTACGCGCCCACCACCATCGAGGCCGCGGACGTGTTCGCGAAGTCCGACGGCCAGACCCGCTCGAAGCACTACTCGAAGCTCAGGGTCATCGACTACGACTACATCGGCTGGAGTTCGGGCGGCGTGGGCCTGTGGGTCGTGCGCTCCAACCACGAGAAGGCGTCCGGCGGCCCGTTCTACCGCTCGCTGCTGCGCCACCAGAGCGCGGACGGCGGCGGCCTGTACGAGATCCTGTACTACGGCGAGAACCAGACGGAGGCCCAGCGCTTCGGCCTCCAGGGCCCCTACGTCATCGCCTTCACGGACGGCGGCGCGCCCTCGTCCTCGCTGTACCACGCCAACATCGACACCTCGTGGGCCGACTCGCTCGGCATCTCCGGGTACGTGCCCGCGAGCGGGCGCGGCCGGGTCGCGGGGGTAGGCATCAGCGGCCGGAACACGGCGTACCCGTACACGGTCGGGCTCGCCAACTCGGCCGCCCAGTACTGGGGTTCGGCCCGTTCCTCGGACGGATACTTCTCGATCGCCGGGGTGCTGCCGGGGACGTACACGCTGACCGTCTTCAAGCGCGAACTGGCCGTGTACACCACCTCGGTGACGGTGTCCGCGGGCGCGACGACCACGCTCAACACGATCACGATCCCGTCCTCCGACGACCCGGGCAACGCGCCCGCGATCTGGCGCATCGGCGACTGGGACGGCACTCCCGGCGGATTCAAGAACGCCGACCTGATGACCTACGCGCACCCGTCCGACGTCCGGGCCGCCTCCTGGACCGGCAACGTGGTGATCGGCAGCGGCACCGAGACCTCGTCCTTCCCCTGCTACCTGTGGAAGGACGTCAACAGCGGCATCGTCGTGTACTTCCGGCTGACGGCCGCGCAGGCCGCCGCCGCACACACCCTGCGGATCGGTGTGACGACGGCCTACGCCAACGGCCGGCCGCAGATCGTCGTGAACGACGCCTGGACCTCCGCCGTCCCCTCGCCGCCCGCCCAGCCGAGCACCCGGTCACTGACCGTCGGCTCGTACCGGGGCAACAACTACACGTTCACCTACAGCGTCCCGGCGTCCGCCTGGCTGACGGACACCAGCGCCTACAACACGCTGAAGATCTACGTGGCGAGCGGCTCGGGTTCGACGTCCTTCCTCAGCGCGGGCACGTCGATCGACGCGATCGACCTGCTGGCCTGACGTCAGGACCCGCGCGTCCACTGCTGGTTGGTGCCTCCGTTGCAGGTGTACGTGATGATCGCGGCGGAGTTCACGGTGGACGCGCCGGACACGTCCAGGCACTTGCCGCTCGCGCGGGACTTGATGTTCACGTAGGACCCGGACGTGACGACCGACCACTGCTGGGCGGCGGCCGAGCCGTCGCAGTTCTCCTGGGTGACGGTGGCGGCGTTCTCCTGGACGCACAGGGAGCTGTGCCGGGTCAGCAGCTGGTAGTAGCCGCCGCCGACGGACTTGAACCAGTACTTCTGGTTGTTGCCGCCGTTGCAGTCGTACTGCTTGATCTGGGCTCCCTGCCACAGCGACTGGCTGGTGACGTCGGCGCACCTGCCGCTGTGCCGCGCGACCAGCGTCTGGTACGTGGCGCTCGTCCCGCCGACCGTGCCGGCCGCGGTGTCCACGGTGACCTCCGGGTACCAGGACATGGACATCGTGGTGGAGGTCGGGAAGGTCAGCGGCAGCCACACGTACCGCGAGTCGTTGACGGTGCCGCCGAACGAGTTGCCCCAGCGGTCGCCCAGGTACAGGTACGAGGTGCCCGACGTGCCCTGCACGGGCAGGACGTATGCGGTCTGCGAGCCGTAGGCGGTGGAGTCGCCGACGTTCGTCATCGCCGTCCATGGGCCGGACAGGCTGGTCGCGGTGGCGTACTGCTGCTGGTTGGGGCTCCAGCCGGTCGCGCCCGAGGTGAGCATGAAGTACACGCCGTTCCGCTCGAACAGCGCCGGCGCCTCGCGGTGGCCGCCCGCCCACGGGTTGGCGACGAGGCTGTCGATGCCGGTGTAGTCGGCGGTGAGGCGGTAGATGTGCAGGTCGTAGTTCTCGTTGGCGGCCGACACCAGGTACCCGGTGCCGTCGCTGTCGACGAAGGTCGTGAGGTCGCGGGACATGTACTGGCCCAGGGGCCGGAAGCTGCCCCGGTAGGTGTAGGCGCCGTCGACGGTGGCGGAGACGGCGACGGCGGCGCGGGCCTCGCTGTAGTCGGTGCCGTTCTCCTTGTGCATCCACATCACGAACTGGCCGGTGGCCGCGTTGTACATGACCTTGGGCCGCTCGATGTAGGCGGTGGCCAGCTCCGCGGCGCTGGACTGGGTCAGGACGTGGTTGCGGAACTCCCAGGTCTTCAGGTCGGTGGAGCGGTAGGCGTCCACGTACCGGAAGGTGTTGTCGGCGTTGCGGTCCTCACCGAACCAGTAGTAGTAGGAGCCGACCTTGATGACGCCGCCGCCGTGGGCGTGCACGGCGTTGCCCGAAGTGTCGGTGAACTGAGTGCCGTTGGTGATCGTCTGGGTCGCTGCCCGGGCGGGCCCGGCGGTCACCAGGGCGCCCGCCAGCCCCAGCCAGAGGGCGAGCAGGACCGCGTACGCGCGTCTCATCTCAGGCTCCTTCCGTCGCGAGGCCGGCCGCCGTGTCGGCGACGGGGACGCCGAAGTCGGGGGTGCCGTCGGGTTTCCAGCCGAGCGGCTGGACGCGGGTGTGGCGGTTGGGGTCGTTCAGCGGATCGCCGGTGATCTCCTTGTACTGGCGGGCGTGGTAGACGAGGACGTCGGTGCGGCCGTCCTCGGCGACCGTGAAGCAGTTGTGGCCGGGCCCGTACTGCCCGGTGGAGTCGTCGCTGGTGAAGACCGGCGTCGGCGACTTGGTCCAGTTCGCCGGGTCCATCAGGTCGGCGTCCGCGTCGACGCTGAGCAGGCCCAGGCAGTAGTGCCAGTCGGTGGCGCTGGCCGAGTACGACATGAACAGGCGACCGTCACGCTTGATGACCGCGGGCCCCTCGTTGACCTTGTAGCCGACGCACTCCCAGTCGTACTCCGGTGTGGACAGCCGTACTTGGGGGCCCTTGAGGGTCCAGGGGCTGTCCATCTCGGACAGCCACAGGGCGGTGTTGTTGTCCATGCCGGGCTCGTGCTGGGCCCAGGCGAGGTAGCGGGTGCCGCGGTGGGTGAAGGTGGTGGCGTCGAGCGAGAACGTCTCCCAGGCGGTCTTGACCTGCCCCTTCTCCACCCAGGTGCCGCGGAACGGGTCGGGGTCGGCGTTCTCCAGGACCCAGATGCGGATGTCCCACACGCTCTCGGCGGGCGCGGAGGCGAAGTAGACGTACCACTTGCCGCCGATGCGATGGATCTCCGGCGCCCAGATGTGGGCGCCCATCACTCCGGTGGCGTGCTTGGTCCAGATGACCGACTCGGCGGCGGTGGCGAGGCCGTTCAGCGTGGGCGAGCGGCGCAGGACGATGCGGTCGTACTCGGGGACGGTGGCGGTGAAGTAGTACTGGCCGTCCACGTGGCGGTGGATGTGCGGGTCGGCGCGCCGGCGGACGAGCGGGTTGACCGGCGGGGTCAGGTGGGAGGGGGCCGCCTTCGGCCCCGGGGCGGTGACGGCTGGGGTGGTGCCGGGAGTGGTGGTGGCGGGGGCGGTTGCAGTGGCGGCTGCGGCGGGGATCGCCGGGGTGATCGAGAGGGCGCCCGCGGCGAGGGCGGCTCCTTTCAGGATCAGCCGGCGGCCGGGGGCTTGGGGCAGGTCGTCGTAGCGGCTCATACGCTGCCTCTCGTGGGGGGGGTGGGGGGCGAGGTGGACGGTCCGGCCGGGGGGGCGGGCGTCGAGGCATCCGACGCCAGGCGTTCGACATTTCGAACGCCATCTGTCATCGCGAACGCCGAAAAGGTATGGGTGTGGGAGGAGGAGGTCAACGGGTTGGACGGGATCAACAGAGAGCGCTTTCGCGACGTCGGCCGAGGCGCCCGCTCGACGCCTCCGCGGGCGGTGCTGCTGCGGGCGGTGTCGTACTACGGGCGGTGTCCTGCCGCGGGCGGCATGCGAGAAGGCATCGCCCGCACCGGTACGGCACGGCTCGGCACGGCACGGGATCCGGCGTCGGTCGGGGCCTCGACGGCGGCCGGCCAGGCACGGCAGCGAGCGCGGCCCGGCCCCCGGGGCAGGTGTCCGGCCCCGTCCCCCGGGGCGGGTGTCCGGCCCAGGGGGGACGGGGCGGCTGTTCAGGCGGTCTCCGCGGCCGTCGCCTCCTGCCGTCCCCGCAGCCAGACGTACACCGGAATGCCCGCGAAGAGGAACAGCACGCCCTGGTAGACGGCCGCGTAACCGGCGCCCGCGATCAGCCAGAAGGAGAACCCGAAGGAGAGGCCGGCGACGACCAGGTCGCGGGCGAGGCCGGCCGGGCGGACGCGGGCACGGGAGCCCCGGGCGAGCCAGTACAGCTGGGCGGCGGCCGACAGCAGGTACGGCACGCAGCCGGTGAACGTGGTGATCAGGACGAGGACGCGGAAGGTGGTGTCCGGGCCCGCCGTGTAGTTGAGGCCGATCAGGAGCGTGCCGAGGACGGCCACCGCCCAGACCCCGAAGCCGGGCACGCCGCCCTTGCCCACCTTGGCGAAGGGCTTCGGGAACAGTCCGTCGCGGGCGGCGGCGTACGGCATCTGCGCGGCCAGCAGGATCCAGCCGTTGAGGCAGCCGGTGATCGAGGCGACGGCGACCAGCGCGATGGCGATGCCGCCCCAGGAGCCGCCGGTGATCGCGTTCACGGCGTCGGCGAACGGGGCCCCGGAGTCGACCAGTTCGTCGTGCGGGACGAGACCGAAGACGGCGACCGTGCCGAGGAGGTAGACGAGGGCGGAGCCGAGGGTGCCCAGGACGCTCGCCCGGCCGACGGTACGCTCGGCGTCCTCCACCTCGCCCGCGCTCACCGCGGCCGACTCGACACCGAGGAAGCTGTAGAGCAGCAGCGCGGCAGAGGCGGCCAGCGCGCCGGAGACGCTCTGGCCGGAGGCGTTGAACGGGCCGAAGTTGTCCGTGTCGACGAAGAACAGGCCGACCGTGGCCACCAGCAGCAGCGGGACGAACTTCAGGACCGTCGAGACGACCTGGACCGCGCCGACCCAGCGGGTCCCGGCGAAGTTCGCGGCGGCGGGCAGCCACAGCGCGGCGAGGGCGACGACGGCCTCCAGGGCGTGGTTGCCGTGCAGGGGTATCAGGACGTCGACGTAGCCGACCGCCGCGACGGCGAGGGCGGCGATGCTGACCCAGCACATCGTCCAGTACGACCACGCGGACAGGAATCCGGCGAAGGGGCCGAAGGCGTCGCGCGGGTAGACGTACAGGCCGCCGGTGACGGGGCTGCGGCGGGCCAGCTTCCCGAAGAGCAGGGCGAGCAGGACGGCCGCGAGGGACAGCACCACGAAGGCGAGCAGGCTGACCGTGCCGTAGGGGGCGACGGTGGCGGGCAGCGCGAAGATGCCGCCGCCGATGATGTTGCCCATGACGAGCGCGGTGGCGGCGGCGAGACCGAAGGTGCGGCGTCGCGGGACGGCCTGAGCGGCCCCGGGCGCCTCGGGCGCCTCGGCGACTGGCGAGGCTGACGTGGTGGCTGATGTGACTGATGTGACTGACGTGGCCGAGGTGGAGGCTGACGGCTCGGACGGTTCGTTCGTCTCGGCGGGCACGGTCGGAGGCATGGCGGTTCCCTGGGGAAGGGGAGGGGGACGGGGAGGGCCTGATCGTAACCCCGCATCCCACATGGTGGGCGATCTGTTCACTTGCTGGACACAGACGATTGCCGCACACCTCTTCGACTAGCGTCGGGGCATGACCAGCGACACCCCCTCCTCCCTCGCCGAAGCCCTCTCCGGCGGCGCCGTGGTCCTCGACGGCGGCATGTCCAACCAGCTCGAGTCCGCCGGACACGACCTGAGCGACGAGCTGTGGTCTGCCCGGCTGCTCGCCGAGCGACCCGAAGCGGTGACCGAGGCGCACCTCGCCTACTTCCGCGCGGGCGCCGACGTCGCGATCACCGCGAGCTACCAGGCCACCTTCGAGGGGTTCGCCAAGCGCGGCATCGGGCGGGACAGGGCGGCCGAACTGCTCACCCTCAGCGTGGAGTCGGCCCGGGAGGCGGCACGGCGGGCGGACGCCGGGCGCCCGCTGTGGGTGGCGGCGTCGGTCGGCCCGTACGGCGCGATGCTCGCGGACGGCTCCGAGTACCGCGGCCGGTACGGGCTGAGCGTGGCCGAGCTGGAGGCGTTCCACCGCCCGCGCCTCGAGGTGTTGACCGCGGCCGGTCCCGACGTGCTCGCGCTGGAGACCGTGCCGGACGCCGACGAGGCCGCGGCGCTGCTGCGGGCGGTGCGCGGGCTCGGGGTGCCGGTGTGGCTGTCGTACAGCGTGGACGGCGACCGCACCCGCGCCGGGCAGCCCCTGGAGGAGGCCTTCGCCCTCGCCGCCGACGTGGACGAGGTGATCGCGGTCGGCGTCAACTGCTGCGCCCCGCAGGACGTGGCCGCCGCCGTCGCCACGGCCGTCCGGGTCACCGGCAGGCCCGCCGTCGCCTACCCCAACAGCGGCGAGTCGTGGGACGCCGCGACCCGCTCCTGGAAGGGCGACTCCACCTTCTCCGCCGATCAGGTGAGGGGCTGGCGGGAAGCCGGGGCACGGCTCGTCGGGGGATGCTGCCGGGTGGGGCCGGAGGCGATCGCGGGCATCGCGGCGACGCTGCGGGCGTCCTGACCGGTCGCCGGCGGCCGGGGCCACCCCGGCCGCCGGCGACCGGTCCACTCACCCCAGCGGCCGGCCGCCCTCACGTCCGGCTCACGTCCGCCGTACGGTCCCCGGCAGCCGCAGCCGTCGTACGACCGACCGCGGCTCCGGTTCCCGGGCGGGCGAGCCGTCGACGGAGGCGGTCGCCATCGCGGGAGCCCGCGACAGGGCCCGGGAAGAACCGTCCGCGAGGCCGGTCCACAGGGCCAGCGCCGCGTCACGCGGGCCGTACGCGGTGTGCGGCTCGCCCGCGCCGAAGATCCGCACCGGGTGCGAGGCGTCCCAGGACTGCCAGCCCGGATCGCCGTCGGTCGCGAAGCGCACCCAGGCCCCGTGCATCGCGTCGGCGAGGTCCTGCGGCGCGCCCTCGCCCGCCAGCCTGGCCGACTCGGGCACGTGGCCGGTGTCGAAGACGAAGCCGAGTTCCAGTGCGTGGCAGGCGCCGAGCCCGGGCAGCAGCGAGGGCCAGGCGAACTCGTAGAGGTACGACGTGCCGGTCCGGGCGTCGGCCAGGCGCTGCAGCGGGGCGCGCAGCAGGTGGTCGGTGACCATCTGGCCGACGATCTCGGCGGCGCCGGCGTCCGGGTACAGGGCCCGGTAGCCGCGGGGCACCTCGGCGCCGCAGTGGCAGCGGGCCATCGCGCCGGCCAGGGCGACCGCGCCGAGCCGGTCGACGCGTTCCAGCAGCCCGCCGGGCACCAGCCACAGCCGGTACTCGTCGCTCGTCCAGCCCATCAGGAGTTCGACGCCGGCCGCCGCCTCGCCGGCCGCCAACGCCTCCAGCGGGTCGCGGGGGACGACGTCACCGTCGACGACGATGCCGAAGGCGGGGCCGCCGAGCACGGGGCCGCTGAGCCGGCCGACCTCGGCCTGGGCGCGCAGCAGCAGACCGCGGTCGACCTCGGCGAAGGCGGCCGCGGTGGCCGGCACCCTCAGCCGGGTCGCCATGCGGCGCACCATCCGCCGTACCTTGTCCCGGTCGGAGGTCTCCGGCGGGCCGCTCTGCAGCACGGCGCGCCGCACCAGCCCCCGCGCCTGCGGAGCGGCGAGCAGGGCGCCGGCGCTGATCGCGCCGGCCGACTGCCCGGCCAGGGTGATCCGGCCGGGGTCGCCGCCGAAGGCCTCGATCGACTCGTGCACCCACTTGAGCGCGGCGAGCTGGTCGCGCAGGCCGGGGTTGGCGGGGGCGTCCGGGAAGAGGCCGTAGCCCTCGACGCCCAGCCGGTAGTTGACCGAGACGAAGACCACCCCGTCGCGCGCGAAGGTGCGGCCGTCGTACACCGGCACGGCGGAGGAGCCCCTGGTCAGGGCGCCGCCGTGCAGCCACACCAGCACCGGAAGGCGTGCTCCGGGGCCCGGCTCGGGGGTCCAGACGTTGAGGTTCAGACAGTCGTCGCCGGGCACGACCGGGTCGGACAGGTACTTCTCGAAGGCTTCGGAGTACGGCGGTTTCGGCGGCGTCGGCCCGAAGCCGCCGGCGTCCCGAACCCCGTCCCAGGGCTCGGGCGGCACGGGCGGCCGGAACCGGCGCGGTCCGAACGGAGGCGCGGCGTACGGGATCCCCCGGAACACCGCGACCCCGTGCTCGAACCGGCCTCGCACCGCTCCGTACGGCGTGCTCACCACGGGATCCACGGGATCCACGGAGCTCACGGCCTCGACGGCCTCCACGGGGTCCATGGAGTCCATGGCCACGGAGTCCAAGGGGTCTGTCCGGTCTGCCGTCATCGAGCCACCAGCCTCCTCACCGCGCTGCTGCACCGTGAACAACAGAGCACCACATCCGCGCCCGGTATTCCGGTCGGAGCGGGGCATGCTCGTGGTCGAGGCTGCGACTACCGCTTCGAACGCACGTCGAACGCACGCCGAACGCACCTGGACCGCACGTCGACCGCAGGTCGACCGCACGTGGAACACCCGGGGCCGCCGAGAGCCGCCGGAGCCGCCAACTCCGGCCTCTTCCCGAGATCTTGTGGCGAACCTAGGGTAGGAAGCGCTTACTATCCGATGGCCCACGGGCGGGCCGGAGAGGCGGTTTCCCGATGGGCCGAACGGGGAGTGCGAGCACGTCCTCGGGTCCGACGCTGGCCGTGGTGGCCCGCGAGGCCGGAGTGTCCGTGCCGACGGCGTCCAAGGTGGTCAACGGCCGCGAGGACGTGGCTCCGGAGACCCGCCGCCGGGTCATGGAGACACTGGACCGGCTGGGATACGTCCGCAGGCCCCGGTTCGACGCGGGACGCGCGCCGGGCCTGGTGGACCTCGTCGTGCAGGCGCTCGACACCTCCGGGGCGGGCGCGGTGCTGCACGGGGTGGAGTCGGCGGCCCACGACGCGGGGCTGGAGGTGGTGGTCTCCGCGGGGCCGACCCGGACTCGGGGCGGCCGGCCGGAGCGCGGCTGGCTGGACAAGCTGATCGCGCGCGGCTCGGCGGGGGTGCTGTGCAACCTGGCCGACCTGACGCCGTCGCAGTACGCGTGGCTGGTGGAGCACCGCATCCCGTTCGTGATGATCGACCCGGCGGTCGAACCGCCGTCCGGCGTGGTGTCGGTGGGCGCGGCGAACTGGCAGGGCGGCGTCACGGCGACCGAGCACCTGCTCGCCCTCGGCCACGAGCGGATCGCGGTGGTGGCGGGGCGGCGGCACACGATGTGCGGCGACGCCCGGGTCGCCGGGTACCGCTCGGCGCTCGCGTCGGCGGGGGTGCGGCACCGCCCCGAGTACATCCGTCACACCGGCGCCGACGAGGGCGCCGCCGGCCGCCGTGTGCTGGACCTCCTCGACCTGCCGGAACCGCCGACGGCGGTGTTCCTCTGCTCGGACCGCATGGCGCTCGGCGTGTACGGGGCGCTGAAGGAGCGGGGCCTGCGGGTGCCGGACGACATCAGCGTCATCGGTTTCGGCGACCTGCCCGAGTCCCGCTGGATCGCCCCACCGCTGACGACCGTCCGCCAGCCGTTGTCGGAGATGGCGGCGACCGCTCTCCGGCTGCTGGTCCGCATGATGGACGGCGACCGCCCGGAGAGCACCCGCACGGAGCTGTCGACCCGCCTGGTGGAACGGTCGAGCACGGCACGCCCGCCGGTCTAGGGCAGGTGCAGGACAGGTCCAGGGCAGGTCCGGGGCCGCTCCATGACCGGTCCTGCGCCGAGGGCTTCCGCTGACGAGGGCTCCGGTCCTATCGTCTGGGCCCGTGATCAGAAACGGCGTTCCGCTGCCCCCGACCGTCTACCCGTCCGCCAAGGGACGTATGTGGGCCATGCTGGCCGGCTCTCTGGTCTTCGTCGCTCTGGGCATCGCCTTCCTGGTCGCCCACAGCACCGTGAAGATGGTGGTGGCGGGGGTGCTGACCGTGCCCTTCTTCGGGCTCTGCGCGGTGATCTTCGTCCAGCGCCTGTTCCGCGGCCGGCCCGAGCTGGTGCTGGACGACGCGGGACTGGACCACGTGAGCCTGGGCCGGCTCGGCTGGGACGAGATAGCCGCCGTGCGGATACGCGAGCAGCGGGTACGTCACACCTCGCACCGCTTCATCGAGCTGGTGCTGCACGACCCGGACGCCTATCTGGCCCGAGCACCCAAGCTCGTCCGCGGAACCGCGTCCATGAACGTACGGCTCGGCTTCGGTCCGGCCAACATGGCGGCGAACACCTTGCCGGTGCCGCCCGAGGCGGTCCTGGACGCGATGCGGCGCCACCGCCCCGGACTCGCGGTACTGGACTGAGCATGCCGACCGGTCGACCGGCCGGCCGACCGATACATCCGGCCGGCCGGCCGGATGTGTCGGTCACGAGCGAGGGGGGACCCACCGGGACGCGGATGCCCCCTCGCAGTCACAGCCCGGACTCGATCGGCCCTCGCGTCACTTTCGCCAGAACAGGTGGTGCGTCACGCCGCTCGGGCTGGGCACGACCTCCAGGTGGAAGCGGTCGAGCAGCTCATCGGGGGACTCCCAGAGCCGCAGTCCGGATCCGAGCATCACCGGCGCTACCGCCACGTGCATGGTGTCGACCAGGCCGGCGTCGAGGAACTGCCGGACGGTGGTGACCCCGCCGCCGAGTCGGACGTCCTTGCCCCGTGCCGCTTCCCGCGCCCGTTCCAGGACGGCGGCCGGGTCGCCGTCGACGAAGTGGAACGTGGTGTCGGAGAGCGTGAACGACGGACGCTCGTGGTGGGTCATGACGAACACCGGCGTGTGGAACGGGGGTTCCTCACCCCACCAGCCGCGCCACTCATGGTTCTGCCAGGGCCCGCGCTGGGGCGCGAACTTGTTGCGGCCCATGATCTCGGCACCGATGTTGCGTGCGAAGTCCCGTGTGAAGTAGTCGTCGAGACCCCGGCTCCCCCCGGAACCCCTGCGCATGGGCCAACTCGCCGTCGCTCCGGCCCAGGCGTACAGCCGCTCGGGACGGTCGAAGCCGAACGGCCGCTCGAGGCTCTGGTGCTCACCGGCACCGATCCCGTCACTCGAGACGCTGAAGTTCATCACTCTCAGCAGTTGATCCATGCGCTTCCTCGTGTCCCTCGTCAGGTGGAGTCGTGTCTTCGTGTGGCGAGGCGCCGCACACCATGACGTCGAACGGGACGCGGCCGGACGGGCAGCGACTCGCGACTTTCACCTGAACGGGGATCTCCTTCCACCCCGCCGCTACTCCGCAGGCAATGGGAGAATTCAGGACGCGCTCTCCGTCAGCCGCGCCGCCCACCCGATGCCGCCCCGCAGGTGGGCGAGGAAGTCCGGGTCGGCGTAGGCGTCGGCGGCGTGACCGAGAGCGGTGTAGAAGACGCGTCCCCGGCCCTGCTCCCGGCACCACGCCAGCGGATGGTCGTCGCCCATGCGGCCACCGTCGTACGACGACTCGTCGGCGCGCAGCAGAATCCGTGCGGAGCCGCGCGGATTGGAGCGGAAGTCGTACCACTCGTCGGCGAACTCCCAGGCGGGGGCAAGGTGTTGGGTGGCCGGGTGGCCGGAATCCTCCACCACCACCCGCCCCGGCTGGTAGTCGGGGTGCCGGTCGAACCGGGCCCCCAGCAGCTCGCCGTAGTACGGCCAGCCGTACTCCGTGCAGGCCGCCGCGTGCACCCCGGCGAACCCGCCGCCCGCCTCCACGTACCCGGCCAGCCGCTGCCGCCCGGCCGGGGTGAGGATGTCCCCGCTGGTGGAGAGGAACACGACGGCCGCGTACGCCTCCAACGGCCCCTCCAGAGCGGCGGGATCCTCGGTGTGCTCCACCTCGAAACCGCCCAGCGCCTGTACGGCGGCGACGGCGGCCGGGATGGAGTCGTGCCGGTAGCCGGCGGTACGCGTGTGGACCAGGAGTCGGGCTGCCATGGCACCCGAGCCTATGAGAGACCCGCTCGCGGCAGCGGCCGCCGTCGGAAACGCGCAGCTCGGGTGCTCCGGGCCGGGGCGGCTGTTCCCGCTCGGACGGCTGTCCGCTCAGACGGATGCCGTCCTGCCCTGGTGGGGCATGTTCCAGCCTTCGGCGAGTCGTGACGGGTGAACATTGTGTCCGCCGCCGAAGAACTCGCAGAACTTCATGATCAGCGGGTCCCATCCGACCGGGTCCACATAGTGCGTCCCAGGTATGACCAGCTCTTCCTCGACATGCGCGCGAAGGACCTCGACCTGGAAGGCGGTGGCGTGCGGAGTGGGGGTGCCGAAGGGGTGGGCCGCGACGACCCTGCACTCCAGCTGGACCGGGCATTCCGCGACCCGTGGGGGCCGGACCAGGTCAGACGCTTGCTCGGTCAACCGTGCGGCCGCGAACTTGTCCGGCACGTATCGGTAGCCCTGCTTCACCTTGTAATCCGGCACCACCCGCTTCCCGGTGGTGAGCGCGATCCGGTCGACGGCGTCGACCATCGCCGACGAGGGCAGGTTGAGCACACATTCGCCGTCCCGCAGCAGGTTCGCCGTGGTCTGGGCGTTGTTGCCGAGCCCGAGCATGCAGGACTGGCCGAGCCACCACGCGGACGACATCGGCGCGAGGTTCGCCGTGCCGTCTTCGTTGCGTGAGCTGATCAACACCACCGGAGTCCCGAAGTACAGGACCTTGAGGCCGGGTACGACGTGCATGCGCCGCGCCTTTCGCAGAGTGCCGGACGACAGACCCGCGCCGAGGAACACGAGCCGTCGCCGACTCTCTCGCGACGGGACCACCTCCGCTGGCGGCAACGCGACATCGCGTTCCGGCGGACACGCTCCCTGCAGGCCCACCACCGAGGCCCTGCCGGCTGAGCCCGGCTCGCGGCCATGAGGTGACCGCGACGCACAGCCGGACGGCGACACCCGATGGATGACGAACACGCGCAGCCTCCGGCAGAGACGGCTCTCTGGTCGAAAATCCACCCACCGAAAGCTTCGTCCTCTCATGCATCGGACGACCTCGACTTGCCGCTTTCAAGGCGAGATCGGCAACGTGCGCTTCGACTGACGTCAGCCCTGCCAGACGTCGGCCACCGAAGGGACCAGCGCCCTGGCCTGGGCGTGGCCCGCGTGGGCGGCAGCCGGCCGGCGGGTGTCGTCCGTCATGTTGCGGCCCATCATGCGGCGCGCAGCGCGGTCCGGGGACAGGAGGATGACGTGTGTTCCGTCGTCGGACAGTTCCGCGGCCTGCTGGGAGGCGCCCGGATGCGGTCCGACCGCCTGGGGGATCGGCACGACCGCCAGTACCTGGCGGTACCCGCGTGCGAGCTGAAGGTTGGCGGTCGAACGGCTGCCACCATCCATCCAGCGCCGGCCCGCCACGGTGACCGGCGGCCATACGACGGGTACGGCGCAGCTCGCCGCGACCGCTTCGAGAAGTGTCACTCCGGAGTGCGAGTCGAACACCTCGGTCTGGCCGCTCTGCGCATCGACCGCGGTGATCCGCAGCTCCCGCGCAGGCCAGTCGCGTACGTCGCCCAGGAGCGCGCCGACCGTACCGAAGACGTCCGACTCCGGTCCGGTCCGGGCGCGGAGTGCTGCCCGGGCGAGGCGTTCGACGGACCGCTGGGGATCACGGGAGCCGAGCGCCGCCCAGAGGAAGCTCGCCGTCTGGCGCGCTGTCACCGGCAGACGGACCGCGTCTGCTCCGGAGAGCTGACGCTCGTAGAGCTCCGCGGCCGGGACTCCGGACCGGAGCCGGGCCCCGAAAACGGCTCCAGCGGAGGTGCCGATCACGACGTCGGCGCTGCCGAGATCGATCCCGCCCTCGGTGAGCCCGGCGAGAACCCCGGCCAACCAGGCTCCGCCCACCGGTCCACCACCGCCGAGCACGAGTGCGGTTCCGGGCATGCTTACCCCTCCCCCTGAACGACTGCCGCGGACATCCCGCCCGCGGGAAGTAAAGCGGGGAGTCATCCCCGTTTACTCGGCCGACGATAGCATCCGTACCGGGGAGCACCCCCCTGGTACGGGGCGATACGAGGGAGACGTGATGGGCGACCGTTCACCGGTGGGGCGTCGCGATGCGCTGCGCAACCGGAAGCTGCTGACGGACAAGGCCCGCGAAGTCTTCGCCGAACAGGGCCTGGACGCCCCGCTCGATGCGATCGCCCGGCGGGCGGGCGTGGGCAACGCCACCCTCTACCGCCATTTCCCGACCCGTGCCGCGCTCGTCGACGAGGTCTTCCGGGATGCGCTCACGGAGACCGCAGCAGCCGGCGAACGGGCACGCACCGCCCACGACGCATGGACGGGGCTGACGCAGTACCTGCGAACCGTGTTCGCGGGCCTGGCCGCGGACCGCGGCACCAACGACCTCATGACCACGAGCCTGGAAGGCGTCAGCACGCTGGAGGCGATCCACGCCCACAACCGCGAGACCATCGACGAGCTGCTCCGGCGCGGTCAGGAGCAGGGCACAATCCGCCCGGACCTCACCACCGAGGATCTGCTCTTCACCCTGGCAGCACTGGGCAGGGCTGTGCCCGCGCTCACCACGGTCGCCCCGGATGCCTGGCTCCGTCCGCTCGCCCTGCTCCTCGACAGCCTTCGTGCCGGCCCGGCAGCGCCCCCTCTGCCCGCTCCGGCCCTCACTTCCGAACAGCTTGGCAAGGTACTGCTCAATCTGGGCCCGCACAGGCAGCAGAGAGGCTCCTGACCCACACGGCCTCTGGTGGGAACTTCTCCGCCGACAGGGTCGAAGCCCCGAGATCCTCATGAGTTCCGGCGTGCCCCTCCCCCGGCGGATTGCGTAGTCTCGGCGGCGATGAACGCCATCCCCGCACGGCTGGACCATCTCGTGCTCGCGACCCCCGATCTGGCGTCGACGGTCGCCGACTTCGCCCGGCGCACCGGCGTGGAGCCCGCTCCCGGCGGCGTGCACGTCGGCCTGGGCACCCGCAACCACCTGGTCTCACTGGGCGGTTCGCGCTACCTGGAGATCATCGGACCGGATCCCGCCCAGCCCGGGCACGCCGGGCCCCGCCCGTTCGACGTCGACGTGCTGCCCGCCGCTCGGACCGTGGCCTGGGCCGTCAGCCCGCCCGACCTCGACGCCGCCGTCACCGCCGCCCGCGCCCGCGGCTACGACCCCGGGTCCGTCCGGCCGATGAGGCGTCGCCGCCCCGACGGCTCCCTGCTCCAGTGGCGCCTCACCGACGGTGACACCCAGCACCGCTCCGGTCTCGTGCCCTTCCTCATCGACTGGGGTTCCGCCGTCCATCCCACGGCGACCGGTCTGCCCGTCACTCCCCTGCTTCGGCTGTCGGCCACCGCTCCCGACCCCGGAAAGATCCGCCCGCTGCTGGCCGCCGTCGACGCCGAACTCGACGTCGAGGAAGGCCCTGCCGGGATCACCTTCACCGTGGACACGCAACGGGGGCCTGTCACCTTCCGGTAGTAGGCGGTGGCGAGGGCGGTGCGTGCCTCGTTGGCCGCCCCGGGTGTCCGTTTCCTTCAAGACCGCGGGCAGGGGTGCTGCCTACCGTGGGCGCATGACTTCACGATTCGCTGTGATCGGCCTGGTCGTGTCGGACCTGGCCGCGTCTCTCGCCTTCTACCGCCGCCTCGGGCTCGAGTTCCCCGAGGGGGCCGAGGAGCAGCCGCATGTCGAGGCCGAGCTGCCCGGTGGGCTGAGGCTCGCGTTGGACACCGAGGAGACCGTGCGGTCCTTCCACGCGGGCTGGGAGCCGCCGGCCGGCGGCGGGCGGGTCTCGCTCGCCTTCCGGTGCGGGTCGCCCGCGGAGGTGGACGCGTTGTACGAGGAACTGGTCGGCGCCGGTTACCACGGGGAGCTGAAGCCGTGGGACGCGGCGTGGGGGATGCGGTACGCGGTGCTGCACGACCCCGACGGCAACGGCGTCGACCTGTTGGCCGGGCTACCGGCGGCCCAGTAGTTCCCGGAGCGGCAGGCCCGCCAGCTCCCTCACGTCCCGCGCCAGATGCGCCTGGTCGGCGAAGCCGGCCAGGGCCGCGGTCTGCGCGAAGGGCACGCCGTCGCGGGCGAGGCGGAGCGCCCGTTGCAGGCGCAGCACGCGGGCCAGCGTCTTCGGGCCGTAGCCGAACGCGGTCAGGGCGCGGCGGTGCAGGCGGCGGGCGCCGAGGCCCAGTTCATCGGCGGTCGCGCCGACGGGGCGGCCCGCGTCGAGGGCGGTGACCAGCCGCCGCAGCAGCGGGTCGGGGGGTCCGGCGGCCGCGGCGAGCGACAGGGCCGCGTCCTCCAGGCCGCGTGCCGGGTCGGCGGCGGCGTTCACCAGGGCGGTGAGGCGGCGGCCCCGCGCGGCCGGCCACAGGTCGGCGAGGTCGACGCGGCGGTCGCGCAGCTCGTGCGCGGGGACGCCTAGCAGCGCGGGCGCGGTGCCGGGGTAGAAGCGGACGCCCGCCCACCGGGTGCCGGGGGCGCCTTCGACGGCGTAGGCGCGGGTGTCGGGTCCGGCGACCAGCAGCCGGCCCTCGTGCCAGAGCAGGTCCATGCAGCCGTCGGGCAGCACGCGGCCCGTGCCGTCGTCCGGGGGGTTCGTCCACCCGTTCGTCCACACGACGGCGCCGGGCACCCGGCACGGTCTCTCCGTGTACACGAGCGCCAGGCTACGCGGCCGGGAGGGCCGTACGCCCGGTGCGCACCGCGGGCCGGCTACGACCCCTCGTGCTTGTGCGGGTGCGGCGGGTGGGTGCTCTTGACGTGGGTGCGCAGGCGGGAGGTCACGTCCTCCGGGGGCAGGAAGCGCGACCAGCGTTCCGGGAACTCCGAGGGCATGTCCGGGTCGTCCGGGTCGGGCTCGTAGCCCGCGGCGGCGCGGGCCGCCTGCTCGGCGAGCTGCGCCTCCCGCACCCGCTCGTTGGCCGCGCGCGCCGCGGCGGTGGCGGCGGCCGGCCACACCCGGTCGATCGCGGCGTTCACCGCCGCGCCGACCAGTACGGCGAACGCGGACACACCGATCCACAGCAGCACGGCGACGGCCGCGGCGAGGGAGCCGTAGATCGTGGCGCCCTCGATGGTGTGGGTGATGTAGATGCGCAGCAGGAAGCTGCCCAGGACCCACATGGCGAGGGCGACCAGGGCGCCGGGCACGTCCTCGATCCACGGGGAGCGCACGGGCACCGACACGTGGTAGAGGGTCGTCAGGAAGACGATGGACAGCACGATCACCACGGGCCAGTACAGGACCTGCACCAGCGTCTCCGACCACGGCACGATCCGCACCACCGCGTCGGGGCCCGCGACCATCAGCGGCAGCGCGACCGAGCCGATCAGCAGCGCCACGATGAACAGCAGGAACGACATCACCCGGGTCTTGACGATGCCGCGGACGCCGTCGAGGCCGTACATGACGGTGATGGTGTCGATGAAGACGTTCACCGCGCGGGAGCCGGACCACAGGGCGAACAGGAAGCCCACCGAGATGACGTCGGGTCTGCCGCCCTTGACCACGTCGTGCAGGATCGGCTCGGCGATCTCGGTGACGCCCTTGTCGGACAGGACGGTGCGGGACGCCTCCAGGAGGTTGTTCTCCAGGCTGGTGATGGTGTCGGTGCCGGTCCAGGAGTCGACGTAGCCGAGCAGCCCGATGAGGCTGAGCAGCAGCGGCGGCACGGACAGCAGCGTGAAGAAGGCGGCCTCGGCCGCGAGCCCGAGGATGCGGTACTCCATGCAGGAGTTCACCGTGTCCTTCAGCAGCAGCCAGGCCGTCCTCCGTTTGGAGACGTTCCGGTAGAGGGCGCGCGCCCGGTGGAGACGACCGGAGGGCCTCTGCGGGGTATCACTTGCCTGCTGCACAAACCAAAGGTATCCGCCCTGACCAGGTGCACTCATCCCCCGTCGGCCGGGTAGGTTCGCATATATGGCAGGCAGCACGCACACCGTGACCAACCAGCCCCCGCCCCTGTCCGGCTACGACGTCTTCACCGCCGACCGCGCCCTGACCGCGGCCGTCGAACGGCACCTCGACGCGGCCCTGTTCGACGAGGTCCGCGGCGAGCTGGCCGCGCTCGGCCGGTCGGCCGGGTCCGCGCAGGTGCAGGAGTGGGGGGTCCAGGCGAACGAGAACCCGCCCCGGCTGCGCACCCACGACCGCTATGGCCACCGTGTCGACGAGGTCGACTTCCACCCGGCCTGGCACCGGCTGCTCGGCAAGGGCGTCGGAGCCGGCCTGACCGCGGCCTGGACCCGGCCCGGCGGCCATCTGCGCCGGGCCGCCGCCTTCCTGGTGTGGACGCAGGTGGAGGCCGGCAACCTGTGCCCGTTGTCGATGACCCACGCGGCGGTGCCCGCCCTGCGCGCCGAGCCGGCGCTCGCCGCCGAGTGGGAGCCGCGGCTGACATCGATGATCTACGACCGCGAGCTGCGGCCCGCCCGCCTGAAATCCGGGGCGCTGTTCGGGATGGGCATGACGGAGAAGCAGGGCGGCAGCGACGTGCGGGCCAACACCACCGCCGCGCGGCCCCTGGCCGAGGACGGGACCTACGAGCTGACCGGGCACAAGTGGTTCTGCTCGGCGCCCATGTCCGACGGGTTCCTGGTGCTCGCGCAGGCGCCGGAGGGCCTGACCTGCTTCCTCGTCCCGCGGGTCCTGGAGGACGGCACCCGCAACCCGTTCCTGCTCCAGCGGCTGAAGGACAAGCTCGGCAACCGTTCGAACGCCTCCGGTGAGGTGGAGTTCGACGGGACCTGGGGTCGCCGGGTGGGCGAGGAGGGGCGCGGGGTGCGCACCATCATCGACATGGTGGCGGCGACCCGGCTGGACTGCGTGCTCGGCTCGGCGGGTCTGATGCGGCAGGCGGTGGCCCAGGCGGTGCACCACTGCTCCCACCGTGCGGCGTTCGGCGGGCGGCTCGTCGACAAGCCGCTGATGCGCAACGTGCTGGCCGATCTCGCGGTCGAGTCCGAGGCGGCGACCACCCTCGCGCTCAGGCTCGCGGCCGCCTGCGACGACGGCGGCGAGCAGGAGCGGGCGCTGCTGCGGATCGCGGTGCCGGCCGCGAAGTACTGGGTGACCAAGCGCTGTGCGCCGCTGGTGGTCGAGGCCGCCGAGTGCCTGGGCGGCAACGGGTACGTCGAGGAGTCCGGGCTGCCCCGGCTGGTGCGCGAGTCGCCGCTGAACTCGGTCTGGGAGGGCGCGGGCAATGTGCAGGCGCTGGACGTGCTGCGGGTGCTGAGCCGGGAGCCGCGGGCCCTGGACGCCTTTCTGCGGGAGGTCGGAACGGCGCGCGGCGCCGATCACCGGCTCGACAAGGCGATCAAGGACCTGCTGACCGAGCTCGCCGACCTGGACGGGATCGAGGGACGGGCCCGGCTGCTGGCCGAGCGGCTGGCGCTGGTGCTGCAGGGCTCGCTGCTGGTCCGGTTCGCGCCGCCGGAGGTCGCCGACGCGTTCTGCGCCGGGCGGCTGGGCGGCGACGGCGGGGCGGCCTTCGGGACACTGCCGCACACCCTGGACCTGGCATCGATCGTGGAGCGGGCGCGCCCGGTCTCCTGACCGGGCGGTCCATCCGCAAGGGGCGCGTCCGGTCTCGACCGGGGGCTCCGCAGGAGGCGCGTCCGGTGTGCTGACCAGGTGGTCCGTAACAGGCACGTCCGGTCTCCTGACCGGGGAATCCGCAGCGCGCGCGGCCGGTGTGCCGGCCGGGTGGTCCGCAGCGCGGGGGTGGTGCTGCGCCGACACGGCACCACCCCCGCGCATCGGCCCGTTCGAGGCCGCGAACGCCGCTCGGGACGGCGTTGCTCAAGTCTCGACCGGGCCCGCGGCCGTTCACCAGGGTTGCAAGGGGTTGCAACTTGCTGCTGTCTGTATGCGGAGTGTGCGCGTCCGGTGAGGACGGCCGGGCACCATGGGACGGACAGCCGGAACGGGCTGTAGGCTCCCGCCGCCGGAACGACGCGGGAACCGGGGTCCCGAGCGTTTCTCGCAGGAGGGTCAGTGGCGCTGTCGCCGACGGATGTGACGCAGCTCGCCGCGGTCGACGCGGCACGCGCGGCGCGGGTGCTGAGCGAGGTCCGCTCCGCCGCGATCTCCGGGCAGCGCGCCCCCGTTCCGCCGCGCCCGGTCATCGGACAGTCCTGGGCCCGGATGATGCGCCACGGCGTCGATCCCGAGCGGGACCGCCGGTCGGGGCTGCTGTCCACCGAGGAGGTGCGGCGGCGCCGGGAATCCACGGCGCTGCGGCACGTCATGCCGGTGCTCAGGGAAGGGCTGGTGTCGGTCGCGGACGCCGCCCACCACATCATGGTGGTCGCCGACGACGAGGGCCGGGTGCTGTGGCGGGAGGGCAGCGCGCCGGTGCTGCGCAAGGCCGACGGGCACGGTTTTGAAGTGGGCGCCCACTGGGGCGAGGAGGTCGTCGGCACCAACGGCATCGGCACCCCGGCGGTGGTGCGCCGGCCGGTGCAGGTGTTCGCCTCCGAGCACTTCGTGCGTTCCCTGACGTCGTGGACCTGTACCGGCGCCCCGATCACGGACCCGCGCGACGGCCGCCTGATCGGCGTGGTGGACATCAGCGGGCCGCTGGAGACGATGCATCCGGTCACGCTGGCCTGGGTCGACTCGGTGGCCAAGCTCGCCGAGGCGCGGCTGCGCGAACTGCACCTCGCCTCGCTGGAGCGGCTGCGGTCGGTGGCGGCGCCGCTGCTGGCCAGGATGGGTGGCCGGGCGCTGGCGGTGGACCGGGACGGCTGGACCGCGGCGGTGACCGGGATGCCGTACACGAACCGGATCGCGCTGCCCAAGTCCCTGTCGCCGGGGCGCCGGTGGCTGCCTCCGCTCGGCCTGTGCTCGGTGGAGCCGCTGGCCGGGGGGTGGCTGATCGGGGCCGCGGACGGGGACGGGCCGGCGCCGCGGGGCGCCACCCGGGTGGTGCTGGACCTCGCCCAGCCGCGCCGCTGGTCGGTGACGGTGACCGGCGGCGCCGGCTCCTGGAGCCGTGAACTGAGTCCGCGGCACGCCGAGTTGCTGTACCTGCTCGCCCTCGACCCGGCGGGCCAGAGCGCGGCGGCGCTGGCCGAGGACGTGTTCGGCGACCCGGCCCGGACGGTGACCGTCCGCGCGGAGATGTCCCGGGTGCGCCGCTATCTCGGGGCGCTGCTGGAACATCGGCCGTATCGTTTCTGCGAGGACGCGGAGGTGGAGCTGGTCCTCCCCGCCGACCCCCGCGACCTGCTGCCCCACTCCACCGCCCCCACGATCGCCCGCCACCGCACGACCGCCCGTACCCCCGCCTCGTGACGGTCACGGGTGACGAGTTCCGCGCAATTACGGGGTCTTCGTCCGCGAGCGGTACCGGCTGCCGTAGCATCGTCCCTCGGGCCACCCCAGCTGCTCCTCGAGCAACGTACGGATCAACGGGCGCAGTTGGCCCGCCTCGGGAGGTTCGATGAAGCAGCGTGGCAGGCACCGCAGACGCAGGCGTGGCACAGCGCTGCGCGCCTTCCTGGCCGGGACCGCCCTCGCGCTCACTGCGGCCGCCACCATGATCAGCGCCTCGCAGGCCACGGTCTCCCACGATCCGGGCGCCCTCAGACCGCTGGCGGCGTCCGCCGGGCCGCGCCTGACGGAACACCTGACGCCGCGGCGCACGCTCGACCGGCTCGCCTCCGCGATGGGCAGGCCCGTCGGCGTGCGCGCCGTCCTCGACGACGCCGACCGGGCCCTGCGCACCGCGGACGACTGTACGTCCGAGGAGCGCACGGCCCTGCCCGTGGAACCGGCGGCCACCCGCGCGTACTGCTGGGACGCCGCCGACACCCGCGGCTGGCGGGCCGGCGCGGTGACCAGCTCCGGGGACGCGGACGACGACGGTCACTGGGGCGCGGACCGGGTGCTGCTGTCCGGCTGGTCGCACGACACCGGCCGCGCGGAGCGCCCCGGCGTCGCCCGGGTCGCCTTCGTCGACGCCGGCGACCCCGACCACCTCACCTACACCTGGGCGCTGCTGGCGGTCCCGACCGACGGCGGCCGCGACTACCGGGGCCTGGCCTCCCCCGTCACCGGCATGGTCTGGTACCAGGGCAAGCTGCTGGTCACCGCCGCCGACGGCGTCTACGTCTACGACATGCACCGCATCCAGCGGGCCACCGTCGACCGCGGCACGGTCGGCCGGGTGCGCGGCGGCTGGTCGGCGTACGGAGCCCGGTACGTGCTGCCCGCCGTCGGCTCCTACCGGCCCACCGGCGCGGCCGGGGCCTCGGGCGCCCTGCGCGGCGCGGCCCTCTCCCTCGACCGCAGCACCGCGCCCGACAGCCTGGTCGCCGGCGAGCGGGTGCCCGCGGACAGCGACCACGTCACCCGCCTGTGGCGCTACGCCTTCAGCAAGGACCCGGCCCGCGCGGGGCTGCTGGCCACCGACGTCACCGGCCGCGCGGCCGTGGAGCAGGCCTACGAGACGAAGGAGACCGGCGTCCGGGGCGTCCTGGCGTACCGTTCCGGCTGGTTCCTCAGCCGGGGCGCCGACAGCCCGGACGGGCACGGCACGCTGTGGCGGCAGGACACCGACGGCGCGAAGGCCACCCGGTGCGGCTCCGACGAGAGCCGGCACTGCTGGAGCCCGCAGGCCGGCCCGCTGTCCTACTGGGCGGAGACCGGCGAGCTGTGGTCCCAGTCGGGCCGGATCCTGTTCGCCCTGCCGCTGGCCTCCGTCGACGGTTCCCTGGGCTGAGCCGGCACCGCCCCGGGAGGGGCGGTCCTGCGGCCCCGCGGTCCTGTGGTCCCTCGGCCCCGCGGTCCCGCGCTCCCCGGGGCGAGCCGCGTCCCGGGGACGAATCGACAGATCCCCGGAACGGATGATTCCCTGGCGGGCATGACCACCATGCCCGTGACCACCTGGTCCCTGGAGCAGACCGCCCCGACGGACCTGCTCCCCGCCGCCGCTCCCGACGGGGACGTCCGCATCGTCCGCTCCGAGGCCCCCTCCCCCGAGTTCAGCCGCTTCCTGTACGCCTCCGTCGGCGGCGACATCCGCTGGACCGACCGCCTCGGCTGGAACTACGCCCGGTGGGAAGAGCACCTCGGACGGCCGGGCGTGGAGACATGGGTGGCGTACGACCGGGGTACGCCGGCGGGCTACGTGGAGCTGGAGCCGCAGGACGACGGGGTCGTGGAGATCGTCTACTTCGGCCTGATCCCCGCCTTCCGGGGCCGCCGCATCGGCGGTCACCTGCTGTCCCACGGCGCCGCGCGCGCATGGGACCTCGCCGACCGCTGGCCGGGGCTCGCGGCCACCAAGCGGGTGTGGCTGCACACCTGCAGCAAGGACGGCGAGCACGCCATGGACAACTACCTGCGGCGCGGATTCCGGCTGTTCGACACCAAGGTCGAGGAGGAGCCGGAGGCGGCCGCCCCCGGCCCGTGGCCCGGCGCCTACACCGGTTGACCTGCGCGTACACAGCCGATTCCCAGCCATGTGACCAGCGACACCCTTGTCTCTCCATTCGAGACAAGGGTGTCCGCATGATGGATAAAGCTGGACTGTGTCCAGATCGCCATGACACGCTTCCGTCATGTCTGGAACTGGAATTGCCTTGGTGAGTCGGCGGCACGTCGACCTCTGCCGCATGTCCAGCGCCATCTGTCCGGCGAGCTGACAGCACCAGCGACGCCCGACTTCCCCGGATCCCACCGGGTCTCACCGGAGTTCTCCGACCTCGTCAGCGCAACGCCGCGCCGACGGCGCACACGTATGCCCATGCGCGTGTATGCGCAGATCAGAGCCGCTTTCCCGCCTGTCCCGAAGGACGTGTCAACCATGGCCGCCACCCCACAGAACCCTGCCGCCGCGCCTGTCCGCCGCAAGGTGAGCCGTCACCGCGGTGAGGGTCAGTGGGCCGCCGGGCACTACACCCCGCTCAACGGCAACGAGCAGTTCAAGAAGGACGACGACGGTCTCAATGTGCGGACACGCATTGAGACGATCTACTCCAAGCGCGGGTTCGCCTCGATCGACCCCAACGACCTCCGCGGGCGCATGCGTTGGTGGGGCCTGTACACCCAGCGCAAGCCCGGGATCGACGGCGGCAAGACCGCGGTCCTGGAGCCGGAGGAGCTGGACGACGAGTACTTCATGCTGCGTGTTCGCATCGACGGCGGCGCTCTGACGACCGAGCAGCTGCGCGTCATCGGCGAGGTATCGCAGGAGTTCGCGCGCGGCACCGCCGACATCACCGACCGGCAGAACGTCCAGTACCACTGGATCCGGATCGAGGACGTCCCCGAGATCTGGAACCGCCTCGAGGGCGTCGGCCTGTCCACGGTCACCGCCTGCGGCGACACCCCGCGCGTGATGATCGGCTCCCCCGTCGCCGGCATCGCCGAGGACGAGATCATCGACGGCACGCCCGCGCTGGAGGAGCTGAAGCGCCGCGTGCTGGGCAACAAGGCGTACTCGAACCTCCCGCGGAAGTTCAAGACGGCGATCTCCGGCTCGCCCGTGCTGGACGTGGTCCACGAGATCAACGACGTGGCGTTCGTCGGCGTCCGCCACCCCGAGCACGGCCCCGGCTTCGACCTGTGGGTCGGCGGCGGCCTGTCCACCAATCCCAAGCTGGGCGTGCGGCTGGGCACTTGGGTGGCGCTGGAGGACGTCCCGGACGTCTACGAGGGCGTGCTGTCCATCTTCCGCGACTACGGCTACCGGCGGCTGCGCAACCGCGCCCGCCTCAAGTTCCTGGTCGCCGACTGGGGGCCGGAGAAGTTCCGCCAGGTGCTGGAGGACGAGTACCTGCACCGCAAGCTGACCGACGGTCCCGCCCCCGAGCAGCCGGTCCAGCAGTGGCGCGACCACATCGGCGTTCACCGGCAGCGGGACGGCCGCTTCTACGTCGGTTTCGCACCGCGCGTCGGCCGCGTCGACGGCGCCACCCTGACGAAGATCGCCGACCTCGCCGAGGCGCACGGCTCGGGCCGGGTCCGCACCACCGTCGAGCAGAAGATGATCGTCCTCGACGTCGAGCAGGACCAGGTCGACTCGCTCGTCGAGGGCCTGGAGGCGCTGGACCTCACCGCCCGGCCGTCCTCCTTCCGACGCGGCACCATGGCCTGCACCGGCATCGAGTTCTGCAAGCTCGCCATCGTCGAGACCAAGCAGCGCGGCAGCTCCCTGATCGACGAACTCGAGCGCCGGCTGCCGGACTTCGACCAGCCGATCACCATCAACCTCAACGGCTGCCCGAACGCCTGCGCCCGTATCCAGGTGGCGGACATCGGTCTCAAGGGGCAGCTGGTCCTCGACGACAAGGGCGAGCAGGTCGAGGGTTACCAGGTGCACCTCGGTGGCGCGCTCGGCCTGCAGGCCGGATTCGGCCGGAAGGTGCGCGGCCTGAAGGTCACCGCCGACGAACTGCCGGACTACATCGAGCGCGTGCTGAAGCGGTTCCAGGCCGAACGCGAGGACGGCGAGCGCTTCGCCGCCTGGGCGGCCCGAGCATCAGAAGAGGCACTGTCATGATTTCCGCGAGTGAGCCGAAGGGGCGCGCCGGTGCCGAGAGGCCGAGCGCGCGGAGGCCCGAAGGGTTGAGCACGGTCGGTCTCTCGGCACCGGCTACCGGCGCCCCGGAGGCGAACCGAGCGTCTGAAAAGAGGGGGCCCTGTCATGAGTGAGCGGGCCGCACCGTTCTACTGCCCCTACTGCGGCGACGAGGACCTCCGCCCGAACGAGGAAGGCCACGGGGCCTGGGAATGCGCGGCGTGCAACCGCGCCTTCCGGCTGAAGTTCCTCGGGCTGCTCGCCCGGGGCCTCCAGCACACCGACGCAGGGGGAGAGCAGACATGACCACGATTCAGGAAGACCGCACGACAGAGGATCTGAAGGCGCTCGCCGAGCAGGCGGGCCGGGACCTCGAGGACGCCTCCGCGCTGGAGATCCTCCAGTGGGCCGCCGAGACCTTCGGCAAGCGCTTCTGCGTGACCTCCTCGATGGAGGACGCGGTGGTCGCCCACCTCGCCTCCCGCGCCCTGCCCGGCGTGGACGTCGTGTTCCTCGACACCGGCTACCACTTCCCGGAGACCATCGGCACCCGTGACGCGGTCGAGGCCGTGATGGACGTCAACGTCATCACGATCACGCCGAAGCAGACGGTCGCCGAACAGGACGCCGAGTACGGCCCGAAGCTGCACGACCGCGACCCCGACCTGTGCTGCAAGCTGCGCAAGGTGCGGCCGCTGGAGCAGGGCCTGCGCGGCTACCTGGCCTGGGCGACCGGGCTGCGCCGCGACGAGTCCCCGACCCGCGCGAACACGCCGGTCGTCGGCTGGGACGAGAAGCGGCAGAAGGTCAAGATCTCCCCGATCGCCCGCTGGACCCAGGACGACGTGGACGCCTACGTCGCCGAACACGGCGTCCTCACCAACCCGCTGCTGATGGACGGTTACGCCTCCGTCGGCTGCGCCCCCTGCACCCGCCGGGTCCTGGAAGGCGAGGACGCTCGGGCCGGCCGCTGGGCCGGACGCGCCAAGACCGAGTGCGGGCTGCACGCATGACGACGACCACCGAGACCCAGGAGAACCACGTGACCACCGGAGCCACCGTCTGGCTCACGGGTCTGCCGAGCGCCGGCAAGACCACCATCGCGTACGAGCTGGCCGCCCGGCTGCGCGAGGACGGCCACCGCGTCGAGGTGCTGGACGGCGACGAGATCCGCGAGTTCATCTCGGCGGGCCTCGGCTTCAGCCGCGAGGACCGGCACACCAACGTGCAGCGCATCGGCTTCGTCGCCGAACTCCTCGCCCGCAACGGCGTGAAGGCGCTCGTCCCGGTGATCGCGCCGTACGCGGACAGCCGTGAGGCGGTGCGCAAGCGCCACCAGGACAGCGGGGCGCCGTACGTCGAGGTGCACGTGGCGACCCCGGTGGAGGTGTGCTCCGTCCGTGACGTGAAGGGCCTGTACGCCAAGCAGGCGGCGGGCGAACTGTCCGGTCTCACCGGGGTCGACGACCCCTACGAGGAGCCGGAGACGCCCGACCTGCGCATCGAGTCGCAGCATCAGACCGTCCAGGAGTCCGCGGCCGCGGTGCACGCGCTGCTCACCGAAAGGGGACTGGCATGACGACGACCGTCGCCACCGTGGCGGAAGGCACGGACAGCCCGTACGCGCTCTCCCACCTCGACGCGCTGGAGTCCGAGGCGGTGCACATCTTCCGGGAGGTCGCGGGCGAGTTCGAGCGGCCGGTGATCCTGTTCTCCGGCGGCAAGGACTCCATCGTGATGCTGCACCTGGCGCTGAAGGCGTTCGCGCCGGCGCCGGTGCCGTTCTCGCTGCTGCACGTGGACACCGGGCACAACTTCCCCGAGGTGCTGGAGTACCGGGACCGCGCGGTCGCGAAGCACGGCCTGCGGCTGCACGTGGCCTCCGTGCAGGACTACATCGACCGGGGGGTCCTGAAGGAGCGCCCGGACGGCACCCGCAACCCGCTGCAGACGCTGCCGCTGACGGAGAAGATCCAGGCCGAGCGGTTCGACGCGGTGTTCGGCGGCGGACGCCGTGACGAGGAGAAGGCCCGCGCGAAGGAGCGGGTGTTCTCGCTGCGCGACGAGTTCTCCCAGTGGGACCCGCGCCGCCAGCGCCCCGAGCTGTGGAACCTGTACAACGGCCGGCACGCGCCCGGCGAACACGTCCGCGTCTTCCCGCTGTCCAACTGGACCGAGCTGGACGTCTGGCAGTACATCGCCCGCGAGCGCATCGAGCTGCCGGAGATCTACTTCGCCCACGAGCGCGAGGTGTTCCAGCGGGCCGGCATGTGGCTGACGGCCGGCGAATGGGGCGGGCCGAAACCGGGCGAGACCGTGGAGAAGCGGCAGGTCCGCTACCGCACGGTCGGTGACATGTCCTGCACCGGCGCCGTCGACTCCGACGCCACCACGCTGGACGCCGTCATCGCCGAGATCGCCGCCTCCCGGCTGACCGAGCGCGGCGCCACCCGCGCCGACGACAAGCTCTCCGAGGCCGCGATGGAAGACCGCAAGCGCGAGGGGTACTTCTAACCATGAGCACGATCACGACCGAGGAGCTCTCGGCCACCACGCTGCTGCGGTTCGCCACCGCCGGCTCCGTCGACGACGGCAAGTCCACCCTCGTCGGGCGGCTGCTGCACGACTCCAAGTCGATCCTCACCGACCAGTTGGAGGCCGTGGAGCGCGCCTCCGCGAGCCGCGGCCAGGACGCCCCCGACCTGGCGCTGCTGACGGACGGCCTGCGCGCCGAGCGCGAGCAGGGCATCACCATCGACGTCGCCTACCGCTACTTCGCCACCCCGCGCCGCCGGTTCATCCTCGCCGACACCCCCGGCCACGTGCAGTACACCCGCAACATGGTCACCGGCGCCTCCACCGCCGAGCTGACGGTGATCCTGGTCGACGCCCGCAACGGCGTCGTCGAGCAGACCCGCCGGCACGCCGCGATCGCCGCGCTGCTGCGCGTCCCGCACGTCGTCCTCGCCGTCAACAAGATGGACCTGGTGGACTACCGGGAGCCGGTGTTCGCCGCCATCGCCGAGGAGTTCACGGCGTACGCGACCGAGCTGGGCGTCCCCGAGGTCACCGCGATCCCGATCTCCGCGCTGGCCGGCGACAACGTCGTGGAGCCGTCGTCGAACATGGACTGGTACGGCGGCCCGACCGTGCTGGAGCACCTGGAGACGGTGCCGGTCAGCCACGACCTCAGCCACTGCCACGCCCGGCTGCCCGTGCAGTACGTGATCCGGCCGCAGACCGCCGAGCACCCCGACTACCGCGGTTACGCGGGCCAGATCGCCGCCGGTTCCTTCCGGGTCGGCGAGCAGGTCACCGTGCTGCCCTCGGGCCGCACCTCGCGGGTCTCCGGGATCGACCTGCTGGGCGAGCCGGTCGACGTCGCCTGGACCACCCAGTCGGTGACCCTCCTGCTGGAGGACGACATCGACATCTCGCGCGGCGACCTGATCGTGCCCACCAAGGACGCCCCGGCGACCACGCAGGACATCGAGGCGACCGTCTGCCACGTCGCCGACGCCCCGCTGACCGTCGGCCACCGGGTGCTGCTCAAGCACGGCACCCGCACGGTCAAGGCGATCGTCAAGGACATCCCGTCCCGGCTCACCCTCGACGACCTGTCCCTGCACCCGCACCCGGGGCAGCTCGTCGCCAACGACATCGGCCGGGTCAAGATCCGCACCGCCGAACCGCTGCCGGTCGACTCCTACGCCGACTCCCGCCGCACCGGATCGTTCATCCTGATCGACCCCAGCGACGGCACCACCCTCACCGCCGGCATGGTCGGCGAGTCCTTCGCCTCCCCGGAGCCCGTCAAGGACGAGCCCGAGGACGACGGGTGGGACTTCTGACATGACGACCACCGACTACTGGTCCACGTTCGCCAAGGAGGGCGGCCGCGTCGGCAGCGGCGTTCTCGGCAGCGGGCAGGGCGGAGTGACGCGATGTGTGCGCTGACGTACGCGCACTGCCTGCGCGCCCGCACCCCCCACCGCCGAAAACGCAGACCTGCCGACCTCCCGGCCACGACCTGAGTACGTGACCGCCGGGCCGACGAGAGGAACACCTCCCGTGCCTGCCACCCATGCCGTCCGCCGCCGCTTCGCGGTCATAGCCGTCCTCCCCCTGCTCGCCCTCGCCGCCTGCGGCTACGGGTCCCAGGCCAAGGACGACGACACCGCCAAGGTCGCCACCGGCGCCGACAAGACCGACGGCCTCGACTCCGTCAAGATCGGCTACTTCGGCAACCTGACCCACGCCACCGCACTGGTCGGCCGCCGGCAGGGCATCTTCCAGAAGAAACTCGGCGCCACCAAGGCCGAGTACGCCACCTTCAACGCCGGCCCGTCCGAGATCGAGGCCCTCAACTCCGGCTCCATCGACATCGGCTGGATCGGCCCGTCCCCGGCGATCAACGGCTGGGCCAAGTCGAACGGCAAGAGCCTGAAGATCATCGGCGGTTCGGCGTCCGGCGGCGTGAAGCTGGTCGTGAACCCGAAGAAGGTCACGTCCCTGAAGGACGTCAAGGGCAAGAAGATCGCCACCCCGCAGCTGGGCAACACGCAGGACGTGGCGTTCCTGAACTGGATCGCCGACCAGGGCTGGAAGGTCGACGCGCAGAGCGGCAAGGGCGACGTCACGGTCGTCCGCAGCGACAACAAGGTGACGCCGGACGCGTTCAAGGCCGGTTCCGTCGACGGCGCCTGGGTGCCGGAACCGACCGCGTCGAAGCTGGTCGCCGAGGGCGGCAAGGTGCTGCTGGACGAGGCGACGCTGTGGCCGGACAAGAAGTTCGTGATCACCAACATCATCGTGCGGCAGAGCTTCCTCAAGGAGCACCCGAAGGCCGTCGAGGCGGTCCTGAGGGCGTCGGTCGAGACCAACAAGTGGATCGCCGCCAACCCGGACAAGGCGAAGGCGGCGGCGAACGAGCAGCTGGCGGCCGATTCCGGCAAGGCGCTGCCGGCGAAGGTCCTGGACCCGGCGTGGGAGTCGATCCAGATCACCGACGACCCGCTGGCCGCCACCCTGAACACCGAGGCGCAGCACGCGGTCAAGGCGGGCCTGCTGGAGAAGCCCGACCTGAAGGGCATCTACGACCTCACGATCCTGAACAAGGTCCTCAAGGGCGAGGGCGAGAAGACGGTCGACGACGCCGGTCTCGGCACCAGCTGAGGCAAGTCCGATGAGTACCCACGAGGTGACGACCATGGCCACGACCACGACCCTCGCCAAGGCCGACGAGACCGTCGAGCACGCGGCGCGCCTTGAGCACGTCTCGAAGTCCTTCACCGTGCCGGGCGGGCAGCAGCTCGTCCTGGACGACATCAGCATCGATGTCGCCCCGGGCGAGTTCGTCACCCTCCTGGGTGCCTCGGGCTGCGGCAAGTCCACGCTGCTGAACCTGGTGGCGGGCCTCGACCAGCCGACCGCCGGCACCATCACGACGGACGGCCGCCCGGCCCTGATGTTCCAGGAGCACGCCCTCTTCCCGTGGCTGACCGCGGGCAAGAACATCGAACTCGCCCTGAAGCTCAGGGGAGTTCCCAAGGCCGACCGGCGCGACAAGGCCGAGCAGCTGCTCGAACTCGTGCGGCTGAAGGGCGCGTACGGCAAGCGCGTGCACGAGCTGTCGGGCGGCATGCGGCAGCGGGTGGCGATGGCCCGCGCGCTGGCGCAGGAGAGCAGCCTGCTGCTGATGGACGAGCCGTTCGCGGCGCTGGACGCCATCACGCGGGACGTGCTGCACGACGAACTGACCCGTATCTGGGAGGAGACCGGGCTGTCGGTCCTGTTCGTCACGCACAACGTGCGCGAGGCGGTACGGCTCGCCCAGCGCGTCGTGCTGCTGTCGTCCCGGCCGGGACGCATCGCGCGCGAGTGGCGGGTCGGCATCCCGCAGCCGCGCCGCATCGAGGACGCCCCCGTGGCGGAACTGTCCCTCGAGATCACCGAAGTACTGCGTGGGGAGATCCGCCGTCATGGCCAGCACTGAGACGAAGACGGCAACGGACACCGGGAGTGTCGAGGCGGGCCTCGACGCGCTGGAGACCACGACCGGCACCGGCCGGCCCCCGCTGCGGAAGACCGTCGTCGACAAGATCGTGCCGCCGGTCGTCGCGATCGCGGTCGTCCTGGTGGCCTGGCAGCTCCTCTTCGGGATCGTCGACGACCCCTCCAAGCTGCCGTCCCCCGCCGCCGTGGGCGGCCAGTTCAAGGACGCCTGGCTCGAGGGCACGCTGCTCGGCTATATCTGGACCAGCGTCTCGCGCGGTCTGCTGGGCTTCTTCTTCGCGCTGCTGATCGGCACCCCGCTGGGGCTGCTGGTGGCGCGGGTGAAGTTCGTGCGCGCGGCGCTCGGGCCGATCCTGTCCGGGCTGCAGTCGCTGCCGTCGGTGGCGTGGGTGCCGCCGGCCGTGATCTGGCTGGGCCTGAACAACTCGATGATGTACGCGGTGATCCTGCTCGGCGCGGTGCCGTCCATCGCCAACGGCCTGGTCTCCGGCGTCGACCAGGTGCCGCCGCTGTTCCTGCGGGCGGGCCGCACCATGGGCGCCACCGGCGTGAAGGGCACCTGGCACATCACCCTGCCGGCCGCGCTGCCCGGCTATGTGGCGGGCCTGAAGCAGGGGTGGGCGTTCTCCTGGCGCTCGCTGATGGCCGCGGAGATCATCGCGTCCTTCCCCGATCTCGGCGTCGGACTGGGCCAGTTGCTGGAGAACGGCCGCAACGCCAGCGACATGGCGATGGTGTTCGAGGCGATCCTGCTCATCCTGTTCGTCGGCATCGCCATCGACCTGATCGTCTTCAGCCCACTGGAGCGGTGGGTGCTGCGCAGCCGCGGCCTGCTGGTGAAGGGCTGAACCGCCGTGTCCCGTCCGGTCCTTCTCGTCGTCGCCCACGGCAGCCGCGACCCACGGCACGCCGCGACCGTGCACGCCCTCGTCGGGCGGGTGCGGTCGCTGCGGCCGGGGCTGCGCGTGGAGACCGGCTTCCTGGACTTCAACGTGCCGTCCGTGCAAGGGGTGCTGGAGTCCCTGGCGGCCCAGGGCGTCCGTGACGTCGTCGCCCTCCCGCTGCTGCTGACCCGCGCCTTCCACGCGAAGGCGGACATCCCGGCGGTCCTCAGGGACGCGCCGCCGCGGCTGCGGATCCGTCAGGCGGACGTGCTCGGCCCGTCGCCGCTGCTGCTGTCCGCCCTGGAACGGCGGCTGTCCGAGGCGGGGCTGACGCCCGCCGACAAGTCCTCGACCGGGGTCGTGCTGGCCTCGGCGGGGTCCTCCGACCCGGAGGCGATCGCAGTGATCGCTGATATCGCGCGGGAGTGGCGGCACACCGGTTGGTGCGCCGTGCGGCCTGCGTTCGCCTCCGCGGCCCTCCCCCGCACCGAGGACGCGGTGCGGGAACTGCGGGCGCTGGGCTGCTCCCGGGTGGCCGTCGCCCCGTACGTCCTGGCCCCCGGTTTCCTGCCGGACCGCATCGCGCGGGGCGCGGCGGAGGCGGACGTCCTCGCCGACGTGCTCGGCCCGGCGCCCGAGGTGGCACGGCTGCTCCTGGAGCGGTACGACGCGGCGAGCCTGCCGCTGGCGGCGGCGGTCGGCGCCTGACGCTCCGCTGGGTTCGCTGGGAATCACCGCGCGGGTACGGCTGTCGGTCGTCTGCCGCGCCGTCGTGGCCGGTCGCGCAGTTCCCCGCGCCCCTTCGGGCGCGTGCTAGTCGAAGGACAGGGCGCCGGTGCGGGTGCGTTTGAGTTCGAAGAAGTCCGGGTGGGTGGCCAGGACGCGGAAGCTGTCGAAGAGTTCGGCCGCCCGTGGCCCGCGCGGGACCGCCCGCAGCACCGGCCCGAACCACACCGTGCCGTCGACGTGCAGGGTCGGCGTGCCCACGTAGCCGCCCGACTCCGGCTCGGCGCCCGCCTGGTGGCTGCGGCGCACCGCGTCGTCGTACGACGGGTCGTGCGCGGCGGCGGCGAGGCCGGCGTCGAGTCCGAGTTCGGCGAGCGCCTCGGCGGTCACGGCGTCGAAGTCGCCGGCCCTGCGGTCGTGGATGCGGGTGCCGAGCGCGGTGTACAGGTCGCGCAGGATCTTCTCCCCGTGCCGTTCGGCGGCGGCGACGGCGACCCGCACCGGGCCGATCGACCTGTCGACCAGGTCGCGGTACCAGTCGGGCAGCTCATTGCCGGTGTTGTGCAGGTAGAGGCTCATCACGTGGAAGCGGAGGTCGAGCGGGCGTTCCCGCTCGACCTCCAGCAGCCAGCGCGAGGTGATCCAGGCGAAGGGGCAGGCGGGGTCGAACCAGAAGTCGACGCGGGTGGGTGATCCGTTCGTCATGCTCTCGACGCTAGCCGCCGGGTGGCACAGCGTCTCGGCCCAATCGAGCGCCTTCTCAGCGGTCCAATGCGGTGCGGGACAGGCGCGGGTCGCGTCCGCTGGCGGCGAGCGCGCGGTCGAAGGCGGGCGCGTCCCCGGGCACCGGCACCGGATCGGCGAAGCCGTCGTACTGCCGATAGATGTCGCCGTGCTTCTCGACCACGCCGAGCACGAAGCGGGCCGCCTCGGGCGAGATGCGCAGTTCCTGGCCGGTGACGGTGGCGACGTCCCAGCCGTGCACCGCCATCTCCTTGACGACCATCGAAGCGATGTCGACGGCGGGCACCTTCGCCATGCCGAGGTCGATCTCGCCCTCCCAGGCCTCGGGGTCGGCCCAGGCCGCGACGGCGCGCTGGAGCCGGTCGGCGTACGCCTCGGCCCAGTCGGGCTCCGCGGTGAAGTCGCGGGAGGTCAGTTCCTCGGGGAGCTGCTTGCGCAGCGCGCGGTGCTCCAGGCCGTGGGAGGTGTAGAGGACCCAGTGATTGACCAGCGCCCGGACGTCCCAGCCGGGGCAGTGGGTGGGGTCGCTCAGCCGGTCCGCCGGGACGCCGCGCGCGATGCGGGCGGCTTCGGCGGCGCACTCTGCCATGTGGGCGTGGATCTGGTCGGTGCCGGGGTTCAGGTCGTCGTGCGTCATGCACCCCACGCTAGGGAGGCCCCGCCGAGGGCTCTTGAACAAACGCGACACCCGGGCCGACGCGCCCGCTCACCGGGCCGTGGCCGTGAGTTCCGCCAGCTTCAGCACCGTGTTCCAGTTGCGGGTGGTGGCCACGAGGCCCTTGGTGATCCGCGGCTTGGCGAGGTGCCCGGCGAGCTTGGAGCGGCCGAGGCCGTCGGGCGCGTACAGGTACAGCGCGCGGTCGCCGAGCCGGAACTCCTCCGGCAGGCAGGCGCCCCGGTCGAGGCCGGCGAACCGCTCCTCGTCCACCGGCACCGAGAAGTAGGTGACGTGGAGCTGCTTGGGCTGCAGGCCGGCGGCGGGGAACGGGCAGGCCGCGGCGACCGCCCGCAGATAGGCGTGGTCGCGCACGATGACGTCGACGCCGAACCCGAAGTGCTCCTCGATCGCCCGCGCGAGGTCGGCGGCCAGGGACTCCTCGTCGCCGTGGGCGGCCGTGAAGACGGCCTGGCCGCTCTGCAGGTAGGTCCGTACGCCGTCGTGCCCGAGGCCCTCCACGACCGCCCGCAGCTCGGCCATCGGCACCTTCCGTGCGGACCCCACGTTGACCCCGCGCAGCAGTGCCGCATACGTCGTCGCCATCCGCCCACCCTAAGGCCACCCTGAGACGCCGACCCGCCGTCCCCGGAACGGGCGGGAGCGCGACGGCGGCCGGTCCGCGCCCCGTCACCCCGACCGCCGTCCCCGAGGAGGCCCGGTACATGTAGGGGGTCGCCATCCTCCCCAGTGGTGAGGGCGCGGTGTCCGGACGGATGACCCGGGGCCTTGTCACTTCACCGAGCAGTACGACGAGATGTCCTTATGCGGCCCATACCGTCGTTACGGAAGGTGGCGGCAACGAGCCGCCACCGCGTACGAAGGGGCAGGCCCGTCATGAAGAACCGAGAGGCGCAGGTACGGGGGTTCGCCGCCCGGGCCGGCGGCTGGAGCGCCCGGCACCGCTGGGCCGCCGTCGGCATCTGGGTGCTGTTCGTCGTCCTGGCGATGGGACTCGGTTCGGCGGCGGGCCGCGTCGACGTCAAGGACAGCGACCAGCTGAGCGGCGAGACGCACACCGCCGCGAAGATAGTCGAGGACGCGGGGATCGAGGAGCCGGCCGGTGAGACGGTCCTGATCCAGGCCAAGGGGGGCGGCCTCAAGGCCACGGACGCCGAGTTCAAGGCCGCGGTCGCGTCGGTCGTCGAGGCCGTCGAGGCCACCGGCAAGGTCACGGACGTGAAGTCGCCGTACGACACGCGCACCATCTCCCGGGACGGCCGCAGCGCGCTGGTGCAGTTCGACATGCGCGGCGACTCCGAGACCGCGGGCGAGCGCGTGGAGCCGGTGCTCAAGGCCGTCGCGGGAGTCCAGAAGGACCACGAGACGCTGCGGATCGAGGAGATCGGCGGCGCCAGCATGATGAAGACGTTCGACGACGCGTTCGGGGACGACTTCCAGAAGGCCGAGTACTCGGCGGTGCCGGTGGCCCTCGGCATTCTGCTCATCGCCTTCGGCGCCCTCGTGGCCGCGCTGCTGCCGGTCGCGCTGGCGATCACCGCGATCATCGCGACGATGGGCCTGATGGGCGTCGTCAGCCATCTGCAGCCGATGAGCGACACCGCCAACTCCGTGATGCTGCTGGTGGGTCTGGCGGTCGGCGTCGACTACTGCCTGTTCTACCTGCGCCGCGAGCGTGAGGAGCGCGCCGCCGGGCGGGACGCGCAGACGGCCCTCAGGGTCGCCGCCGCCACCAGCGGCCGGGCGATCGTGGTCTCCGGTGTCACGGTGTGCGTGGCGATGGCGGGCATGCTGTTCACCGGTCTCGCCGAGTTCGAGGCGATGGGCCTGGCGTCGCTGATGGTGGTGGCGGTCGCCATGGTCGGTTCGGTCACCGTGCTGCCCGCGCTCCTGTCGCTGCTGGGCGAGCGGGTCGAGAAGGGGCGCATCCCCTTCCTGCACAAGGCCATGCGGCGCCGGGCCGCCCGCGGCGACGGCGGCAGCCGGTTCTGGACGGCGGTGCTGCGCGGCGTGCTCGCCAGGCCGCTGGTGTCCGTGCTGGTGGCGGCGGGCGCGCTGCTGGCGGTCGCGGCTCCCGCGGTGGGCATGAAGACGCAGAACCTCACGCTGAACCAGGAGTTCGGCGACTCGCTGCCGATCGTGCAGACGTACAACCGGGTCAACGACGCCTTCCCGGGCGGCTCGGAGCCGGCCGAGGTGGTCGTCAAGGCGAAGGACATCAACGCCCCGGAGGTGAAGGACGCGCTCGCCGCGTTCCGCGACCGCGCGATCAGCTCGGGCGCCTCCCGCGGCCCCGTGCAGATCACGCTGCACGACGCGCAGAACGTCGCCTACGTGTACGTCCCGCTGGTCGGCGGCTCCGACCGGGACAAGGCCGGGGCGAGCCTGGAGAAGCTGCGCGACGAGGTGCGGCCGGCCACCCTCGGCAAGGTCGACGGCGTCCAGGCGCCGATCACCGGACAGGTCGCCGGCTCGCACGACTTCAACGACCAGCTGGCCGGCGCCGTCATCCCGGTGTTCGCGTTCGTGGTGGTCTTCGCCTTCCTGCTGATGCTGCTGTCGTTCCGCTCGCTGACGATCGCGGCCACCTCGATCGTGCTCAACCTGCTGTCGGTGGGCGCCGCGTACGGCATCCTCGTCGCCGTCTTCCAGCACGGCTGGGGCGCCTCCCTGGTCGGCGCGGAGGGCGTCGGCGCCATCATCACCTGGCTGCCGCTGTTCCTGTTCGTCATCCTGTTCGGCCTGTCGATGGACTACCACGTGTTCGTGGTCTCCCGGATCCGCGAGGCGCGCCTGCGGGGCCGTACGACGAACGACGCGATCCGGCACGGCGTGGTCACCACGGCCGGCGTCGTCACCAGCGCCGCGGTCATCATGGTCGCCGTGTTCGCGATCTTCGGCACGCTGTCCATGCAGTCCATGAAGCAGATGGGCGTCGGCCTGGCGGCCGCGGTGCTCATCGACGCGACGGTCATCCGCGGCGTGCTGCTCCCGGCGGTGATGGCGCTGCTCGGCGAGCGCAACTGGTACCTGCCGCGCTGGATGCACCGGCTGCCCGACCTCACGCACGACGAGTCGCCGGAGGCGGTCGTGCACGACACGCACGGCACGCACGGCACGCGTGACGACGAGGACGAGGGCGAGCCGGTGACCGTCTGATCCCACCCGGTCCCACCCGGTCCACCGCACAGCCGAAGCCGCGGGCCCGTCGGACTCCCCTCCCGGGGGGCCGCGGGCCCGCGCTGTTGCTCCGGGCAAGCGAACCGTCCGACCCGGGCACGCGTACGGTCCGACCCGGGCACGCGTACGGTCCGACCTGGGCGGATGCGACACTGGCCGACGGACGGCGGGAATCCGGGGCCGTCCGCGGCGGGTGTACGCGGGTCTACTCGGGTGCACGCGGGTGTACGACGACACGGAGGCGGACGATGGACGAGGCGCGGGCGCGGGAGGTGCTGGCCGCGGCACGGGTGCTGCCCGGCCCGGCGGGAGAGGCGCGGCTGCTCGCCCTGGGCGAGAACGCGGTGTTCGCCGCCGACGGCCTCGTCGTCAAGGTGGGCCGGGACGCCGAACTCCTGGACCGGGCGCGCCGGGAGCTGGACATCGCGCTGTGGCTCGCCGGGGCCGGCGTGCCCGCGGTGCGGGCGGCGCGGCCCGAGCCGCTGCTCGTGGCGGGGCACCCGGTGACCGTGTGGCACCGGCTGCCCGACGCCGTACGGCCCGCCGAGCCCCGGGACCTGGCCGGGCTGCTGCGGATCGTGCACGCCCTGCCCGCCCCGCCGTTCGCGCTGCCGCCGCGTGAGCTGCTGGGCGGCGTGGAACGCTGGCTGCGGCTCGCGGGCGACGCCGTCGACCCGGCGGACGCGGCGTTCCTGCGCGAGCGCCGCGACGGGTTCGCGGCGGCCGCGGCCGCCCTCACCCCGCACCTGCCGCCCGGCCCCATCCACGGGGACGCGCTCCCCCGCAACGTGCATGTCGGCCCGGACGGTCCGGTGTTGGTCGACCTGGAGACCTTCTCCGCCGACCTGCGGGAGCACGACCTGGTGGTCATGGCCCTCTCCCGCGACCGCTACGGGCTGCCCGCGGCGGCCTACGACTCCTTCACCGAGGCCTACGGCTGGGACGTGCGCGAGTGGGACGGTTGCTCGGTGCTGCGCGGCGCGCGGGAGACGGCGAGCTGCGCGTGGGTGGCCCAGCACGCGCCGGGCAACCCGAAGGCGCTGGCCGAGTTCCGGCGGCGGGTGGCGTCGCTGCGGGACGGGGACGAGACGGTGCGGTGGTATCCGTTCTGAGCGCCTGAGCGACAGCTTCGGAACGATCCCGTCATCACTTCCCGGCCGGAGCACTCCGGCGAGCCGTGATCGACGGACTGCCCCGCACGCCGTCAGACGCGGGACGCCGACGCCGCCTGTGCACCGGCGGCGCGGACGGGCCTGCACGACGAGGCCGCCGCAGCCCACGCAGCGCCGACGGGGCCGGCTCTGCGGCAAGGAGAGACCGAGCGGCCCGGGCCTTCGGCACCGCCACCGCCGTGCCGCACGTGCCGACAGACGCGGGATCCGCGCCGGGACGGCCCGCCCGGGAACGGGTTCCGGCGTGGTGCCCGGTGCGCCTCGGTGGAGAGAGCCCGCCGGTCGCCCGCCGTTCAGTCATCCAGGGCCGCACGCTCGACGAGTAGCCCGTTCAACACCGTGCCGACCTCCTGGAGGGGTGCGGGGTCGCACATGGCGCTGTGCTCGCAGTCGACGCCATAGGTGTGCAGGCGGCCACCGAGATGCGGCTGCCACTCCCGCAGGGCGGCGGCCCCGGAACGGCCGTCGCGCAGGGCGGCGAAATGGAACGCGTCCCCGCCGACGTGCCCGAGAGCGCTGCCGGGCAGGATCCGCAGGTGCTCACGGACCGTGCGCAGATACGCCTGGACGTGCTCCTCGCGCAGTTCCCGGCCTGCCGCGAGCCCGTCCTGGAGGAGACCGTGCGCCTCCCGCACCGTCAGCGAGCGGTCCGCGGGCGCGTGCACTCCCAGTTCCGTCAGGAAGCCGGTCAGAAGGACGTGGTCGTCGGGTTCGCCGCCCGGGACGTCAGCTGCAGGAGGGTAGGAGTCCAGCATCATCAGGAGCGCCACTTCCTCCCCGGCGCGCTGAAGCCGTTCCGCCACCGCGTGCGCCAGATTGCCGCCCATGGACCAGCCCAGGAGGTGGTACGGGCCGCTGGGCTGCACGGTACGGATGTGGGCCAGGTAGTACTCGGTCAGCGCCGCGAAGTCGGACGGGACCGTCTCGCCCGCGAACGCCGGAGCCTGGAACCCGTACAGGGGCCGGTCGTCATCCAGGTGGCGGGAGAGCCCCGCGTAGCACCAGGCCAGACCGCTGGAGGGAGGGAGGCAGAGGAGCGGTGGCCGGTCTCCGCCGGCCCGCAGCAGGACCACGGGCCCGAAGGGGTCGGCGTTCTCGCCGTCGGCGAGGCGGGCCGCCAGGGTGCCGACGGTCGGGTGCCGGAACAGGTCCGCCAGCGACACGCCGAGCCCCGTGGCGCTGCGGATCTCACTCAGCAGGCGCAGCGCGAGCAGGGAGTGTCCGCCGAGTTCGAAGAAGTTGTCGTCGACGCCGATGTCCGGTGTGCCCAGGACGTCGGCGAACACTTCGCAGAGTATGCGTTCGCGGGTGGTACGGGCTCTGGTGGTGCCGGTCGTCGTGTCGTGGCGGGGTGCGGGCAGCGCGGTGCGGTCGAGCTTGCCGTTGGATGTCAGGGGCAGCTCGGGCAGGGGCACCACGGCTGAGGGGACCATGTGGGCCGGGAGTATGCCGGTGAGGTGTGTGCGCAGGGTGCGGGTGTCCGGCAGCCGGTGGCCGGGCGCGGCGACCACGTAGGCGACCAGGCGCCGCTCTCCGGGCGTGTCCTCACGTGCGACCACGGCCGCCTGCCCCACCTCGGGCAGGTCGAGCAGCGCCGCTTCGACCTCCCCGGGCTCGATACGGAAACCGCGGATCTTCACCTGCTGATCGGCCCGGCCATGGAACTCCAGCGTCCCGTCGCCGCGTCGGCGCGCCAGATCACCGGTACGGTACATGCGGCTTCCCCGCGGACCGAAGGGATCGGCGACAAAGCGCTCCGCCGTCAGCCCCGGCCGCCCCAGATACCCGCGCGCCAGGCCCGCTCCCGCCACATACAGCTCGCCCACCACGCCCGGCGGCACCGGAGCCAGCCCACCGTCCAGCACGTACACCCGCGTACCGACGACAGGTGTCCCGATGGGCGGGGAACCTGCGCCCGCGGCGGGCAGCGGGTCGCTGGCGGTGGCGCACACGGTCGACTCCGTCGGGCCGTACGCGTTGACGAAGCGGCGGCCCGGTGCCCAGCGCTCGACCTGATCCTCGCCGAGCGCTTCGCCGGCGGAGACCAGGGTGGTCAGCGTCGGCACACTGTCGGGTTCCAGCACGGCCAGGACGGCCGGTGGCAGGGTGGCGTGGGTGACGGACCGGCGCGCGATCAGCCGCACGAGGTCGGATCCGGGCCGCAGATCGCGCGGTGCGGCCAGAACCAGGCACGCGCCCTGCCCCAGGGCCATCATCACTTCGAACACCGAGGCGTCGAAGCTCGGGGACGCGAACTGCAGTACGCGGCTTTCCCCGCGCACGGCGTAGCGCTCGCGGTGCTCGGCCACCATGGAGGCCAGACCTTCGTGGGTGACGGTGACGCCCTTGGGGCGGCCGGTGGAGCCGGAGGTGTAGATCACGTAGGCGGGGTGCGCCGGCAGCAGCGGCTCCCGTCGCACGGCCTCCGTCGCCGCACGCGCGCCGGGCATGCCGTCGTCGGCTGTGGGCATCGTGTCCACCGCCAGTCGCGGCAGGTCCCCCAGCGGCAGACCCTCCTCCACACCCGCGTCGGTCAGCACCAGCGCGGGCCGGCAGTCCTCGAGCAGGAACGCGATCCGCTGCGCGGGATAGGCCGGATCCACCGGCACGTAGGCACCTCCCGCCTTCAGCACCGCCAGCACCGCCACCAGCCACCGCACCGAACGCGGCAATGCCACCGCCACCAGCCGTTCCGGTCCAACCCCCCGCTCCACCAGCACCCGAGCCAGAGCCCGCGCCCGCGCGTCCAGCTCCCGGTAGCTGACCTCCTCGCCGTCCGGCCCGACCACCGCCGACGCGTCCGGAACACGCCGGACCTGCCGCGCGAACAACTCCGGCAGCGTCGCCGGCGCCACTCCCCGCGCGGTGTCGTTCCACTCCACCAGCACCCGCCGCCGCTCCGCCTCGTCCAGCACCCCCACCCGCCCCAACGGCATGAGAGGCGCGGTCTCCAGCGCGTTGACGATGTTCTCGGTCGTCGTGCGGATCAGGGAGCACACCTCTTCGGCGGAGATCGGTGGGGCTGCCTGAACCGTGAGCAGGAAGTCGTCGCCGGTGTCGTCGACCGCCACGCCGAGGGGGTAGTTGGTCCGCTCCCGCGTGTGCAGCACGTCGACGCCGTCGAGGATGCTGTTCACGTCCAGGCGGGCGCCTTGGCTGTGCCGGTAGTTGAGCAGGGAGGTGAACAGCGGGCCCTCCGCGCCGATGGCACCGGCCTGGCGGGCCAGCGCGAGGGGAGCGTGCTCGTGCTCCATGAGCTCCGCCAGCTGGTCCTGCGCGGAGCGCACCGCCGCCAGCACCCCGCTGGCGGCGGTCCGTATCCGGACCGGCAGGGTGTTGATGAACATCCCGGGTACGCGGTCGGCGCCCGGACCCGCGTTCGTACGGCCGAAGAGGACGGTGCCGAAGACGACGTCGTCGCGTGCCGCAGTCGCCGCCAGGACCCTGGCCCACACGACGTGGAGGACGGCGGCGGGGCTGACGGCCAGGCGGCGGGCCTGCTCGCGCACTCTTCCGGCCAGAGCGGAGTCCAGCGAGCGGTGTGCCTCCACGACCGTGGTGCCGTCCCCACGGACATCGAGCACGCCGAACGGGGCCGTCGGTTCGGTCACGTCCCCGAGCAGCCGTGCGAAGTACTTCTCGTGCTCCTCACGGGAGGCCCGCCGGCGAGCCCGGTCGACGAAGTTCCGGAACGGCAGCGGTTCGGGCAGGGCGTCCTGGGTTCCCTCCATGAACGCCCGTATCTCGCGCAGCAGTACGTCGAGCGTCGTGTGGTCCTGGATGAGGTGGTGGGCCTGCACCAGGGCGAGCCACCGCCCGCCCGTGGCGGTCGTGGATGTGAACACGCGCAGCATCGGGGCCAGGTCCACCCGCAGGGGCGCGGCGCCCGCCGGCAGCCAGTCGGAAGCATCGTCGGGTCCGTGCACGCCGACGGGCGGATCCACGGCGATGACCGGGACCCGGGCCCGGCGCAGGACGACCTGCACCGGTTCGCGCAGGCCCTCCCACAACACGGCCGTGCGCAGGATGTCGTGCCGGTCCACGACCTTCTGGAGCGCGGCCAGGAAGGCGTCCCGTCGTGCCCGGGTGTCGAAGGCCAGCGTCAACGGCAGCACGTAGGCATCCTCGGCGTCCTCGCCGTGCGTCATCACGTGGTGGAAGAGGATGCCTTCCTGCAGAGGGGCCAGCGGGTACGCGTCCGCGATGTTCGCGGTGCCTCCGGGCACCGCGGCCGTGATGCGGTCGATCTCCGCCCGGGTCAGCTCCGTCAGGGGAAGCATCTCGGGGCTGATTTCCCGCGTTCCCGCGGGAATCCGGGAGGGCTCGGGGCGTTCTTCGGCGGACAGCGCGCTCTGCGCGAGCGCGGCCACGGTGGGAGTGCTGAACAACGCCCTCACGTCCAGGGCCATTCCGCGCGAACGGGCCCGCTCGATCACCGTCACCGCGAGGAGGGAGTGTCCGCCGAGTTCGAAGAAGTTGTCGTCGACGCCGATGTCCGGTGTGCCCAGGACGTCGGCGAACACTTCGCAGAGTATGCGCTCGCGGGCGGTGCGGGGTCCGGTGGTTTCGGTTGTCGTGTCGTGGCGGGGCGCGGGCAGGGCGGCGCGGTCGAGTTTGCCGTTGACCGTCAGCGGCAGCCTGTCCAGCGCCGTCACCGCCGAAGGCACCATGTAGTGCGGCAGCCGCGCGGCGACAGCGGACCGCACCAGCCGCACGTCCACCGCCGCAACACCGGGCGCCGCGACCACGTACGCCACCAGGCGCCGCTCCCCGGGCGTGTCCTCACGTGCGACCACGGCCGCCTGCCCCACCTCGGGCAGGTCGAGCAGCGCCGCTTCGACCTCACCGGGCTCGATACGGAAACCGCGGATCTTCACCTGCTGATCGGCCCGGCCATGGAACTCCAGCGTCCCGTCGCCGCGTCGGCGCGCCAGATCACCGGTACGGTACATGCGGCTTCCCCGCGGACCGAAGGGATCGGCGACAAAGCGCTCCGCCGTCAGCCCCGGCCGCCCCAGATACCCGCGCGCCAGGCCCGCTCCCGCCACATACAGCTCGCCCACCACGCCCGGCGGCACCGGAGCCAGCCCACCGTCCAGCACGTACACCCGCGTACCGGAGATCGGCCTTCCCACGGGAATGCCGCGTACGTCGTCCACGTCGTCGGACCGGACGACGTGCGTGCTGGTGAAGGTGGTGTTCTCCGTCGGCCCGTATCCGTTGACCAACCGCACTCCGGGCAACGCTTCCAGGACCGTGCGGCACCGTGCGGGAGACAGCACGTCGCCGCCCGCCAGCAGGTGGCGCAGTCCGCCGAGGGCGGTCACGTCGGTGTCCACAGTCTGGTGGAACAGCCCGGCGGTGAGCCACAGCGTGGTGACCCGGTGGCGCGTCACGAACGCGCGCAGGTCGGACGGCGACAGGGTGCGGGGCGGGGCCATGGCGAGGGTCGCCCCGTTGAGCAGGGCACCCCAGATCTCGAACACGGAAGCGTCGAACGACACCGAGGCGAGCTGGCCGACGACATCACCGGAGCCGAGGCTGATGTAGTCGGTCTCCCGTACGAGCCGGTCGACCGCTTCGTGGGTGACGGTGACGCCTTTGGGGCGGCCGGTGGAGCCGGAGGTGTAGATCACGTAGGCGGGGTGCGCCGGCAGCAGCGGCTCCCGTCGCACGGCTTCCGTCGCCGCACGCGCGCCGGGCATGCCGTCGTCGGCTGTGGGCATCGTGTCCACCGCCAGTCGCGGCAGGTCCCCCAGCGGCAGACCCTCCTCCACACCCGCGTCGGTCAGCACCAGCGTGGGCCGGCAGTCCTCGAGCAGGAACGCGATCCGCTGCGCGGGATAGGCCGGATCCACCGGCACGTAGGCACCTCCCGCCTTCAGCACCGCCAGCACCGCCACCAGCCACCGCACCGAACGCGGCAATGCCACCGCCACCAGCCGTTCCGGTCCAACCCCCCGCTCCACCAGCACCCGAGCCAGAGCCCGCGCCCGCGCGTCCAGCTCCCGGTAGCTGACCTCCTCGCCGTCCGGCCCGACCACCGCCGGCGCGTCCGGAACACGCCGGACCTGCCGCGCGAACAACTCCGGCAGCGTCGCCGGCGCCACTCCCCGCGCGGTGTCGTTCCACTCCACCAGCACCCGCCGCCGCTCCGCCTCGTCCAGCACCCCCACCCGCCCCAACGGCATGAGAGGGTCCTTGGTCACCGAGTCGAGGACACGTACGAGACGGGTGGCCAGCGTGTGGGCCGTCACCCGGTCGAACAGGTCGGCTGCGAAGGTCAAGGAGCCGGCCAGTCCCGCGGGTGAGCCGGCGGCTCCGGGATCGAACGTTTCCTGGAACTCGAATTCGAGGTCGAACTTGGCGGGCGGTGCCGCGTCGTCCGTGAGGGGCGCCACCCGCAGGCCGGGCAGGTCCGGTACCGCGCTGCCGGTGCTGTGCAGCGACAGCGCCACCTGAACCAGGGGCATCCGGCTCGCCGACCGGTCCGGCGCCAGTTCCTCGACCAGACGCTCGAAGGGGAGTTCTTGGTGTGCCAGAGCGGTCAGTCCCGCCTCCCGGACCCGGCTGACCACCTGTCGGAAGGAGGGGTCACCGGTGAGGTCGGTGCGCATGACCAGCGTGTTGACGAAGCAGCCGACCAGTTCGTCCAGCGCCGCGTCGGCGCGGCCCGCGACCGGGACCCCGAGGGGAATGTCGTGGCCGGCGCCCAGTCGGGACAGCAGCACGGTCAGCGCCGCCTGAAGGATCATGAAGACGGTGACGCCCTCGGCACAGGCGAGGGTCGCGATCCGCCGGTGCAGGTCCGCATCCGTGCGAAAGGTGACCCGGCCGCCGCGGTGGGAGGCGACCGGGGGACGGGGGCGGTCCGTCGGGAGCGCCAGCTCAGGTGCCATGCCCGCCAGGGCCGACCGCCAGAAGGCGAGTTGTTCGTTCAGCAGGCTGCCGGGATCGTCCTCGTCCCCGAGCAGTTCGCGCTGCCAGAGCGTGTAGTCCGCGTACTGCACCGGCAGCGGTTCCCAATCGGGGACCTGCCCCTTCCGGCGTGCCGTGTAGGCCCTCGACAGGTCCCTCCCCAGCGGACCGAGCGACCAGCCGTCGGCGGCGATGTGGTGCACCACCAGCAGCAGTACGTGCTCGTCCGCTCCGGTCTCCAGCAGCCAGGCCCGCACCGGGATCTCATGTGCCAGGTCGAAGGGCCGGGATGCCAGGCCGGCGAGGGCGCCCGTCACCTCTTCGGGCGCGGTCGCGATGAGGGGCAGATCCACCACGGCCTCGTCAGGGGCCAGGATCCGCTGCTCGGGGACTCCGTCGGCGGCGGGAAAGAGCGTACGCAGCACCTCGTGCCGGCCGATCACGTCCCGCAGCGCGGCACGGAGGGCGGTGCGGTCGAGCTCACCCGTCAGCCTCAGCGCAAGCGGGATGTGGTAGGTGACGCCAGCCCCTTCGAGTTCGCCGAGGAACCACAGGCGGTGCTGTGCAAACGACAGAGGGATCATGACGGTTCTCTCTTGCTGGGTCGCACGGGGGACGAACGGAGGGCGATGCGCCGGCGGACCGGTTCGTCGGTGGTCCGCCGGGCCGCTCAGCCACCCTGCGTGGCGGCGATCAGACTGGCCGGACGCATGTCGGTCCAGGACTCCTCGATGTACGCGAGGCAGTCCGTGCGCGATGCCGCGCCGAACGCCACGCTCCAGCCGTCGGGCACCTCGGCGAAGTCCGGCCAGAGGGAGTGCTGTCCCTCCTCGTTCGTCAGGACGAGGAACGAGGCGTCGGGGCGGTCGAACGGATTGGTCACAGCGATGTCCCTTCTGGTGTCTGGTTCCGTTGCCCGGTTGACCGGGCGGGCAGGCCGGTGCCGGAGGCGGCCCCGCCGGCGTCCGGCCCGGTCGGCCGGCTCCGCGGGCGCAGCGCGGGCCTGGCCCGCTGCGTCTGTCCGAGGTGTGGCACGAGTCCGGCCACGGTCGGTGTCTCGAAGACGGCCCGGAGGGGTAGTTCCACGCCGAGAGTCGCCCGGATGTCGTTGACCAGCCGGGTTGCGAGGAGCGAATGCCCGCCCAGGGCGAAGAAGTCGTCGTCGACACCGACCTGGGGTACGTCCAGCACACGTGCGAAGACGGCGCACAGCTGTTCCTCCCGCTCCGAAGCCGGACCGCGGACCGTGGCCGTCGCGGTCCCGTACCGCGGCGCGGGCAGGGCGGCGCGGTCGAGTTTGCCGTTGACCGTCAGCGGCAGCCTGTCCAGCGCCGTCACCGCCGAAGGCACCATGTAGTGCGGCAG